>NZ_JBPPWJ010000007.1:0-149226 GCF_053547255.1 Rothia sp. 11273D007AR | reverse complement strand
TGGTGGTGCGGCGTGGTTGGGGTGGTCGTGGTGGGTGACGCGCCCGGGGTGGGACACACTTTTCTGCCTATAACCCCCTGCTTCTGTCTCTGAACCCGGGCATGAAAAAACCCGCTCCCTTACGGAAGCGGGCTTCGTGGCGGATGGTGTGGGATTTGAACCCACGAGACGGGGTTGCCGCCTACTGGTTTTCAAGACCAGCTCCTTCGGCCGCTCGGACAACCATCCAAACTGTGCTGAGCACTCCTACCATGGTACACAGTTGCCGCCCCAAAGCAAAATAGTGGTCTTTGTGCCCTTGCTCTCGTTAGGCTGAGGTGTAAGGGTGGGAGGTAAGCGTCCGTCCGCCTAACTGCCCCGGTAAGCGGCAGAAAACCCTGTGAGAAAAGGAGTCCCCATGCGCGCCATCCTCGAAGAAGAACACGGCGGCCCCGAGGTGCTGATCGTGAGCGAGCAGCCTACACCGACACCCGGCCCCGGCCAGGTGCTGCTGCGTGTGGCGGCCAGCGGGGTCAACCGGGCGGACGTCTCCCAGCGGCAGGGCTTTTACCCTCCGCCCCCTGGGGCTAGTTCCATCTACGGTCTGGAGGTCTCGGGCACGGTGGAAGCCGTGGGGGAGGGTGTCGACGAGGGCTACCTGAACCTGGAGCGGGTCGCCCTGCTCGCTGGCGGTGGGTATGCCGAGTACGTGGCGGTGGATCTGAGCCATACCCTGCCGGTGCCTGAAGGCACCAGCCTCGAAGACGCCGCCGGCCTCATTGAGGTGGCTGCAACGGTCTACTCCAACCTGGTTCTTACCCTGGGAGTTGCACCCCGCCCCGAGGGAAACGACGGTAAAACCCTGCTCATTCACGGTGGTACCGGTGGCATCGGCACCCACGCTATCGAGCTGGCCCGAGCCCTGGGGCTGCAGGTTTTTGCCACCGGCGGTAGTGATGAAAAGTGCGATTTTATCCGGGCGCTGGGTGCTGAGGCTATCAACTACCGCACTCAAGACTTTCGCGAAACCGTCCGCCAGCTGACGGACGGACGCGGGGCCGACTACATCCTGGACGTTGTGGGTGGAGCCTACCTAGAAGAGAACATTAAGACCCTGGCGGTAGATGGCTCTATGGCCGTCATTGGCCTGCAGGGCGGGCCCAAGGGGCAGCTCAACCTGGGCTATATGCTCCCGCGCCGCTTGAGCGTGCACGCCACTTCCCTGCGCTCGCGGTCGACTGCTGATAAGGCCCGCATTGTGGACGGTGTGGGGCAGTTCGTGTGGCCCCTGATTGAAAGCGGGGAAATCTCGAACCATACCAGCGCCGTCTTCCCGCTTGAGCGGGCATCAGAAGCCCACGCCCATTTAGAAGCCGGGGAGCACCGCGGCAAAATTCTGCTGACCCCCTAAACCGCGGGCGTCCGCGCATCTGCGGCGGGCGCTCTGCCGGCCGGTGAACGAAAAGCGGCGTCACAAGCGCCGTAATATGTGACCTGGCGCCCATAGGGGAGTATTGTGTGAGTGCACACACCCACACAGTTGTGGGACATCACAGTCACATTGGAGCCTCACCATGTCACCACAGAGCTCTTCAACCCTAGAGCAGGAGCGGCCGAAACCCTACGTCGACCCCGACGTGCTCGATGCCGAACACCGTACCTGGAAGCCCAAAACTATCGCCATCTGGGCCCTCATCGCCCTGGTCGGAGCGGTTTCCTGGTCCATGATCGCTATCTTCCGCGGCGAAACCGTCAACGCCATCTGGTTCGTCTTCGCCGCCGTCTGTAGCTACCTGATTGCCTACCGTTTCTACGCCCGCTTCATCGAAGCCAAGCTCACCCAGCCCGATGACCGCCGCGCTACCCCCGCCGAATACGACGCTGACGGCAAGGACTACGCCGCCACCGACCGCCGCGTACTCTACGGCCACCACTTCGCCGCTATCGCGGGCGCTGGCCCCCTGGTAGGCCCCGTCCTGGCAGCCCAGATGGGTTTTTTGCCCGGCACCATCTGGATTATCGTCGGCGTTATCTTCGCCGGCGCCGTGCAGGACTACCTGGTGCTCTTCTTCTCCATGCGCCGGGGCGGACGCTCCCTGGGCCAGATGGCCAAGGAAGAGCTAGGAACCGTAGGTGGCTACGCCGCCATTCTGGCAACTCTGGCCATCATGATCATCATTACCGCTATCCTTGCCCTGGTCGTGGTCAACGCCCTGGGTGAATCCCCCTGGGGTGTTTTCTCGGTAGGTATGACTATCCCCATCGCCCTCTTTATGGGCGTTTACCTGCGCTACCTGCGCCCCGGTAAGGTGGGCGAAGTGTCGCTGATTGGCTTCGTCCTGCTCATGGCCGCTATCGTGGGCGGCGGCTGGGTCTCCAACACCGCCTGGGGCATGGAGTACCTGCTGCTTGACCGCGTCACCCTGGCCTGGTGCGTCATTATCTACGGCTTTATCGCTGCCGTCCTGCCCGTCTGGTTGCTGCTCGCTCCGCGCGACTACCTCTCAACCTTCATGAAGGTGGGCACCATCGTGCTGCTGGCTGTCGGCATTATCGTCGTCCGCCCCGAAATCACCGTCCCCGCCATCAGCGAGTTCGCCGGCCGCGCCGACGGCCCCGTCTGGTCAGGTTCCCTCTTCCCCTTCCTCTTTGTCACCATTGCCTGCGGTGCTCTGTCTGGCTTCCACGCCCTCATCGCATCGGGCACCACTCCCAAGATGGTTGAAAAGGAACGCCAGACCCGTTTCATTGGCTACGGCGGCATGCTCATGGAGTCCTTCGTTGCCATCATGGCCCTGGTCGCTGCTGTCACCATCGACCGCGGCATCTACTTCGCCATGAACTCAGCAGCCGGGGCAACCGGCGGTACCGTCGAATCAGCGGCCGTTTTCGTCAACTCCCTGGGCCTGACCGGCGTGCACGTCACCCCCGAACTGCTGCAGGGCACCGCGGACGCCGTCGGCGAGCACTCCATCGTCTCCCGCACCGGTGGCGCCCCCACCCTTGCTGTGGGTATGGCGCTGATTCTCAACCAGATGCTGCCCTGGTTCGAGCTCACCAGCTTCTGGTACCACTTCGCCATCATGTTTGAGGCCCTCTTCATCCTCACTGCGGTGGACGCCGGTACCCGCGTAGCCCGCTTCATGCTCTCGGATACCCTGGGCAACTTCTTCCCCAAGTTCCGCGACCATAACTGGCGACTGGGCGCCTGGCTGACCACCGCCGTCATGGTGGCAGGTTGGGGTTCGATTCTGATTCTGGGTGTCACCGACCCGCTCGGCGGCATCAACACCTTCTACCCCCTCTTCGGTATCGCTAACCAGCTGCTGGCTGCTGTTGCGCTGGCTGTCTGCCTGGCGATTGCCGCGAATAAGGGCCGCTTCAAGTACCTCTGGATTATCGCCCTGCCCCTGGTCTTCGACCTGGTCGTTACGGTGGTGGGCTCCTACCAGAAGATTTTCTCGTCCAACCCCGCTGTGGGCTACTGGGCTAACCACTTCCGCTACAAGGACGCCCTGGCGGCCGGTGAAACCTCGCTGGGTGCGGCGAAGGACGTTGCTGCCATGGAGGCGGTTGTGCGCAACACCTTCGTGCAGGGCTCGCTTTCTATCCTCTTCGTGGTGCTGACCCTGGTGGTCGTTATTACTGCCCTGATTGAGGTCGTCAAGGCTAAGAACGGCCACGCGAAGGAAAGCAAGGAAAACCCCTACATCGAGTCGAAGCTCTACGCCCCGGCTGGCATGATTGCGACCCCCGCCGAGCGGGAGCTAGAGGCCCAGTGGCAGGAGTTCTACCGCAAGCACCCCGACCAGATCAGCGGTTCTGCCGGGCACAGTGGCCACTAGGAGAGAAGTATGAGCATCCGTTCTTTCCTCGCCCGCGTCCGCTGGTTCGCTAACGGAGTTATGGGCGCAGATAAGTACCAGAAGTACCTGGCCCACCACCGCGCCAGCGGCTGCACCCACGCTCCTATGACCGAGCGGGAGTTCTGGAAAGACTACACCGACTCCCTCGATAAGAACCCGGGGGCTCGGTGCTGCTAGGAACAGTGAGAGGCTACGTGCGAAGGGAAGACTTGCCGTAGCGCATCACAAAGAAGTCTCGATATAACGAGGTACGGGGACACACTCCGCCGACTAACCTTCTCGCCGGTTCGCTAGATGGCTCGCAAGCTCGCCAGATTCGCACCGAGATTTATTTTCCTCGCGCGCTCGGAATCTCGGTGCTCATCACCAGCGATTCATGCCAGCCCCAGCCAGTCGGCTTCCGTGTGTCCCCGTACCTCGCTTTTTCAACATCCAGTAGCAAATATTAGGGTAACCTAAGTATGTAGACCTCGTGAAAGGAGTAACCGTGGGTATCAAAGACTTCCTGCAGAGCCGCAGGGACGACGCCGAACTCGGCAAAGGTCTCTGGCGTCGCGCCCACGACCGCTTCGTCCGTGGCCTCGATCGTTTCCACCAGATTCTTGAACGTGTGCCCGCCGGGCCCACTCTTGAAGAGCTTGTCCCCCTGGCTAATGACCTGGCTGACCTGCTGCCGCGCGTCCGCACCGTTGCCGCTGAGGCCCAGCGCCTGGCGCCCAGCGAATCAAACGATATCCCCGCTTCTCCCACAGGGGTGTACTCCGACCTGCACCGGGCGCTTTCCAAGGCGGGTAATTCCTTAGCCCTTTGCGCTGAGGCCCTGGCTATGACCCGTTGTGCCGGTGAGTGCGGCACCGACTGCACCCGCACCGCCACTATCGCCCACCGGGTTGAAACGGTGCAGCAGCACGTTGCGGACGCCGAAGCCCGCCTGGATGCCGCCCGGCAGGAAGCCCTTGCCCCGGCGTCCTAACCGGTTCTGTCATCCATATCGCGTAGCTATCCCCTAAAAAGTGCCTGCCCGCATGTGCCGCTAGCCGGTAAGGTAGGTGGGTGCCCGCTCGCGCTTTCTCAGGGCACCGCCACACACCGCACCTGATTCAGAGGGGATTTCTACGTCATGAACCGCTACGCCCACATTGATGCAATGCGCGCTTTTGCGGTGCTTTTGGTGGTGTTTTCCCACGCCGGGCTGACCTTTGTGCCGGGCGGGTCGGGTGTAACAATTTTCTTTGCTATCTCGGGCTTTATCATCACCTACCTGCTGCTGCGGGAGCGTGATAAGACCGGTAGCTTCGACCTAGCAGGCTTTTATATTCGCCGCCTGCTCAAAATCGCACCGCCCCTGATTCTGGCGATTGTGATACCCACGCTGGTTTATCGGTCGATGGGTGGGGCCGTCGATACCCTGGACTTTCTGGGGCAGGTCTTCTTCTTCTTTAACCTGCGCTACCTGGACTCGCAGATTACTGTACTGCCGGGTACGCACGTGATGTGGTCCCTGTCGATTGAAGAGCAGTTCTACCTGGTCTTTGCCCTAATCTGGCTGGTACTGGTGCGCTGGACCGCTTACCGGCGGGCCCTGACGGTACTGGGTGTAGCTGTGGTGCTCTACTCGTCGCTGTCTCGCTGGGTTCTGCATGACGCCGGTGCTAGCGTCGACCGCATCTACTTCGGTACCGACACCCGTATGGAGGCTATTGCTATCGGCATGCTCACCGCCCTGTGGTACCACCGCTATGCCGCGGACGAGATGGTGCTGGGGCGTGAAGTTATCGGCCGCCGCTACCGGTCGGGGGCCCTGATTCAGGGCGGACGCACCATCCCGCTTCTGGGGCGCAACTGGGTGCTTTGTGCCGCCCTGGGGGTTTACCTGCTGACCCTGGTGATTCGTGATGATACCTTCCGCGATACGGTACGCTATTCGCTCCAGGCCTGGGCGGCGTCCGCTGTGATGCTCTGGGGCCTGGTTGCTTCGCGTCAACCGCTGGGTGCTACTGTGCACCGTTTCTTGGCCTGGCGGCCCCTACAGCTGATTGGCCTGTCGAGCTACAGTATTTACCTGGTGCACGACGTGCTCTTCAAGGCCCTGGAACCCCACCTGCACGGGCTGCCCACCCTGGCCCAGGTTGCCCTGCTAGCCCCGCTGGGCGTGGCTGTCGGTGTGGCGATGTACCTGGTAATCGAGGTGCCGGTGATGCGTTTTAAAGACCGCTACTTCGGGGCGAGCTGGAAGAAGCAGGCGGCAGCTGCCGATACCCCCGGCCCCATGGGAACCAAGAGCTAGCGGGCACCAGGAGCTAGAGCAGCCCCTCGCTCCGGGCAGCCGCGATAGCTGCCGTGCGGTTATCGACGCCCAGCTTGGTGTAGATATGCACCAGGTGGGTCTTCACCGTGGCCTGAGAAATAAAGAGAGCCTCAGCCAGCTCCTTATTGGTAGCCCCGGTAGCCAGCAGCTTGAGCAGCTCCATCTCACGAGCCGACAGAGAAATAGCGGGCCGCTGCATACGCTCCATCAGAGCAGCCGTGATCTCGGGCGACAGCGTCCGCTCACCCCGCGCCGTCGCCAGCACCGCCGCCTGCACCTGCTCGGGCGGGGCGTCCTTCAGCAGGTAGCCCAGGGCTCCTGCCTCAATAGCTGCAACGATATCGCCCTGGGTGTCAAAGGTCGTCAAAATCAGCACCGGTGGCCCGCCCGCAGCCTTGAAAGCGCGGGTTGCCTCGATGCCGTCCATGGGCTTCATCTGAATGTCCATGACCACCACATCCAGCGCCGCCCCCGCCCGGGCCTGCTCCGCAGCCACGGCGAGTGCCGCCGACCCGTCGGCTGCTTCGGCAACCACATCGATGCCTTCAAAGCTTTCGAACATGGCGCGCAGGCCGGCGCGCACAACGGGGTGGTCATCAACGAGTAGGGCGCGGACGGTCACTGGGCCTCCTGGTCGGGCCGGTGCTGGTTGGTCTGATTGAGGGGGATACGGGCTGTGAGGACGGTGCCTTCACCGGGGGTGCTTTCAACGTCTAGGCTACCGTCGAGGTGGGCAACGCGCTCGCTGAGGGAGGTGAGCCCGTAGCCGGTTCCGGTTTCGCTGAGGGGGCCCGCTGCTAGGGGAGTGGGGGTGAAGCCGCGGCCGTTGTCGAAGACGTCGAGGGTGACTTCGCCGGGCCAGATGCTGAGGGTGAGGGCTGCGCGGCTGGCTTCGGCGTGGGCGGCGACGTTGGCCAGGGCGCCCTGGGCTACGCGCATGAGGGTTGCCGAAACCGCCTCGGGTAGGGCGTTGGCTATTTCTTCCTTCCCTTCGAGGATAAAGGCGCAGGTGAGGGATTTCCCGGCGGCTTTTTGGGCGGTCTCGGTGGACGCGGCGAGAGCCCTGAGCGCTGACACCAGGGAGTCATCCAGGGCAGGGGATGAGAGATCCCGAATAAAACGGCGGGCCTCAGCCAGGTTGGCGGCGGCAGAGTCCTGGATAACACGCACCTGGGCGGCTGCGGCGTCCGCCTTTCCCTCCTGAAGCGAGGACGCCGCTGCCCGGGAGACCAACACAATAGACGAAAGCCCCTGGGCCAGGGTGTCGTGGATTTCGCGGGCCAGGCGCTCGCGTTCTTCGAGCTTACCGGCGCTGTACTGCTGCTGGACGAGTTCGGCCTGCACCGCGCGAAGCTGCTGGGCGAGCTGGTACTGGCGGGCGGCGTCGGCGCGCAGAGCGCGGTAGGTGAAGGAGATGACGATGGCGAGCAGGGCCCCCAGGGTGGGGCCGATGAGGTAGCCGGGGGCTAGCCCCTCGGAGTGAAGGTAGTCGAGGCCAAACCCGGCAGGCCCCACCAGGGGTAGGGCAATGGCCAGGGCACAAAGGACGAGGGTGGCAGCTACCCCCGCTACGGGGGCGAGCAGGTGCAGGTAGAGGAACATGATGGGGAAGACCATCCAGGTGAAGGAGCTATCGAGCGCCATAAGCCCCAGCCACAGCAGGGTAATGATCAGCAGCCATAGGTGGGCGGGGGTAAACCTGGCTGCCTGCCGGTAGCGGGCGGACGCACCCGACCGGGGGAAGAAGTCGGTGAAGGTTGCAGGCAGCCCCCGCCGGTTCTCGTAGACCGTACCGGCCAGATAGATGCCACCGAGTGCCAGCGAGAGCACCCCGATAACGGTATGCCGCACCTGATAGACGCTGCCGACCACGGCCAGAACGGCACCAAAACACAGCAGAAAAGCGAACATGACGTGCAGGCTCACCCGCAGAATCTTGAGCACCAGCAGGGTCTGCTGCGAGGAGGTAGCGGGGAGGGGGCTGGGCGCGGTCGTCATACAAACTCACTTTACCTTTAGCTGAGGCTGTGCAGGGTTTTTGGGCTGTGTGCAGAGAAAACCCTGCATCCAGCCCAAGAAGTCTGCACAGCGGGCGGGGCCGCATCAACCAAATGGTTGATTCCAGGTTCAACCCTTACCCCGATGTGGGCAACCCCCGGTGGGAGCTTGAATAGAAGTATCAAGTTTTCCTGTGTTTGAAAGGTAGTGCAGTCATGTTCGTCGGTTGGCGTGACATCCTCTTCGCTAAGGGCCGTTTCACTCTAATCGGGGCGACCGTAGCCCTGATTACCCTGCTACTGGTGATGCTGACCGGCCTGACCGGCGGGCTGGGCAACCAGAACACCGATGCCCTTGAAAAGATGGGGGCTGACCGCTTTGTATTCGCCCCGTCTGAGAGCGGAGGCAAGGCATCCTTCACCGATTCCGCTGTCACTGCCGGCCTGCAGGACGAGTGGCAGGCAGCCGGTGCCAATGCCACCCCGGTCGGTTTCCTCACCGGCAAGGTTGAGGGCAACGGAGCCGCTTCGATGAGCCTGGTCGCTACCCCCGCCGGTTCTGACCTGGCTGAACACACTGCGCCCCTCATCCAGGGCGCCGAGCCCGGTGACGGCCAGATCGCCCTGCCCACCAGCGTCGCTGAAGAGATCGGCGCAACCGTGGGCGATACCGTTACCTTCTCGGGCACCGACGTGACCGTCTCAGGTATCACCGAGGACACTTTCTACTCCCACACCAACGCCGGCTGGGCAACCACCGCCACCTGGCAGGGCATCACCCACCAGCGTGAAACCGAGGGGCAGGACGCCGTGCTCGGCACCGTCCTGGCTGTAACCGGTAGCGCAGACTACGCCGCCACCGCAGAGGCCACCGGAACCCAGGCCCTGACCACCCGCGAATCCTTCGCAGCCCTGCCCGCCTACTCCTCCGAGAACGGCTCCCTCAAAACCATGCAGGGCTTCCTCTACGGCATCTCCGCCCTGGTAATTATCTCCTTCTTGACCGTCTGGACCATCCAGCGCACCCGCGACATCGCCGTCATGCGCGCCCTGGGCGCCTCCCGCGCCTTCCTCACCAAGGACGCCCTCGCCCAGGCAGCCGTGATTCTCGCCGTCGGTGCCGCCCTCGGTGCCCTGGTGGGCTGGGGCCTCGGCATCCTGGCCGCAGGAGCCGTACCCTTCCAGCTCTCAGCCCTTACCATCGCCGGCCCCGCCGCCGGAATCTGGGCCCTGGGCATTGGCGGCGCTCTCATCGCCCTGCGCCGCGTCGCCACCGTCGACCCGATGATTGCCCTCGGCGGCAACTAGAACATTTTGCCTAGAGGGAGCGGGCGCGCTTTCGCCTGCCGACCCTCTCGGCACTCGCGCCGGGGCGCTCGGCCGATTCACGCCCCGCCTTGCGGCGGATTCCGCTCGCTCTTGCGTGCTGGCGCACCCGCTTGCTCCATCGCAGCCAGCAGGCTCCAGCGCGCCCGCTCCCTCTATCTAAACTCGCTTACTGCCCCTGAAAGAGACTATTCATGACTGACCTACTCACCCGCCCCCTGGCCGACGAAACCTTAGCTGCCCCCAGCGTCCTTGAACTGCGCGACATCGTGCTCGACTACCCCGACGGCGTAGACGCCGATGGTACCCCGCGTACCATGCGCGCCCTAGATCAGGTGAACCTCACCGCCAGCCGCGGCGAGTTCATCGCCCTGACCGGAGCGTCCGGTTCGGGTAAGTCCTCCCTACTCTCGGTCGCCGCCGGGCTTATCACCCCCACCTCCGGAGCCCGCATCATCAACGGCACCGACACCACCGCCTACAAGGACGCCGACCTCGCAGCTCTGCGCCGCACCGACATCGGCATTATCTTCCAGCAGCCCAACCTCATTGCCTCACTCACCGCTGCCGAGCAGCTAGAACTCACCGCCCGCATCAGCGGCGCTCGCGGGGCAGAACTCAAGGCAGCCCGCTCCACCGCTGCCGACCTGCTCGATATGGTAGGGCTGGGCGAAGCTGCTAACCGCCGTGTACACCAGCTTTCTGGCGGTCAGCGTCAGCGCGTCAATATCGCCCGCGCCCTCATGGGCTCGCCCTCCCTGCTCCTGGCTGACGAGCCCACCAGCGCCCTTGACGCCGAACGCTCCGCCGCCATCGTCGAGCTCCTGGCCAACATCACCGCCGAGTTCAAGACCGCAACCCTCATGATCACCCACGACCTCGAACAGATCCAGCTCACCCACCGGGTAGAACACATGGTTGACGGCCGACTCCAGGCCTGACCGGAAGCCTAGGTTTTACCCAGAGAGACAGCCCTCCCGGGCCCCAGCGGGCAGGGTAAACTTGAAGAGGTCAAAATAACCTTTACAAGGACACACCCGTGATTAACTTTCACCGCAACGAACGCGCAGCCTCCCTGCCCGCCCGTCTCTCCCGCTCCTGGCTACTGGTCTCTGCCGCCGCAGACGAAGAAACCATCGCCGCAGCCCTCGAATCAGAGGCCGACTCGGTCATCATCGACATCGAAGACGGCTGCCCCGAAGAGCAGAAGGACGAAGCCCGCGAGCACCTCAAAACCATGCTCAACAGCGGCGCTTCAGCCTGGGTTCGCATTAACGGCATTGAAAGTGACCACTGGGCCAAAGACCTTGAAGCACTCAACCAGGTCAGCGGGCTCAAGGGCGTCATGCTGGCCATGACCGAGCACCCCGACCACGTCACCCGCACCGCCATGATGCTCCCGGCAGGTACCCCCGTCATCGCCCTCATCGAAACCGCCCTGGGCATGGTGAACGTTGTGCGTATCGCCAAGGCCCCCGGCACCTTCCGCCTAGCCTTCGGCGTGGGCGATTACCGCCGCGACACCGGCGTATCAGATGACCGCATCGCGCTGGCCTTTGCCCGTTCCCAGCTGGTGCTAGCCTCCCGCGTGGGCGGCCTAGCCGGCCCCATCGATGGGCCCTCGGTGGGTAAGTACGGTGGCGACCTCCTCCAGGACTGTGCCATCACCACCAGCCACGGTATGACCGGCAAACTCACCCTCGACCCCGCCCAGGCAGAAACCATCAACGTCGGGCTAGCCCCCAGTGCCGACGAGATTAAGTGGGCTCGAGAACTCCTGCAAAAGAGCGAAGGGGATTCCGTGCCCCAGGACGGCTCCTACCTGCCCCGTCTTGCCCGTGCCCGCAAGGTTTCATCGCTGGCCAAGACCTATGGCCTGTGGCGTAGCTAGAAGAACTCCCAGGTGGCAGCGGTAGGATAGGCAGCGTGAAGAAATATCTTGGTTTTCAAACGCGCAGGACGCCCAGCGGCGGCTTCTCCCGCGGGTTCCTGCTGCTCTTTGCCCTACTCCTTGTGCCCTCACTGGCTCTCTGGGGTTTCTACCGCTGGCTCTTTGCCAATGACACCCACTTGCTGGTGGTACCTTTCTTGGCGGTTATCACCGCCTGGATTTGGGCCTACCTCATCGGGTACGGGGCCGAAAACCACCTGGACGAGGGCTAGCCCGCCCGCGCAGGCTCGGGTGTCGCCAGAAGCGGGCGGACGCGTCCGCACGGGTGGTCTATAGACAACAAAAAATCTCGCGGCCCGCACCTAAACCGGTGCGGGCCGCGAGATTTTTACTGATGGAGCCCCCAGTCGGATTTGAACCGACGACCTTTTCTTTACGAGGGAAATGCTCTACCCCTGAGCTATGGAGGCCTGTTCCTACCCCTTTATCGGGGGCGAACGAAAGAAAACTTTACCAGAAAGAGAGGGCTGCAACCACCGGTTGCGTGCACCGCTGACCAAAAGAGCGGTACCCCCAACCCTAGATTTTGTGGCCTGCGACACTAGAATGGATGGCATGACAAGTTCACAGCGTTCCGGGCTGCACCCCCGCCCGGTTTTCAATCAGCTCCCCAAGTACGCCGCAGGTAAACCCCCGGCACCGGTTGAGGGGCTTACCCAGTACAAGCTCTCATCCAACGAGAACCCCTTCGGCCCGGTAGCCTCGGTCGCTCAGATTCTGGCTGAGTTTGATACCGTCCACCGCTACCCCGACCCGCTCTCCACTGCCCTGCGCACTGCCCTGGGGGAGCACCTGGAGGTTGACCCCGAGGATATCGTTACCGGTGCAGGAAGCCTAGGTGCCCTCAACCAGATTCTGACCACCTTTGCAGGTACCCACGCCGACGGTGTGCAGGACGAAGTTATCTACGCCTGGCGTTCCTTCGAGGCCTACCCTATCTGCGTTGGCCTGGCCGGTGCTAAGAGCGTGCAGGTGCCCAACCTGCCCAACGGTGCCCATGACCTAGATGCCATGGCTGCCGCCATAACCGACCAGACCCGCGTCATCCTTATCTGCACCCCCAATAACCCCACCGGTCCGGCCGTCACCGAGTCACAGGTGCGCAACTTCCTGGCCAAGGTACCCAGTGACGTACTCGTGGTGATTGACGAGGCCTACTTCGAGTTCTGTGCGGCCTCCGAGATTCCTGAAGGGCAAGAGCCTCCCGTCAACGGCCTGGACGTCTACCCCGACTACCCCAACGTTGCTATTCTGCGCACCTTCTCCAAGGCTCAGGGCCTGGCTGGTTTGCGCGTGGGCTACTCCATCACCCATCCCGAGGTCACCGCTCACCTGCGCGTGGGTGCCACTCCCTTTGCGGTCAGTGCCCTGGCCGAAAAGGCCGCCGTGGCCTCTCTCGACTACAACGACGAGGTCATGGAGCGAGTAGAACACCTGGTCGCTGAGCGCGAAAAGGTCGTCGCCGGGCTCCAGGAGCTGGGCTACTGGGTGCCCGAAACCCGGGCCAACTTCGTCTGGCTACCCCTGGGTGAGCACTCGGCAGCCTTCGCTGCCCTGGCTGAAGCCAATGCCCTGTCCGTGCGCGCTTTCGCGGGCGAGGGCGTGCGCGTGAGCATTGGCGAGGACGAGGCCAACGCCCGCCTGCTCAAAATCGCAGCAGAGTTCGAAGAACGCACCACCCAGCCCCTCTAAGGGGGCTGGAGAATAGGTGGGTGGGTCCTATCTCCCACCCACCTATCAACTTATTTGCAATTAATCCCTCAAAATTCTAAAAATAGGCCCTCTCTGCCCACCGGCAGGCGTAGGGTTAAGAAAAGGTAGTAACAGAGCAAGACCGGAGACCCCATGTCACAGACACAAACCCCAGGTAACCCCTGGGGAATACCAGAGCGTATCCAGCTCATGAACGAAGCGGGTGAGACCACCCCCCACACCAGCTTCTCAGCCTACGCCGACGAACTGACCGGCGAAGACCTCAAAGACATGTACCGCACCATGGCCCTGACCCGCCGTTTCTGCGACGAAATGACCTCCCTGCAGCGCCAGGGGCAGCTGGCCCTCTGGGTTCCCTCCCGCGGGCAGGAAGCTGCCCAGGTGGCGTCCGCCCGGGCCCTTGCCGCCAACGACTACATCTTCCCCTCCTACCGCGACCACGGGGTTCTTCTCGAACGCGGCATCACCCCCGAAGAAATCACCCCCCTCTTCCGGGGCTCAGGCACCCTGGGCTGGGACGCCAAAAAACACAACGTGCACTCCTACACCCTGGTGCTGGCCGCCCAGGTGCTCCACGCCACCGGCTACGCCATGGGACTGAACCTCGACGCCGAGATCCAGGCAGAAACCGGTCAGGCCCAGACCGGCCAGGGTCAGGCGACCGACCCCGAACAGGACGCCGAGAAGCCCGCCGTAGTGGTCTACTTTGGCGACGGGTCAACAACCGAAGGCGACGTACACGAATCTATGGTCTTTGCGGCCAGCTACAACGCGCCCGTCCTTTTCTTTGTGCAAAATAACCACTGGGCCATCTCTGTGCCCTTTAGCGTGCAGTCCCGCGTGCCCATCTCAACCCGCGCCGCCGGCTACGGGTTTGAGGGCCTGCGCGTGGACGGCAACGACGTGCTAGCCGTCTACGCCGCCACCCGCTACGCCATGGACAAAATCAGGGCGGGGGAGGGTCCTGTGCTGATTGAGGCAGAAACCTACAGACTCGGCCCCCACACCACAGCCGACGACCCCACCAAGTACCGCCCCGAAGACCACGGCGCCACCTACGAGCCGCTCGACCCCATGGTGCGCCTCGAAGCCTACCTGCGCTCAACAGGCCATGCCGATGACGCCTTCTTTGACGAGGTCACCGCCTACACCAAAGAGCAGGTGAAGGGCGTCCGCTCCTACGTTCTTTCCAGCGAACCCGACACTTTCGAAACCTACCTGGACCGCGCCTACGCGGCCCCCCACCAGCAGGTTGAGGACGACCGCGCCTTCTACCGCGCCTACAACGACGGCTTCGAGGAGGACTAAACCATGTCAGACCAGACCCCTCAGCAGGGCACCGAAACCCTCACCCTGGCTAAGGCTATTACCCGCGCCCTACACGATGAAATGACCGCCAACCGCAAGGTTCTGGCCCTGGGCGAAGACATCGGCAAACTCGGTGGTGTCTACCGCGTAACCGACGGCCTGCAAAAAACCTTTGGCCCCACCCGCGTCATGGACACCCCCCTGGGCGAATCCGGTATTATCGGAACCTCCATCGGCATGGCCCTGCGCGGCTACCGGCCCGTACCCGAAATTCAGTTCGATGGTTTCGTCTTCCCCGGCTTCAACCAGATCACCTCGCAGCTTTCCAAAATGCACGGCCGCACCCACGGCCAGTACGAGGTGCCCGTTACCGTCCGTATTCCCTACGGCGGCATGATTGGCTCGGTAGAGCACCACTCGGAGTCCCCCGAGGCCCTCTTCACCCATACCCCGGGCCTGCGCGTGGTGACCCCCTCGTCCCCCCACGACGCCTACTGGATGCTCCGCAAAGCCATCGCCCACCCCGACCCGGTCATCTACTTCGAGCCCAAGCGCCGCTACTGGATGAAGGGCGAGGTCAACTTCGCAGATACCGACTTCGACCCCTTTACCGCCCAGGTAGTACGTGAGGGCGACGACCTCACTATCGCCACCTACGGCCCGCTGGTTCCGGTGGCCCTGGCTGCCGCCCAGGCCGCGGTTGAGGACGGCCGCTCCATCGAGGTCATCGACCTGCGCTCCCTCTCACCGCTTGATATCCCCACCATCGAGGCTTCGGTGCAAAAAACCGGGCGTCTGGTCGTGGCCCACGAGGCCCCCACCTTTGGCGGTATCGGCTCAGATATCGCAGCCGCCATCACCGAGCGTTGCTTCTACCACCTCGAGGCCCCCGTGATCCGCGTGGGCGGCTACCACATGCCCTACCCGGTCTCCCGCGTCGAAGAAGAGTACGTGCCCGGCATAGACCGCCTGCTCGAAGCCGTCGACCGTTCCCTGGCCTACTAAAGCCCGAAAGGCACACCATGTCACAGATTTTTAACCTGCCCGATGTGGGCGAAGGCCTCACCGAGGCAGAAATCCTCAGCTGGAAGGTAGCCCCCGGCGACACCGTCGAGGTCAACGACGTACTCGTTGAAATCGAGACCGCCAAATCGGTTGTTGAGCTGCCCTCCCCCTACGAGGGCACCGTGCAGGAGCTCCTGGTTGCCGAGGGCGAGACGGTAGAGGTCGGCACCCCCATCATCGCTATCGCCGGGGAAGGCGCCGAAGCTGGCGGGGGGAGTAGGCCTGCGGCAGAGCGTCCGGACGCCGCCCCCCAGCAGTCTGCCGCACCGGCAGGGGAGCAGGGCGGCGGCAACGCCCTGGTAGGCTCAGGCCCCAAGGCCGACCCCGTCAAGCGCCGGGCCCGTAAGAAGACAGCCGCTACCCACCCGGTTGCTGCCCAGCCCGTCGCCGTCCCCCAGCCTGCGGCAACCGCTGGGGCAAACGCGTCCACTCCGGTACCTGCAGCAGCACCGCTGACCACCGACAGCCGCCGCCCGCTGCTGACCGGCCTACCCGCCCGCGCGGGCAAGCTCCTGGGCGAAGGCGGCAAGGGAGTGCTCCGCCGCCTGGGAAGCCACGAGCTACCTACAGAAACCGGCACCAGCGAGGTACCCCGCCGCCAGCCCCTCGCCAAGCCCCCCGTGCGTAAAGCAGCCCAAGACATGGGAATCGACCTAGCCCAGGTCACCCCCACCGGCGATCAGGGGCAGGTCACCAAACGCGACCTGCTCAACTACGCAGCCCACCTGAGCCTCAGCGAACAGGCCAACGTCACCGACACCACCGACCCCAAGAGCTTCTGGATCCCGGCAGGTGTTGGTGGTGACCGCATCGAACGTATCAAGGTCAAGGGCGTCCGCAAAGCCACCGCCAAAGCCATGGTCGAATCCGCCTTCAAGGCTCCCCACGTCTCAATCTTCGTCGACGTAGATGCCACCCGCACCATGGAGTTCGTCAAGCGTCTCAAGAAATCCCCCCAGTTCGAGGGCGTCAAAGTCACCCCGCTGCTGATCCTGGCCAAGGCCGTTATCTGGGCAACCGCCCGCACCCCGCAGGTCAACGCCACATGGACCGACTCCGAGATTCAGATTAAGCACTTCATGAACCTTGGAATAGCTGCAGCCACCCCGCGGGGCCTGATGGTCCCCAACATCAAGGACGCCCAGACCATGAACCTGCGGGAGCTGGCGATCGCTCTCAACGACCTGACCACCCGGGCCCGCGAAGGCAAAACCCAGCCCGCCGAAATGCAGCAGGGCACCATGACCATCACCAACATCGGCTCTCTGGGTATTGATACCGGAACCCCGATTATCAACCCCGGTGAGGCTGCCATCATCGCCTTCGGCACCATTAAGCAGAAGCCCTGGGTTGTAGACGGTGAAGTAATTCCCCGCTGGGTTACCACCCTGGGCGGGTCCTTTGACCACCGCGTCCTTGACGGCGACCTGTCGGCTAAGTTCCTGGCAGATGTTGCATCAATCCTTGAGGAGCCCGCGCTCCTCCTCGATATGTAAAGGGCAGAAAAGCACAAGGCCCGGGCACTCATGTGAGCGCCCGGGCCTTGCAGCACACGGTAACTTCGCTGGCTCCGTCAAAAGTTCAACCTGATGGCTAAAAACCAACGGAACGAGTGTGAACAGAGTGAGGCTCCCGCCGGTTAGGGCGGGAGCCTCACAACGCCAAGGTACGAAACCTGGAGCATAATCCGAATTATCTCCCCCAAGAAATCCGAATCTATGGGCACTGAGCCCACATAAGTTCAGGTCTCGTAGGTTACCTTATGCCCTTGAGGTGCTCCTATCGATAATCTCTGGGTCAGTCCCCCAACGTCGCCAGAACACTGAGTCCCCCGACTCAGTGCAAGAAACACTCAAGTTACTGTAAATCTTAGTCGAGGGTGGCTCGGTCTGTATGTCCTCATATAGGGCGACACTAGCGCCTACACCGTGGGTAGGAGGCTAACCGCTTCCCTCAAAATGCCCACAAGACTGCCCCACCATAGATAAGGTGCCCAGACTAAATAAGCTCTAGAAACGTTCCACCACGCCGGTCTGAGAAATCTCAATGGCACTAGGTTCTTCGTCCTCTGAATTGCCATCGTGCACCAGCATGACAGCGGTCTGATCGTCAGCGGGGAAGGCACGC
The DNA here is from genome assembly GCF_053547255.1 of Rothia sp. 11273D007AR. NCBI lineage: Bacteria > Bacillati > Actinomycetota > Actinomycetes > Micrococcales > Micrococcaceae > Rothia > Rothia sp. 11273D007AR. The sequence continues at coordinate 131,586 of NZ_JBPPWJ010000007.1, read as the reverse complement.
ACCGTGATAGTACCGCCTGACGCGTTATCAAAAAGATCAACCGCACACTGGGTAAGCGCCAGCGATACGCGGGAGGGTAGGGCCGAGCCGCGCTCGTCCAGAATATCGACCTTGACCCCGCGCTGGCGGGCCAGCCAGGCGGCGTCCAGAATCTCCTTATTCACGATGTAGCGACCGCGAATCGTATCGCGCAGCTGCGCCTCGGTGAAGCGGAATTCGTCCATCTCGGCGCGGGTCACCGGTGACTCGTTATAGGCGATGCGGTGCAGCATATCCTCGGTCAGGGCGCGGACCTCCTGCACACGCTGGGTAGCGATAGCGCCCATATCGGTCTCTTCGGCGCGCCCGGCGTCCGCGATAATGCGCATACCGCGGGCCTGCCTGGTCTTAGAGACCGCCTGCTCAATCTGCTTGGGCACAATCATGCTCACCAGCATGAGCAGGAAGGGGATAGCAAACTCGGTAGAGAGGGTCAGGCGGGTATCGAAATAGTTGGTGTGCCAGCTCAGCACCAGCACCACAAAGCCACAAAAGAAGAGCCAGCCAAAGAAGGTATGACGGCGCAAGACCAGCCCCGCAGCCAGCAGGGTGTAGGCCATGAGGGGCCAGGAGAGATTGGAGAAGGTAATCGAGTGGCTGATAGCGCTCAGCGTAGTATCAACCGAGTTAAGCCCCAGCACCATGATGATGGGCATCATGACGTCGGGCAGGGCCAGACGCTTGGTGGGAAGGAAAACCGGTAGTGTAGCCAGGGCGTAGAGACTCAGCAGAATCGCCCAGTGGGGGGCGCGGGTGACGGTGTAGTGGTTGTACCAGAAGAAGAAAGACCCCAGAATCAGCAGGGTGACGGTACCCAGAATGAGGGTGAGGATGCGGGAGCGATAGTACTTAGCCAGCATTGGGTTCCTCATGGGGCCACTGGACGACGACGCGGGTGCCCTTCTCCGGTGCCGAGGTAATGGTGACCATACCACCGGCGTCCTCCATAGAGCGAATCATCGATACGCGCACGCCCAGGCGGCGGAAGTCGATGTCGCTCATGGAGAAGCCCTGGCCCTTATCTGAGATGGTACACAGAATGTAGGGGCGTACCTCGTCGGAGCGGGTGGAGTTGAAGGGGCGGCGCATCTCGGTACGAATCGAGATCTGGGTGGTGCGGGTGCCCGAGTGGCGGGCAGAGTTAGATACCGCCTCGGTGACGGCGTGGGTGAAGGCCCTTGCTGCGGTGTAGGGCAGGGTGGAATCGGGGCTGGCGAGCGGGTGCTTTTCGATGGAGTCGGAGACAAAGCGCAGGCGCTGGTTCCAGGGCTCCACGCCCTCTGCAATCTGCTCGGTTAGAGCCTGGAAGGTGATGGGACGCTGGGGCTGGGACTTGAGAGCCTCTTCTTCGAGCACGCCGATGGCGCGGCGGGCTAGCAGGCGGGTGCGCTGGGGTAGCTCGCCGGGGTTACGGCTGGCGTCGAGCAGGGCTGCCATCACGTTATCGTGGACCAGCTTATCGAAGTCTTGCAGCTCCTTGGCGTAGTCGCGGGAGCGGTTGAGCAGAAGCTGGGCAGAGAGGGTCTCGTAGTAGGTCTTATCTGATTCGCGGACGGCGTTGAGGGCAAAGCGGGCCAGGCCGGCCAGCAGGGCGCAACAGAAGCCTAGATAGGCCACACGAATGAGAAGCTCGGTGGCGTCGAGGGGGGAGCCTTTGATCACGTGGGCAGACACCGAGCTGATGACCAGTAGCACCGGGAAAACGATGCTGTGAATGATGCTCTCTCGCGGGCTTTCTTCGAAGACCGGAACCAGCATGGCATAGATGCCAAAGAGCCAAGACCAGGGAATTGCGGAGTGTTCAGCCCCTACCGTGAAGGGCCACAGAAGGTAAGAGCCGTAGGCGATCGCCAGCATAAAGCTCACAACCTTAGCAGAGACCTCCTTGCGAATGCCGTTGAACATCAGCAGGGCAGCGTGGGCTACTAGTAAGGGAATGATCGCCAGATACCAGTAGGAGTCACCCCCGCGAATCTCAGAGATGTTGGCAAGCGACTGGAATAGCAGACCTACAGCGATGAGGGAGTAGATGATTTCCAGGGTGCAGTAGAGGCCGAAGGAGCTCGGCCCCATGAGTCGCTGCTGCCCTGTGGTGAGGGAGAGTGACTTGAAGGAGAAAGAACGGATGCGGTCTGCCCGCGACGGTTGTAGCGCGTGGGCTAGGTCCCGGGAGGCGCCGCCGGTGGTGGTAGACAGGGTGCGTCCTTAGGTCTTCGCGTCTTAGAGGTTGCGGTCTGCGGTTGAGGTGTCTTCCATGGAATCAACCAGGCCGTCTTCGATAGCGCGAATACGCAGGTCGATCTTGGTGGGGGCGGGGCGGCCGACGCGGGCGTACTTCTCGCGGATACGGTCGATATTGGTCTTAACAGCGGACTGCTTGATGCCCATGCGGCGGGCTACCTGTACCTGTGCGAAACCTGAGGCGTAGAGGCGCAGGGTTTCCTGCTCGCGGGGGGAGAGGTTGGCGCGGGAGAACTCGTGGTCACCGTCGATTGCTGCTGCCAGTTCCTTGGTGACAACGGCCCTGCCTTCGGCGATGTTCTTGGCTTCTGCCAGCGCATGTTCGAGGGGCTCTGACTTGCGCACCAGACCAAGGGCACCTGCCTTGAGGGCTTCACGAATCAGGCCGGGGTTTTCTCCGATGCTGAAGATGAGCACCTTGATGCCGGCACGCTGCAGGATGTCGACGTTTTCTGAGGGGCGGGACTTATCTTGCAGGGAGAGGTCGAGCAGCACAACGTCGCAGTCGCGCTTGAGCTTGCCCAGGTCAGCGGACGAGGGGTCGGAGAGACTGCGACCCAGGGCAACGAGAAGGTCTGCCGCGGTGGGTGCTGCGGCAACCAGCTCAATTTCGCTCGCGCCTGCTGCGACAGCTCGCATGCCCTCACGGACAACTTCGTGGTCATCGACAATGCCTACGCGTACTACGCTCATGTTCCCTACTTACCTCGTGTGCTGGTGCAACCTTCACCTGTGGGTGGTGGCTGCTCGTCGGTTGCCCTGTAACTGGAGTGCGGTGAGCAGACTGGGGTGTTTTTTCTTACGAAAATATTTTACAGGCAAAGTGTGGTTCGTGGGCTGAACTGTGGGCGCGGTGACGCGCTCTTACTGTTTTAGCGGCTGCGGGCGTCCGCGGTAGTCAGGGCACGGTGGTAGCGCAGGCCTAGTCCGGCTCCTGCGAGGGCGGCAAGAAGAGCTAGGACACCGGTGGCCAGGACGGTCAGGGCACCGATAGGTAGATCGGGGGCCAAGAGGGGCTGGAGGGCGTAGGCGGGTGCTAGGGGGTGTGTGAGCTGGGCGGTTGCCCACGTGAGCAGGGTGGCAAGAAGTACGCCCAGGGTGCTCATGGCAAGGACGCCCACAGCCTGCTTACCGGGGGCAAGGGCAGTCATGCGCGTAGCAGCATAGCCGCCAAGACCGAAGGCAAGCGAGAGAAGAAGCGCGACCGTGATGATCCAGGGCAGGGCCTGGGCGCGGCTAGCGGGTGCGGTGACCGCCAGAACCGTCTCGGTGAGACCGCTGTAGACAGAGACCCCTAGAACACCCATCAGAGTGCGGGCTAGGGCCAAACCCCCGGTGGTCAAACCGTAGGCAACTAGCGCACCGCAGAAAGCCGGGATAAACTGCACCCGTTTGAGGGCAGTAGCGGGCACCGTCGCGCCCAGATTCGCTGCCGGGCGGGCGGACGCCGGTACCGCCTGCAGGGGCTGGGCAGGAGTTGCCGGTTCAGCAGAATAAACCTGCTGCGTGGGCTGGGGCTGCGCCTGAACCGGAACGGTCTGCTGGTGGTTCTGCTCTGTGGGTGGAACGCGCTGGTAGCGGGTAGCCGAGACCCCGGGGTCTGCTGGGGTGGGTGCCTGGCTGCCACCCGCGTCCTGCCCGAAGGTGCGCGGGTCGAGCACCCGGGTGGGGTCGGAGTCTTCGAAGACAGCGTCCCACTCATCAAAATCACGGCGGTTCTTAGGCTGATCGGTCACCGGCAACGCCCCTTTCTACAAAAATACTTACGCCAGCCCCAGAGCCTGGGGGCTGTACTGGTGGGCCGGGTCGGTGGGGCGCTCATCGGCGCTCACATACTTGATCACCCGGGCGGGGTTACCGACCACTACGGCGTTAGCGGGGACGTCCTTGGTCACCACCGCACCGGCGCCAATCACAGCGTTCTCACCCACGGTGACGCCTGGGCAGAGAATCGCCCCGCCGCCAATCCAGACGTTACGCTCCACCGTAATGGGCAGACCACCCTCCCACAGGGCCTCGCGGTCCACCGGGTTAAGGGGGTGGGTGGGTGTCAAGAACTGTACGTTGGGGCCCACCAGGACGGCATCACCAAAGGTAATGGGGGCAACATCAAGGAAGACGCAACCAAAGTTGAAGAAGCAACCCGCCCCAATATGGGTATTGACCCCGTAATCAAAGGCAACCGAAGGGCGAATTGTGGAGCCCTCACCGAGGGACCCCACAATCTGGGCTAGCACCTCTTGCCTGCGGCTATCGCGGGCCCGGTACAGCCGGGTGTATTCCTCCACCAGCTCCACCACCCGGTAGTGGGTATCGGCACACTCATCGTCCGGGCGGTAGGCGAACCCCGCCGTCATCTGCTCAAAGACGCTCTTACCGGCGCGCAGCTCATCCCAGTTCGTCATGCTAGCCTCCATACGCCAGGGTCATCACACCAATAATCGCTAGGCCAACCCCAATCACAATGAGGCCGGCAATAATCATGCGCTTATTAATCTCACGCATGAGCTCCCGGAATTCCTCGGGGCTAATATCGTCATTTCTACGTCGAGCCATACCCCTAAGTATGTCAGCTCTAGCCCCGCTGTGGCACAATCGTGTGTATGCAGTCAGCCGAAAACTCACCCCGCACCGACACCGACTTCCCCCTGGCCCACCGCCCCTGGGTCAAGAACTACCGGCCAGAAAGCAACAGAGACGTTGCTCTGCCTGAAACCTCACTGAGCCACCTCATGGCTGAAGCCGTGCGCACCGTTCCCCAGAAAATTGCCCTGGAATTCTTCGGCGCCACCACCACCTACGGTGAACTGGGTGACCAGATTCTGCGCGTTGCCGAAGGCCTACGCAAGGCCGGTATTCAGCACGGTGACCGCGTGGCCCTCGTCCTTCCCAACTGCCCCCAACACATCGTGGCCTTCTACGCGATTCTGCGCCTGGGCGCTGTCGTTGTTGAGCACAACCCCCTCTACACCTCCGCCGAGCTGCGCCACATGTTCGAAGACCACCGCGCCAAGGCCGCCATTGTCTGGGACAAGATTGCAGACAATATCACCTCCCTGCCCGCCGATATCCGCCCTAAGAATATCTACGCGGTCAACATGATCGAAGAGATGCCCTTCACCATGCGTACCGCCCTCAAGCTGCCTATCGGCAGCCTCAAGGCCTCCCGCGAAAAGCTCGAAGGCACCGCCCGCGGTACCACTCCCTGGCGTCAGTTCATGAAGAACAGCCCCCTTGCCGCCGACCACCACCGCCCCACAGCCCACGACCTGGCCCTGCTCCAGTACACCTCGGGCACCACCGGCCTGCCCAAGGGCGTCATGCTCACCCACCGCAACCTCGAATCCAACGGACGCATGGGTGAGGAATGGATCCAGCCCGGCAACGACGAGGTAATCTACGCCGTCCTGCCCCTCTTCCACGCCTACGGCATGACCCTGGGCCAGACCATCGCGGCGGTCTGCAAGGCCCGCCTAGTGCTCTTCCCCACCGTAGATATGGACCTCATCTTCCGGGCCATGAAACGAACCACCCCCACGATTCTCCCCGCTGTGCCCCCGGTCTACCGCCGTATGCTCGAAGAAGCTAAAAAGCGCGGTGTCTCCCTGAAAGGCATCCGCTACGCCGTATCCGGTGCCATGCACCTGCCCACCGACCTGGTCGCTGAATGGGAAGAAGCCACCGGCGGCATGCTGGTTGAAGGCTACGGCCTCTCTGAGTGCTCACCCCTGGTCTCCTGCAACCCCCTGAACTCCACCCGCCGAGCAGGCTCAATCGGCGTGCCCTTCCCCTCCACCGACATCCGCGTGGTCGACCCCGAAACCCTCAAAGACGTTCCCGACGGTGCCGAGGGCGAACTGCTGGTACGCGGCCCCCAGGTCATGCGCGGCTACTGGAAACGCGGCGAAGACACCAGCAAAACCCTGCTACCCGGCGGCTGGCTACGCACCGGCGACATCGTGCGCCTGGACCACGACTACTTCATCGAAATCGTTGACCGCATCAAGGAAGTCATCATCACCGGCGGCTTCAACGTCTCACCCACCGAGGTTGAAAACGTGCTCAAACAGCACGACTCGGTAGCGGACTGCGCCGTAGTTGGCCTACCGGACGGCTCCGGCGGCGAAAAAGTCACCGCCGTAATCATCCCCGCCGAGGGCCACGCCATCGACCCCGAAGAGCTCAAACAGCACTGCTACGAGCGCCTGACCCGCTACAAGGTACCCAAGAACTACTACGAGGTCGACGAACTGCCCCGCTCCATGCTGGGCAAGACCCTGCGCCGCAAGGTGCGCGAAAGCCTCGAAGCCAAATACAGCTAGGCTATGCAGGCTCGCGCTTGAAACACGCCCTGCAGGGAGCCGTCCGCCCCCAGCAGGGCGTAGCTGTCTGCGGGCTCTGCTAGGCCGAGGGCAGCGGCGGGGACGCTGGTGGCAGCCCTGGCTGCTTCGGTGAGGGGAATGCCGAAGGCGACAGCCTGCTCTACCGCTCGCGCTAGGGTGAGGGTGCTCCCTGCAATCGTTTCGGTACCCCTGATGCGGGCAACCGAGTCCTGCACCTCTACCGCCAAAGAACCCAGCCGGTAGGGACCGTCCGCGCAACCGGCAGCGGCCATAGCGTCGGTGACCAGGGCTACCCGCCCCGGTGCCAGGGCGAAGGCGGCCCGCACCATGGGCCCGTGTACGTGGACCCCGTCGCAAATAACCTCCAGAGTAACGTGGGAGCTGTCTGCGGCAGCGGCCACCGGGCCGGGCTGACGGTGGTGAAGGGGTCGCATGGCGTTAAAGGTGTGGGTCAGTAGCGACGCGCCCTCGTCGAAGGCGGCTTTAGCCTGGTCGTAGGTGGCGTCGGTATGCCCGACCGCTACTTTGATACCCAGCTCCACACAGCGCTGCAGAGTGGCCAAGCCGGGGTCGGTCTCGGGTGCCAGGGTAATCTGCAGGAGCCTACCTTCTGAGGCCTCCCAGAGCTGTTCCAGGGCATCGGGTGTTGGGGTGCGCAGGGCCTCGGGGGCGTGGGCCCCCTTATGCGCCGGGGAAATGAAGGGCCCCTCAGCATGAAAGCCCACCAGACGGGCCTGCCCCGGCACCTTTTGATCCATCAGAGGCAGGAGCTGGGCCATGCTGGCCTGCATCTGCTCTAGCGGGTTAGACACCAGGGAAGCTACCAGGGCGGACGTCCCCGCCTGACCGTGCACGCGCAGGGCAGGGGCAACGTCAGGGGCATCTTCAAAGGCAGTGCCGCCCCCACCGTGACAGTGAATATCGGTAAAGCCGGGGGCCAGGAGCCAGTCGTGGGCCTCGCGAACCTGGGTGGAGGCCAGCTGATCTGCCGTCAGCTCCTCCCGCCAGCTCTCACCTTCCCCCATGGCCAGCAGGCGCTCGTCCTCTACCAGAACCCAAACCGTGGGGCTGCTCTGCGGGGTGAGATGGCGAAGCGAATGAAAAAGAATGGTGTGTGGCATCAGTGCCCCTATCAATACCTCATGTATTACTGATCGTACATGGCGACCAAGCAAAGCTACGGAGCGTCCACGGTAAATCAACTTCCCTTTTATGACGTTTTATGACTCCGTAACTTTTTGTTGCGGTCATACACGTGACATATGACCTAAAAAGAAGCCGCAGTGGGGAGCGGTCGCGCCACAGTGTTCTAATAGAAGAGGCGTCTAGCCTGGACGCCCGAAACCACATCAGCACACAGCGCTAGAGACGGTGCCGCTGAACCGTGGCCGCACACACCACTATTTCTCAACAGAAAGATTCATAGCCGTGAAGAAATTTGTTGCCACTCTGGCTCTCGTACCCCTTGCATTCGGTCTTGCAGCCTGCGGCTCATCCTCCAGCGACGACGTCGTCAAAATCGGCGTAGTGGGCACCGACCCCTCCAACGACAAGCTCGTTGAGGTCGCAAAGGCAGAGGGAATCAACATCGAAATCGTTGAATTCTCCGACTACACCCAGCCCAACCCCGCCCTGAGCTCCGGCGAAATCGACCTCAACTGGTTCCAGCACATCGCCTACCTCTCCAACTACAACGTAGAAGCTAACGACGACCTGCAGATCGTAGGCCCCACCGTCATCTACCCCATGGCGCTGTTCTCCAACAAGCACGACTCCATCTCAGCACTGCCCCAGGACGCTGAAATCGCAATCCCCAACGACACCGTCAACGAAGCACGCGCCCTGCTGCTGCTCGAAGCTAACGGCCTGGTCTCCTTCACCTCAGAAACCACCAGCCCCACCGTTGACGACGTCGACACCGCTGCCTCCAAGGTCACCGTCACCCCCGTCGACGCCGCCCAGACCGTGCTCGCCCTCGAATCCGTTGACGGCTCCGTCATCAACAACGACTTCCTCAAGGACGCCGGCCTGAACCCCAAGGACGCCCTGGCCCAGGACGACCCCGCTAACGAGTCAGCCCGCCCCTACGTCAACCTCTTCGTCTCCACCGCCGATAACGCCGACAACGAGACCTACAAGAAGATCGTAGAGCTCTACCACACCGAAGAAGTTCAGGCAGTGGTACAGGAAGACACCCAGGGCACCGCAGTTGAAGTCACCACCGACGTCTCCGAACTGCGCTCCACCCTGGCAACCCTCGAAGAGCAGAAGCGCAACGGCTAAAACACTAGGTGAAAGCTCACCCTTGAGCTAGCTCACGCACCCCATAAGCGGCAGCCAACCTGCGGTAGGCTAGACACTTCGGCTCCGTCCGGTGCCCAGCTCTAGCCCCGCAGCAGCTGCCGCTTTGTGCACCCACCCCAGCAGGTGCGTCCGCCCGCAGCCACAGTAAGCCCCCAACCGAAGAAGAAGACATGACCGAACAGCGACTACAGCCAACCGGGCCCCAGCCCATGGTCGTGCTGAACAACGTGACCAAAGAGTTCAAGGTCGGCAAAAAAACTGTCACCGCCGTCAACGGCGTAGACCTCACCATCAACAAGGGTGAAATCTTCGCCATCATCGGCTACTCCGGTGCCGGTAAATCAACCCTGGTACGCCTAATCAACGGCCTAGAAGCCATCACCTCCGGCTCACTCACCGTCGACGGTTTTGAAATCGCCGGCAAGCGCGAATCACAGCTGCGCCAGGTACGCACCAATATCGGCATGATCTTCCAGCAGTTCAACCTCATGAACTCCCGCACCGTTGCCGGCAACGTCGAATTCCCCCTCATCATCGCAGGCTGGGACAAGGCCAAGCGCGCCGAACGCGTAGCAGAGCTGCTGGACTTCGTAGGCCTGGCCGACAAGGCCAAAAACTACCCCGACCAGCTCTCAGGCGGCCAGAAGCAGCGCGTCGGTATCGCCCGTGCCCTTGCCACCTCACCCTCCCTGCTGCTGGCCGACGAATCAACCAGCGCCCTGGACCCCGAAACCACCGCTGAAGTGCTCGACCTGCTTAAAAAGGTCAACGCCGAGCTGGGCATCACGGTCATCGTCATTACCCACGAAATGGACGTCGTTTCCACCATCGCCGACCGCGTCGCCGTCATGGAAAACGGCCGTGTGGTCGAATCAGGCAACGTCTACGACGTCTTCTCCAACCCCCAAACCGAGGTCGCCCGCCGCTTCGTCGGCACCACCGTCAAGTCCCTGCCCGTAGGCGACGAAGCAGCCGACCTCAAAGCCCGCCACAAGGGCTATCTCATCAACATCGAAATCACCGAAGGCAACAACGGCATCGGTAAGGTCCTTTCTTACCTGGGCTCCCGCAACGTCTCCTTCAACATCGTGCAGGGCGGCCTCGAAACCCTGCAAGGTAAGAGCTACGGCAACCTCACCCTCGAACTGCTGGGCGACGTCACCAGCCTCGACGCTGTGGTCGCTGAACTCAAGACCGTCACCCGCGTGCAGGAGGTACGCTAACCGTGGACTCAACCTTCGTCACCGACAAACTCATCCCCGCCCTCGGCGACACCCTCTACATGGTCTCACTGACCATGCTGGTCGCCGGTGCCCTGGGCATGATCTTCGGCCTGCTGCTCTACACCACCCGCCAGGGCAACATCCTAGCTAACCGCTTCGTCAATATCCTGCTGAACGTCGTGGTCAACGTGGTACGCCCCATCCCCTTCATCATCCTGCTCGCGGCCTTGGGCCCCCTGACCCAGATGGTGGTCGGCACTCGCCTGGGCGTCAACGCCGCCATCTTCGCCATGGTCTTTGGCGCGACCTTCGCCATCGCCCGCATCGTCGAGCAGAACATGGTATCGATTGATCCCGGCGTTATTGAGGCCGCCCGCGCCATGGGCGCCTCCAAGATGCGCATCCTCTTCACCGTCATGATCCCCGAAGCCCTCGGCCCGCTGATTCTGGGCTACACCTTCCTCGTCATCGGCGTAGTCGACATGTCAGCTATGGCCGGTTACATCGGCGGTGGCGGCCTGGGTAAGGTCGCCCTGGTGGATGGCTACCAGCGCTTCAACGAAGTCATTACTTGGTCTGTTGTCGCCGTAATCATTATTTTGGTTCAGCTTATCCAGCTGGTGGGCAACATGCTGGCCCGCAAGGTCATGCGCCGATAAGGCAGACCGAAGGACGCGCGGATGCGCTTTTGCCGGCTAACCTTCTTGCTGGTTCGCTGACGCTCACAAGCAATTCATGCCAGCCCCAGCCAGCCGGCTCCAAGCGCATCCGCACGTCCTCTTCTGTTATCCCACCGCATAAAACGGGATAGTTAAGGGCCGGTTCCCCGTCGGGAGCCGGCCCTAAATTTTATAAATAAATCTTAGAACGATGGCCAACTTCAAGAGCCAGTATGATGAACTCGCCCTGATTGAAGTGGAGGATGACCCGGTAATTCCCAATGCGATAGCGCCAAAGCCCCGAGTAATTACCGGTAAGGGCCTTGCACTGGGCAACAGGCTCCGGTGACTCAGAAAGTCTCTCTAAAGTAGCCAGTATTCGTCGAGATACCGGCTTATCTAGCTTTTTGAGGTCCTTGAGGAAGTCAGGGTCATAGCGAAGATTCCACTGTTCCGCGGCCATCTTAGAGACCTAGTTCAGCCCGGATTTCTGCGGTGCTGTAGGTTGCTCTTTCCCCTTTCTGGATAGCCTGGACCTTGGCGTGCAGCTGCGCTGCATGTTCAGCTTCAGCGATATGCTCTTCAATGATGCTCCGGACACAATACGCCACAGAACGGTCAGACTCAGTAGCAAGTTTGCTGAGACGTTCCTTCAAGGAAGAGGGAATGCGGATGGTGAGGACGCTATCGGCAACAGTCATGTATTCATTGTATGACAGTGAATACATGAAAGAAATAGATTTAGCTAAGGGCCGGTTCCCCGTCGGGAGCCGGCCCTTTTGCCGTCTAATCGTTTTTCTTGCCGCTAATCCAGGACGAGTCGTAGAGCCCACCCAGACCCGGTCCGTCCCCGCCCTTTCGGTCAGTGCCGCGTTCAAACTCCTGCTCGTAGAGGCGCTCCGCAAAATCGGTGGGGCGCATGAGCCGCTCGTCGTCCTCATCGTCGTGGTCAGTGAACCGGGAGAGGGCAAAGATTCCGTAGAGCAGGGCAGCAAAGAGTAGGAAGAAGAAGGCCAGCTCGGCCCACATAATTACATAGTTACGGCGCAGTTCCGGGGTTGCGTCGCTGTAGATAGCGGGCACTACCAAGAAAGATGCCACCGCCAGAATCACCGCCACGATAGTGAGGGAGTGCGGTAGCCAGTACCAGCGGCTGCGGAGCCGTTTGCCCCGCTGGCTGTCGGGGTTCGTCCGCGCTGGGTGGGCGGTGGCGCCTGACCCGAGCGGTGCGGACGCCTGCCCCGGCACCTGCTCTTCAGCCTCCTGCTGCCCGGTCAGGGCCTGGGGCGGGAGGAATTCGCGGTAGTAGGCGCGTTCGTCGTCACTGAGGTCTTCGAGGCGGCGGCCGTAGCGTGAGGGGCGCGGGTTCTGCTCGGGGTCTGTCACTGCTCGTCCTTGAGAAGTTGGTGAGGGTTAGCGGTCGCGGTCGGGCAGGTGCCCTACCCAGGCGTCGAGCTGGGCGAGGAAGGCTGGGTCGGTGAAGGAGCTAAACCGCCCGATCCCTGCCGTCAGCAGGGGAGCGGGGGTGGCGGCGTCCGGCTCTGGCTGGTAAATCAGGCAGTTGGTGCCAGCTGCGGTAGCGGCCCTCATGCCGGTGACGGAGTCTTCCACGGTGAGGGCCTGCTCGGGGGCAAAGCCCAGGCGGCGGGTTGCTTCGAGGTAGATGTCGGGGGCGGGCTTACCTTCTTCGACGTCGTGGAAGGAGACCCAGGTGTCCAGGTAGGGGGCGTAGCCGAAGTGGGTGAGTTTTTTGGTCAGTAGCTTGTCGCCGGAGTTGGATGCCACCGCCACGGGGATTTTGGCTGAGAGGAGTTTGACGACGTCGAGGGCGCCGTCGATTGCGGTGACGCCTCGGTCGATGATGTCGAACTCGGTGGTGGTGATGGTGGTGTAGACGCTGTCGCGGAAGGCTTCGGGGGAGCCGTCGAATTCGGAGGCCAGCGGGGTGAGGGCTGAGAGACGGTCGGCAAGATCGCCGGCTGAGATGCCGACGAGGGAGGCTTCGAGTTCGGGGGTGAGCTCTACCCGGTAGTGTTTGAACATTTCGGCCTGGATTTTGCCCCAGAGGGTTTCGGAGTCGAGCAGGACGCCGTCGCAGTCGAAGACGGCGCAGGCAGGGGCAAAGTGGGCGGGGGCTGAGTGAAGTTCAAACATGGTTCTATGCTCTCATACCGAAGAGAAGAGAGCATACGGTGTGTCACGAGTACCTGGCACCTAGCCGCTGCAAGCTTGTGCACAGATCCGTCTGCCCCGGGAGCAAACTAACACTCCCACTACCCCGCGCTCGGCGGGCTGGGAGGGGATAATAGAACCCATGCCTAGCGTACTCATTCGACACGGACAGACCGACTGGAACCTCGTACACCGCCTGCAGGGCTCCAGCGACATACCCCTCAACGACACCGGCCGCGCCCAGGCGCTTGCCGCCGCCCACAACGTGCTCGAATACGCCAAGACCCAAGCGGACGCCCACCCCGGCTTCACCTGGCACGGCGTCGTCACCTCCCCCCTCGCGCGCGCGGTAGAAACCGGCGCCATCATCGCCCAAGAACTCGGCCTGCCCGTCCTTGGCACCTACGCCGGCCTGGCAGAACGCTCCTTCAAAGACCTCGAAGGCGTACAGAACAACCCCGCCCTCTGGGAAACGGTAGAAAACGAAACCGCAGACATCGAACCCCTGGCCGACTTCCTCGCCCGCGTTGAAGACGCCCTCGACCAGGTTGAAGCCGACTACCCGGGTAAGAACCTGATTATCGTGGTGCACGGCATGCTGATTTCCCGCCTGCAAACCGCCCGCACCGGCCAGAAAGTGCTGGTGCCCCACAACGGTGAGGTAGTGCCCCTGGCACCTGCCCGCCGGGCGTCCTCCATCATGCTGATCCGCCACGGCCAGACCGACTGGAACAAGGCCCATCTCATGCAGGGCTCCAGCGATATTCCCCTCAACGAAACCGGCCGCGCCCAGGCCCACGAGACCGCTGCCTCTCTTAAGGCTCGGGGTTTCGAGTTCGACGTGGTGGTTTCGTCCCCGCTCTCCCGCGCCCACGAGACCGCAGAAATTATCGGCGCAGCCTTCGGTCTGACCGTCGACCGCACCTACGACGACCTGGTCGAACGCGGCTACGGTGAAGCTGAAGGGCTCGACATTTCAGCCGAGGCCCGCAAGGAGCCCGACGCCTACTACAGCGGCGTTGAAAGCGAACGCTCCGTCTACCTGCGCGGCATCAAGGTGCTGCGCCAGATTGCCCGCGACTACCCGGGCCAGCGCGTGATCGCCGTCTCCCACGGCTCCCTGATTCGCCGGGCCCTCTCTGCCACCCACGGCCGAGAGTTCGGCACTATTGCCAATGCCGAACCCTTCGAGGTTGATCTGCCGGGCCTTGCCCACTGGCTAGAGGTCAAGGAGCCCCTGCTGGTAGGTAAGCCCTAGTGGGGCGCGCCCTCCTGTGGGGTCTTGTCTGCCTGTATGTAGCTGCCGTCGCCTTCATCGTTCTCTGGCCCACCCACGTTGACTCCGGCGAGTCGGGTGAAACCCTAGCCCGGATACTTGCGGACGGCCACGCCCGCGGCTGGCTGCCCGGCTGGTTTGGCTACGGGCAGGTGGAATGGTTGTCGAACGTGGTCATGTTTGTGCCCGGCGGCCTGCTCTTCACTTGGCTGCTGCGCCCGGCCCGCCCCTGGCTCGTACCCCTGGGCGGTCTGGCCTGTACCCTGGCTATCGAAACCACCCAGCACTTCATGCCCGGGCGTACCAGCTCGCCCCTGGACGTCCTTGCCAATACCCTCGGGTGTGCTATCGGTTGGGTTTTGGCACTGACCCTAGTGAAAGTGACCGAAAAACCCAACCAAAACACCGAAATACACCTGTAACCGTGGGTTTTACATTGACGTGCCCACAGAAACCCACATAAAATCAACTGTAGATAGGGTCGCCCGACCCACCTTCCAGTTGTATAAGGTGATAAACACATGTTCGCTGAAGAACGACGTGCCGAAATAGCGAAGCTTGTAGCTTCTGCACGCCGTGTCAACGGCGCAGACCTGGCTAGACGCTACGAAGTCACGATGGAAACCGTCCGCCGTGACCTAGCAGCCCTCGAAGCTGACGGTAAGCTGCGCCGTGTACACGGCGGTGCCGTAACCGTAGAGCAGTCGACCTCTGTAGAGTCGTCTATCGCCCTACGTCAAAACATGAACACCCCCGAAAAACAGAAAATCGCCCTGCGTGCCTACGAGCTGCTGCGCGATTCGGACGCCGGTGCGGTAGTTCTCGACGCCGGTACCACCATCGAAATCCTCGCCGACCGTATCGCCGCCGCTGATTTCTCCCTCAAGTCAGGTGCCGACCGCCTCATCATCACCCACGCCCTTCACATCGCCGTGAAGCTGGCCGAGGCCGACGGCGTGGTGCTCGATATGGTAGGCGGCCAGCTCCGCAAAATGACCTGGGCCGCCGTTGGCACCCGGGCCGCCGCCCACTTCGAAACCATCCGTCCCGACATCGCCTTTATCGGCGTCAACGGCCTGGATGCCGAGTTTGGGCTCTCCACTCCCGGTCTCAACGAAGCCATCGTTAAGACCGCCATCGTCAAGTCAGCCCGCCGCGTGGTGCTCCTGTGCGACTCCGCCAAGTTCGGCCAGGAGTCCCTGGTACGTTTTGCCGGGCTTGAAGACATCGATACTCTCATTACCGATAAAGCGCCCGAGGGTGACCTCGCTGCAGCGCTTGAAGAATCCAACGTAGAGGTGCTTATCGCATGATCGTTACCCTAACTGCCAACCCCAGCATGGATCGCACCGTGGAGCTCAACCACGAAATCAAGCGCGGTGCCGTTCAGCGTGCCGTCGCTGCGGCGTCCGACCCCGGTGGCAAGGGCGTCAACATTGCCCGTGCCCTCAATATCTCCGGCTTTGAGACTGTAGCTGTGCTGCCCGGCGACAACGAAGACCCCGTGCTGGCCAGCCTCAAAGAGGCCGAGGTGCCCTTCGTCAACATGCCTATCGGCGCCCCGATTCGCTCCAACATCACCGTTGTTGAGCCCGACGGCACCACCACCAAGATCAACGCCCCCGGTGAGCCCCTCAACGATGTGGCCCAGCAGCAGCTGACCCGCCTCATGATCAAGGAAACTATCGAGGCATCCTGGCTGGTGCTGGCAGGCTCCCTGCCCGCCGGCGTCCCCTCCGACTACTACGCCGTGGTGGGCCGCTCTATCCGCGAGTCCCTGGGCGAGAAGGCCCCCCGCATCGCCGTTGACACCTCCGGTGCCGCCCTGCGCGACGCCCTGGTTGGCCTGGACGGCATGCCCAACCTCATCAAGCCCAACTCCGAAGAACTGGCTGAACTGGTGGGCAAGATCGAGATGGCGGACGAGCTAGAAGCCAGCCCCGAACTCACCGCAGCTACCGCCAAGGAACTGGTCGACCGCGGTGTCGAAATGGTTCTTGCCACCCTGGGTGGGGGAGGAGCCGTGCTGGTCACCGCAGAAGGTGCCTGGCACGCCGTCCACGCCCCCATCAAGGTGCGCTCCACCGTGGGCGCAGGCGACTGCTCTCTGGCCGGCTTCCTGATTGCCCACGAGCAGGGCAAAACCCTGCCCGAATGCCTGGTGCAGGCGGTAGCCCACGGCTCAGCCGCAGCCTCCCTCCCCGGCACCCAGGTGCCCACCCTAGAATCAACCACGCCCGAAGCAGTCACCCTGCGCGAGCTGGCCCTCTAAACCCCAACCGAACCACATTCTCAAACCCCTAAAACACAATCCGAGGAGGAGCACATGTCTGCTCTCATCACTGCGGATCTCATCAGCCTCGATGAGAACCTCGGCGAGACCCGCTTCGATGTCATCGAGCATCTAGCTGGTGCCGTCGTAGGTGCTGGCCGCGCCACCGACTTTGAGACCCTCTACGCTGCTGCGCGTGCCCGCGAGGAAAAGACCGACACCGGCATTCCCGGTGGTATCGCTATTCCCCACTGCCGCAGTGAAGCAGTCACCGAGCCCACCCTGGCTATGGCCCGCCCCAACCCCGCCGTTGACTTCGGCGCTAAGGACGGCCCCGCCGACCTCATCTTCTTCATCGCAGCTCCCGCAGACGGCGACGAAGCCCACCTGAAGATTCTTTCTCAGATGGCTCGCTCCCTCATGAAGAAGTCCTTCACCGCTGCCCTGCGCGAAGCCAAGACCGCTGACGAGGTCGTCGTCCTCGTTGAAGAGGCCCTGGGTCTGCGCGAAAAGGCAGCTGAGGCACCCGCTGCCGCTGCCGCGTCCGGCTCCGTAGCCGCTGCCGAGGCAGAAGCCCCCGCCCGCCGTAAGAAGATCGTGGCTGTGACCAACTGCCCCACCGGCATCGCCCACACCTACATGGCAGCCGATGGCCTCAAGTACGCCGCCGAAGAGCTGGGCTACGACTTCAAGGTTGAGCCCCAGGGCTCATCCGGTGGTGACAAGCTCACCCAGGCCGAAATCGACGAAGCCGATGCCGTCGTCTTTGCCGTTGCCCTGCCCGTCCGCGGCCGCGAACGCTTCGCCGGTAAGCCCTACGTCGAAGCCCCCGTCAAGCGCGGCATCGACGAGCCCAAGGCCATGATCGAAGAAGCCCTTGCCGAAGCTGAGAAGCCCAACGGCAAGCGCGTCGCCGCAGGTGCAGCTGACTCCTCAGAAACCGCTGAAGAAGGCGGCTCCTGGGGCACCCGCATCTACAAGGCCCTGATGACCGGCGTCTCCTACATGATTCCCTTCGTGGCAGCAGGCGGCATCATCCTGGCTATCGGCTTCATGCTCGAAGCGATCACCATGCCCAACCTGGGTGACGTAGACACCGAAGCTATCCTCTCCGGTGCCTCCCTCACCAACCTGGGCGACACCCCGCTCTCCCTCTACCTGGGCGCTGCCCTGCACACCATCGGCGCCTTTGGCCTGGGAGCTATGGTCCCGATTCTGGCAGCCTACATCGCCTACGGCCTGGCCCAGCGCCCCGGCATCGCCCCCGGCTTCATCGCCGGTTCTGTCGCCGTTATGGTGGGTGGTGGCTTCCTCGGCGGTATCGTCGCCGGTCTGCTCGCAGGTCTGTGTGCCTACTGGCTCTCCCTGCTCAAGCTGCCCCGCTGGCTTGCATCCATGATGCCCGTGGTCATCACCCCGCTCGTAGCCACCCTCTTCGCAGGCGGCCTCATGTTCTTCCTGCTCGGTGGCCCCCTCGCCTGGGTTACCACCTCTCTTGAGAACTGGCTCAACTCCATGACCGGTGCCTCAGCCATTCTGCTGGGTATCATCCTGGGCGCCATGATGGGCTTCGACCTCGGCGGCCCCGTCAACAAGGCAGCCTACCTTTTTGCCACCGCAGGCCTCTCCGCCGGTACCCTGGCCTCCCAGCAGGTCATGGCAGCCGTCATCATCTCAGGTATGGTTCCCCCGCTGGCTATGGCCCTGGCCACCGCCGTCCGCCCCAAGCTCTTTAGCGCTCCCGAACGCGAAAACGGCAAGGCAGCCTGGCTGCTGGGTGCCTCCTTCATCTCCGAAGGTGCCATCCCCTTCGCCACCGCCGACCCCCTGCGCGTTATCCCCTCATCCGTTGTCGGCGCAGCCGTTGCCGGTGCTATCTCCATGGGCGCAGGCGTAGCCTCACCCGCTCCCCACGGCGGTGTCTGGATCATCGCCCTGGTTGAGAACCCCCTCATGTTCCTTGTGGCCGCCATCGCAGGTACCGTAGTGGGCGCTCTCATGTATATTGTTCTCAAGTCACTTGCAGGCCGTAAGGCCGAGGCAACCGCCTAAATCACTTCAACCTCTTAGAAGGAAAACACTATGACTATCTACAAGGGTGTCGGCGTCTACGCCGGCCGCGTTATCGGCAAAGTCCTTCAGATGCCCGAGCCCATCAAGGCTCCCTCATCATCCCTGAAGCTCTCAGCCGACGAAACCCCCGAGCAGGCCGCCGAGCGTATCAAGGCCGCAGCCGAAACCGTCAAGAACGGTCTGCTGGAGCGCGCCGAGCACGCTAGCCGCGATGGCAAGGCCGTGCTCAAGTCCACCTCCCAGATGGCAACCGACCGCGCCCTGCTCAAGAGCGCCATCAAGATCGTTGAAAAGCAGGGCAAGGCCCCCGAACTGGCAGTCTGGGAAGCCGCATCAGCCTTCGCCGACCAGATGGCAGCCCTCGGCGGCTACATGGCCGAGCGCGTCACCGACATCCACGACGTCCGCGCCCGCATCGTTGCCGAGCTGACCGGCCAGCAGGCCCCCGGCATCCCCGTCTCAGCTGACCCCTTCATCCTGGCAGCTATCGACCTGGCACCGGCAGACACCGCCACCCTCGACCCCAAGCAGGTCATCGCCCTCATCACCTCAGACGGCGGCCCCCAGGCCCACACCGCGATTCTTGCTCGCGGCCTCGGCCTGCCCGCTATCGTTGCAGCCAAGGGCGTCACCGACATCGAAAACGGCACCGAAGTCTACATTGACTCCAACGAAGGCACCGTCAACACCGAGGTCACCGACGAGCACCGCGACCTGGCCGAAAAGTACGCCAACCGCAAGGAACTGCCCGACTTCGACGGCACCGGCGCCATGGCAGATGGCACCCTCGTACCCCTCTACGCTAACGTCGGCGACGGCAAGAGCGCCGAAAAGGCAGCCGGCCTCAAGGCCGAAGGCGTGGGCCTGCTCCGCACCGAATTCGGCTTCCTGGGTCACGACGCTGAACCCTCAGTAGAAACCCAGACCGCCAGCTACAAGGCCGTCTTCGACGCCTTCCCCGGCCAGCACATCGTTGTCCGCACCCTCGACGCAGGCGCCGACAAGCCCCTGCCCTTCCTCAACGTCAAGGAAGAAGAGAACCCCGCCCTCGGCGTCCGCGGCTACCGCACCGACTGGACCGTACCCGGCGTCCTCGAACGCCAGCTTGAAGCCATCAAGGCAGCAGCCGACGGCTCTGACGCCGACATCTGGGTCATGGCCCCCATGATCTCAACCACCAGTGAAGCCCGCCGCTTCAAGGAAATGGTTGATGAAGTAGGCCTGGCAACCCGTGGCGTTATGGTCGAAACCCCCGCAGCAGCCGTCAACGCTGAAGCGATCCTCGGTGAAGTCGACTTCGTCTCCATCGGCACCAACGACCTCACCCAGTACACCATGGCAGCAGACCGCCTGCTCGGCGACCTGGCCCACCTCAACAATCCCTGGCAGCCCGCCGTCCTCAAGATGATCAAGCTGACCGTCGAAGGCGCCAAGCGAGCATCCGCCAAGGCCGGCGTCAAGAAGTACGTCTCCGTCTGTGGTGAAGCAGCAGCCGACCCCGCCCTGGCCGTCGTCCTCGTTGGCCTGGGCGTCGACACCCTCTCCATGAACGCTGGCGCCATGGCAGCTGTCTCCGCCGTGCTCAAGTCGGTCACCCCCGAAAAGGCACAGCAGATCGCCAACGACGCCCTCGACCAGATCTCCTCAGCAGAAGCTAAGGAAGCAGCGCGCAAGCACCTGCCGATCCTGGACGAGCTCGGCCTCTAACCTCCACCGTCCACTACTGAATAAATCACACCAAAATAAGCGGTTAACACGCGCGAAACATACGCACCTGATTTAGACTCAGTAGTGGACAACAAATCCGCACCCCCTTTATAAGGAGAACACCATGGCAGAACGTATTGCCACCATCGCAAGCCGTGTTGGCCTGCACGCCCGCCCCGCAGCGATCTTCGCTGAAGCAGCAGGCGACCTCCCCGTTGAAGTCACCATCGCAGCTGAAGGCGAGCCTGCAGACGAGGCAATGGACGCAGCATCCATCCTGTCCCTGATGTCACTCGGCGCTAAGCACGGCGACAAGGTCGTTCTGCGCGCAGAGGGCGAAGGCGCTGAAGAAGCACTCGACACCCTGGTCAAGATCCTCGAGACCGACCACGACGCCGAGTAATTTCAGCCTAACGGTTTGAACGTGAAGCCCCTGCTTACTGCAAGCGGGGGCTTCACTGTGCCCGGGTAAGGGGCGACAGAGCCGATACCCAGCTGCACCAGACGAAACTCACGGCCCCCACAGGGTGCATAGCCCGCCCACTCTCGATAGACTGGGAAGCTGAAACCTTTCCCGCGCCCATGCGCGCACGAAAAGAAAAAGAGGGACCTTGCGACAGTTCACAGCCCGCTTCGCTACCGACGCCGAAATCGCCTCCTGGGATGACCACGTCATCGCCAGCCCCGGTGGCGGCAACCTGCTGCAGTCAGCGTCCTTCGCCTCCGTCAAAGCCAAGCACGGCTGGAAGCCCCTCTACCTGGTCTACGAAGGCACCACCGTCCTCGACGGCGCAGAAGCCCCTTTTGCCAGCTACAACCTAGTACTCGAAAAGTCCGTACCTGCCCTGGGCAAAATCTGGTACATGATCAAGGGCCCCGGTGTGAACTCTGTTGAAGAGATCCCCGCGATTCTCGATGCCAACAAGGACTTGATCAAGCGCGAGAAGCTGGGTGTCTTCGCGGTCAAGATTGAGCCCGATATTATCGCCGACGACTCCATCAATGCTTTTATGGCCAAGACCGGCCTGGTCAAGAGCTGGAACATACAGCCCAACGACTCCACCGCAATTCTTGATACCGACAAGAGCGAAGAGGACGTCCTCAAGTCTCTCTCATCCCGCGGACGCAACGCCGTGCGCCGCTCCCTGCGCGAGGGCTGCGAAGTTGAGCGCGTGCCGCTGACCGAAGAGAACATGAAGAAGATGTACGCCCTCATGGATACCGTGGGGCAGGGCAACGCCAAGGTGCACCTGCGCTCCTACGACTACTACCGCGACTTCTGGACCACCTTTGAGCAGGCTGGCCAGGGCCGTCTCTACTTCACCTACGAGGATGGCGAGCCTTCCGTAGGTGCCTACGTGATTCGCTACGGCGAGAAGGGCACCTACAAGGACGGCGGCTCCAAGCCCCGCCGCAAGCAGTACGGCGACTCCCACCAGGTGCAGTGGACTGCCCTGACCGACCTGATGAAGGAATTCGACATCAAGAGCTACGACTTCTGCGGCACCCCGCCCAAGAGCGAGCTCAAGAACAAGGACCACCACCACTACGGCCTGGGTCTCTTCAAGACCTCCTTCACCAAGGACGTCATCGACTACGTTGGCGTCTGGGACCAGGTGCTCTCACCTGTCAAGTACAAGGCCTGGAACCAGGCTGTTGAGAAGGTTATGCGCCAGCTCTGGGTCCGTAAGACCGGCCAGCCTTTCTACTAAACCGACCCCGGTTCAACTTGGGTACAGCGGACGCTGTGCCTGAACAACTTTCACCGTAAGAGGCGGAAGGAGTAATCCCTTTGACCCCCAGCAAGACTCCCTTGCAGCAAAAGGCTTACCCTTCTGCCTCTGCTTTTGATATGGCTCCCTCTGATGAGGGCACCGGGGCCGGGGCTTTTGGACAGACGGCCCTGCTGCCGCGCATGGCATCGGGCGAAAGCCCCGCGACTGGGCAGGGGAGTGCCGGGCAAACTGCACAGGGTTCGGACGCCAGTGGGCAGGACGCCCCCGCCCCCTCGTCCTCTCAGGCTTGGGGGCCCCTGCCGGTCGTGTCGCTTGATGAGGTGCGGGACCCGCAGCTGCGCAACCGCCTGGCCCACCTGGGGCAGGGCGAGAGCGCCTTTGATACTCCTGCTGAAACCGTAGACTCTACAGCTACCGGGGTAGCTGAACCGCCGGCGTCCGCTTTTGATCTGGCAACCCCCGCCACCTATCAGGTGCCCTCAGCTTTTGGCCCGGCTACCGACCTGAGTCTGGGGAGAGCCGATAGCGACAGCGACCCTGGCCCGGTAACTGCGGGAACCCCCACTGTTAACGAGGCAACCGGTCTGCAACAGGCCTCCTACCCCTCGGCTGCTGGGCCCCACACCGTTGCCCTGCCAACGACTCCCCGCCCGTCCGTCAAGCGCCCCTCGAGGGTGCGCTCATCCCTCAAGTCTTTTGTGAGCACCGACCAGTCGCTCACCAAACCCATGCGCGGCATTGCCCGCCTAGCCCAGCGTCCTTTCAATATCGCTGCAGCCCACCGGGCTGAGTACGTGCGTGAGAAAGAAGAGGCCCGCGAGGTCCTCAACTTCTCCCTGCGTCTAGCCGAGACTATGTTCCACTACGGGGCAGATACCGTCGATGTGGACTCGGCGATTGTGGCCGTGTGTGCAGCCTACGGTCTGGACGATGTAGAAATCGATATCACCAACCAGTCGGTGATCATTAACTACGTCTCTGATATCGACGAGGTCGATGATCGTACGCGGGCTATTAACCTGAGCGAGCCCGAAGACTCCGCACCCGGTAAAGAACGGTTTAGCCACACGGTTATGCGCGTGGTGCGCTCCTGGTCAGAGAACTACGCTGCCCTGGACGACATCTACAAGCTCATCAACGACATCACCGCGGGCGGGTTGCCCCGCCACCGGGCCGAGCGTCGCCTGCACAAGATCAACACCGCTAAAAAGCCCTACTCGCCCATGATTATCATGCTGGCTAACATAGTGGCGGCCTTCTCCCTGGTTCTGGCCCTGGGCGGGTCCCTCGCAGCGGGGGCTGTGGGCGGTATCGTTTTCCTGGCGATTCACTTCGTCAACAGCCTGATCTCTAAGCTCAAGATGCCCGGATTCTTCAACATGGCTGCGGGCGCCGGTGTGGTTACCTTCGCCGCTATTTATATATCGGATGAGGCATCTATCTTCTCCCAGGTGGGCTTTCACGTCTCGGCTCCCCACATCGTGGCGGCGGGGCTCATTATGCTCCTGCCCACCGCCCGGTTGGTTTCAACGGTGCAGGACGCCCTCAACGGCTTCCCGCTTACAGCGGCGGGTAAGTTCGTGTCAACCGGTATGTCCTTCCTCGGTATCGTGGTGGGGCTGGCCTCGGCGGTAGCGGTGCTGTCGGTACTGGGGGTGAGCGAGCTCGATATCACCGAAACCCGATTTGTGGGTGCGGGTCTGGCGGTCAGCTACACCTTCTTCATGCTGGCCTCTCTTGCCTTTGCGGTGACCACTCACGCCCGCTGGCGAACCCTTCTGTGGATACTGCTGATCGCTACCTGCGGCTTCTGGGTCTACCAGGGCTATACGCTCATGTTTGGCCCCGGGGCAGGGCGAGCCAACACGGCTTTTGCCGCTCTCGTGATTGGCCTGATGAGTACCTTCCTGGCCTATCGCCTGCATGCCCCTGCCTCCATCTTCTACGTTCCTGCCCTGACCTTCCTACTTCCCGGTCTCTCGGTCTTCCGCGGCCTCTACCTTTTTACGGTCGAAGCTAACTCCGATGCCGGTGTGCCCGGTATGGTAGCGGCTATCGCCATTATTCTTTCTATGGCATCTGGCGTAGTTCTGGGGAGCTACCTCATGCAGTACATCATTCAGCGCTATCTGAGCCCCTTGGTTGAAGGTAGCGAACAGAAAGAAAAACGTGACCGCTAGCGGCGGCTCCCGTGATACGCACGGCTTTTCTGAAAAGCCCGTTGCCGCCCAGCCCTTAGCCAATCAGCCGCCTGCACAGGTGGAGCTGCCGCAGGCGTCCTACCCGGCCACCGCCCCCGCGCCTCCGGTTTCTTCGCGCCGTCGGGCAGCTGCGAGCCTGCGCTCTTTTGCCCAGCCTCAGCAGGCTCTAACCGTACCTATCCGCGGGATCGCCCGCGTTGCCCAGCGTCAGGTTGCGCAGGTTGCCTTAGCCCGTTACCGCCAGCGGGTCAGACAGAAGGAAGAAACCCGCGAAATCCTGGCTTTCGCCCTGCGCTTGGCCGAGACCCTCTTCCACTATGGTGCCGACGCGGCAGATGTAGATGCTGCGGTAGTGACCGTATGCGCTATGTACGGTATTCACGATGTAGAAGTTGATATCACCTATCAGTCCATCGTGATTAACTACGTCTCTGAGTTCGACGAAGCGGCTAGCCGCGGGCAGCTGCCCGAAGCCGGAGGGTTGGAGAACGAAAAACTGGGCTTGACCCTGGTGCGGGTCGTTCGCTCTACCTCCGAGAACTACTGGGCTCTGCACCAGCTCTACCGACTGGTGCACGATATCGCTCAGGGGACCGTGAGCCGGGCCCGGGCCGAACGCCACCTAGCTCGGGTCAACGCTCAAAAGAAACCCTATTCACCGGCCGTTTTATTGGCGTGGAACCTGCTGATCGCGGGGGCATTTACCCTGGGGGTGGGAGGGTCTTGGCGGGCTGCGGTTACTTCTCTTGTGGTGTTTACCGTGGTGAACTTCGTACTGGTGTGGGCGGGGCGTTTGCGCCTGCCCAGCTACTTCATGATGGCCCTGGGCGCTGCAACGATTACGGTGCTGGCCCTACTCGTATCAGATCCCTTAGGGTGGCTGTACAGTAGAGGGTTTTACGTTTCTGCCCCGCACATCGTGGCAGCCGGGCTGATGATGTTCCTTCCCACCTTCCGCCTGGTTTCAGCGGTGCAGGACGCCCTTCACGGCTTCCCGCTGACCGCCGCCGGTAAATTCGTGGTGACGGGAGCAAACTTTACCGGTTTGATTGCCGGGATCTCGGTAGCGGTAACCCTCATGAACTACTTTGATGCCACCAGTCTTGACGTGCAGCAGTCGGTCTTTAGCCCCCCGCCCCTGTGGGTTTCTATTGCCGGTATGGTCATCGGTAGTGCTATGTCTGCAGCTGCCTGGCAGGGGTCAGCGCGCACTATTGTGCTGTCTGGGCTGGTGTCTTTGGTGGGGCAGCTAGCCTACTACGGGGTAGGGGCGGTTGCCGGTGAGGACGGTGCCCGTCTGCAGGTGCTGGCAGGGGCAACAGCCGTAGGGCTGAGTGCTGGATTCCTCGGGTATCTTCTCCATAGCCCAGCGTCGATTTATTATGTTCCGGGCATGATGTTTATGCTGCCCGGTCTCACTATCTTCCGCTCTTCCTACCTCATCTTGAACGGGCAGGATACGCTGATGGGGTTGCAGGGGCTCACTCTTGCTGGTGTGACTGTTTTGCTGATGGCAACAGGTATTGTGTGTGGCACCTATCTATGGGACGCTCTGACAGAGCGGCTGCGCACCTTGGCAAAAAATTAGGTATATGCCTTCATAGCTATGAACTGATAGGCTTCTGACAAGCGGATACTGCGTTTGTGGCTATTGGGGGAGCTGCCAGTTAACGGGCTCTGCCCCCTGCTGAACCAGAAGTTCGTTGACCCGGCTAAAAGGACGGGAACCGAAGAAACCCCGCGAGGCCGAGAGCGGGGACGGGTGCGGGGACTCCACACAGGGGTAGCCGCCGAGCAGGGGCCTGCATTTGCGGGCGTCCGCACCCCAGAGCAACCCCACCAGGGGCATGCCCCGTTGCGCCAGCGCCTCGATGGCAGCGGTTGTGACCTGCTCCCAGCCCAGATTGCGGTGCGACCCCGCCTGACCTGCCCCCACCGAAAGCACCCGGTTCATGAGCATAACCCCCTGGGCGCTCCACGCCGTAAGATCCCCGTGAGCCGGAGGCACCAGCCCGGTGTCGGCCTGGAGCTCCTTATAAATATTCTGTAGCGACCGGGGAATCGGGCGCACCTCGGGACGCACCGAAAAGCTCAGACCCATCGCGTGACCGGGGGTAGGGTAGGGGTCCTGCCCAATCACCAGCACCTTCACCTCGTTCATGGGGTAGGTAAAGGCCCGAAAAATATCGGCTCCAGGGGGAAGGGTAGCGCGTCCAGCCTCGTGCTCTGCGCGCAGGAAGTTCCCCATAGCTCGAATCTGAGGCTCCACCGGGGCGAGGGCTTGAGCCCAGTCAGGGGACATAATCTCATGCAGGGGACGAGCAGGCACAGTACTCCTTGAAAGGGATGCGGTATTCTCCCTACTAAGACTAGACCACTGAAAGTTAAGAGATGAGCAGCGAGACCACCGAACCCGCAGAGGGCTTGAGCGAGCTTGAGGTAGCTATTCTCAATCTCGAGAAAAAACGCTTCAAATACCAGGGCAGCAAAGAACAGGCTATTACCCGTACTCTGGGGCTTACCCCGGTTGCCTACTATCAGCAGCTCAACGCTCTGATCGACAACCCCAAGGCAGTTGCCGCCGAACCCGCGCTCACCCGCCGCCTACGGCTCAAGCGCGATACCCTAACCTAAGCCTCTTGGCCGGTAGGGAGCGTGAGCCCGCTTCACCGGCACCTAGCGTGTACCCTAGTAACTAAAAGCCCGCCACCGCGCACAATCATGAGGACGCCCGTGAACAGCTACCCCCGCGATGAGTTTGACGACATCGATGAGAACAACGCCCGCCGCGGCGCCTATCGCGGTGCTGTTAACGATACTGCGACGTCCCGCGCTGGTCTGCTCGCTATCATTGTGAGCGGCGTGCTGGCCCTCATCGTGGGTGGCACCATGTACGTGATCTCTCCGCGCACCGCCGCCCCCGAGGCGTCCGGCTCAACCAGTGCCACCGCTACCGCATCGGCAAGCCCGAGCGCTGAAGCCACTCCCACCACTAACCCTTCTAGCGTGACCGTTGAGGTGTATAACTCCAGTGCACCTGCTGGCGCTGCTGCCCAGGCTACCGCAGCCCTCGAAGAGGCCGGCTACACCGTTACCTCTACCGCTAACTGGGCAGGAGCCTACACAGCGGAGTCTTTGGTGTACTTCGCCACCGGGGCCTCCTCAGAAGCTAACGAAATAGCCGACACCCTGGGCCTGCCCACCATCGCCCAGGACTACCAGGCTGAGACCGGTCTCGTCTACGTGGTGCTCGGAGCCGACTTTGACCCCACCAGCCTGCCTGGGGCGCCGTCCTCACCTTCAGCTACTGCCCAAGAAACTGCCGATAGCGGCACCGGAGCGGCAGAGATAGGGCCTAACCCCGGTATACCCACCTCCGTTGATCGCTATAGCTATGACCCGGCCACCGCTACCTTCTACCTAGACCCCACCGGTAACTACATCTACGACTCAGCAACCGGCACCTACCAGCTAGGCTAGGGACGCTTACTCGCGGCCAGCGGACGTCCGCCTACCACCTGCCCGGCACCTCTTGTGCGCTGTGGGCGATTAAGGCTCAGCTGGGGGAGCAATAGGTTTGCGCCCCTAGAGCTCAAGTGCCAAGATTGGTATTAGCACTCAGAGGCTTCGACTGCTAAATCATGTGCTAGGTTTAGCCGCCGAACCGCTCTTGAGTAAAACACCTGAAGCGATGCTCTGGTGAGGCGCACCCTACCCGCCCCGACGGCGAGAGATGGGCTGCGCCGTCCGTCGCGGGCACCGAAGAATCGCGCTCACCCCGAATGTTCCAGAAGGAGCGAAAGCCATATGGCAAAGCTGATTGCTTTTGATGAAGAGGCACGCCGCGGTCTTGAAAAGGGTCTGAACACCCTAGCAGACGCAGTGAAGGTAACCCTCGGCCCCCGCGGTCGCAACGTTGTACTGGAGAAGGCCTGGGGCGCACCCACCATCACCAACGACGGTGTTTCCATCGCCAAGGAAATCGAACTCGAAGACCCCTACGAAAAGATCGGCGCAGAGCTGGTCAAGGAAGTCGCCAAGAAGACCGACGACATCGCCGGTGACGGTACCACCACCGCAACCGTCCTGGCTCAGGCCCTCGTCCGCGAAGGCCTGCGCAACGTCGCCGCTGGCGCCGACCCCCTCTCCCTCAAGCGCGGCATCGAAAAGGCAGTAGAAGCCGTCACCGCCGAACTGCTGGAGTCAGCTAAGGAAGTAGAAACCGAAGAAGAGATCGCTGCAACCGCATCTATCTCAGCCGGCGACCCCGAAATTGGTAAGCTGATTGCCCAGGCCATGGAAAAGGTCGGCAAGGAAGGCGTCATCACCGTCGAAGAGTCCAACACCTTCGGCCTGACCCTGGAACTGACCGAGGGTATGCGCTTCGACAAGGGCTTCCTCTCCGGCTACTTCGTCACCGACGCAGACCGCCAGGAAGCTGTTCTTGAAGACCCCTGCATCCTGATCGTTAGCTCCAAGATTTCTAACGTCAAGGACCTCGTCCCCGTCCTCGAAAAGGTCATGCAGTCCGGCAAGCCCCTGCTGATCGTCGCTGAGGACGTCGAGGGTGAAGCTCTTGCCCTGCTGGTACTCAACAAGATGCGCGGTTCCATCAAGTCTGTAGCTGTTAAGGCTCCCGGCTTCGGCGACCGCCGTAAGGCCCAGCTGGCCGACATCGCTATTCTCACCGGCGGCCAGGTCATCACCGAAGAGGTCGGCCTCTCTCTCGACACCGCAACCATTGACCTGCTCGGCCAGGCCCGCAAGGTTGTTGTCACCAAGGACGAGACCACCATCATCGAGGGCGCCGGCGATGCCGACGCTATCGAGGGTCGCGTAGCCCAGATCCGCGGTGAAATCGCTAACTCTGATTCCGACTACGACCGCGAGAAGCTGCAGGAGCGCCTGGCCAAGCTGGCTGGCGGCGTTGCAGTTCTCAAGGCAGGTGCCGCTACCGAGGTTGAACTCAAGGAACGCAAGCACCGCATCGAGGACGCCGTCCGCAACGCTAAGGCAGCCGTTGAAGAGGGCATCGTCCCCGGCGGCGGCGTAGCCCTGATTCAGGCCGGCGTTAAGGCCTTCGAGAAGCTGGAACTTTCCGGCGACGAAGCAACCGGTGCCAACATCGTCCGCGTCGCTATCGATGCCCCCCTTAAGCAGATCGCCTTCAACGCAGGCCTGGAGCCCGGCGTTGTTGTCGACAAGGTCCGCAACCTGCCCGCAGGTACCGGCCTGAACGCTGCAACCGGCGAATACGAAGACCTCATGGCAGCAGGTATCAACGACCCCGTGAAGGTTACCCGCTCTGCCCTGCAGAACGCTGCCTCCATCGCCGGTCTCTTCCTGACCACCGAGGCCGTCGTTGCCGACAAGCCCGAACCTGCAGCAGCAGCTCCCGCCCCCGACATGGGTGGCATGGGCGGCATGATGTAATTACGTCCGCCTGAGAAAACCGGTTCATTTCCGGTTCCTCACGTGCTGTAAGCTCCGCCACTTCTTGCCCCTGGTAAGGAGTGGCGGAGTTTTTACACCCTTCTGAAAATATGACTAAAAATTTTAGATAATAGTATTGCACTTCACACCAGTCTGTGGGTATGCTTTAAATCACTAAAGAGGTCTTCTCTTACTTTTATTCATCAGTATCAAAGGCGAAACTGAAAGGTGTGAGGCATATGGTTACCATTGTCGATCTTGTTCTCTACGCAATCATCGTGGGGCTCTTGGCAATGTTGCTTGTTGCCTACGCATCCGACGGCTGGACCAAGCTCGAGAAGAAGAGCGCTGAGGCTCTCCATCGCGATCTTGCATTTGGTGCAGGTGGCTAAGAGTTAATAGTGATTGTGTTTTCCTGGAACCGGCGTCTCGGCAACGAGGCGCCGGTTTCTCCATGCCCAAAGCTCCGCCTATACGACCGGTGGCAGGGAGCTGTAAAATAGTGAAGTTATGCGTTGCCACTACTTCGATGCCGGCCTCTGCCGCTCATGCTCTCTACTTGAAACCCCCTACACCAATCAGTTAGCGGGTAAACAGCATGACGCCCAGACCCTGCTCGAACCCTGGGCGAGCCTCAGCTGGCTCCCACCTGTAGCAAGCGCAGACCAAGCCTTCCGCAACAAGGCCAAGCTGGTTGTAGGAGGAACCTCCCAGCAGCCCACCCTCGGTATTCTCGACAGGCAGGGGCAGGGCATTGACCTCACCGACTGCCAGCTTTATCTGCCCGCAATTAGCCGGGCCATACCCGTCCTTGCTGACCTGATCCAGCGGGCTGACCTTACCCCCTACAGCGTTCAGAAGCGCAAAGGGGAACTCAAAAACATTCTGGTGACCGCTTCCGATAGCGGCGAACTGATGGTCCGCTTCGTTCTGCGTTCCAAAAAACTCATCGTAGCGCTCAAACGAGAACTGCCCCGGCTTCACGAACAGCTACCTCGGCTTGCGGTAGTGAGCGTCAACCTGCTGCGCGAACACGTTGCCCTGGTCGAGGGGAGCAAAGAAATTATTCTGACCGAGCGCACCACCCTGCCCATGCAGGTTAACGATATGACCCTGCATCTGCGCCCCCAGAGCTTCTTCCAGACCAACACCCCTATCGCAGCTTCCCTGTACCGTCAGGCCCAGGCCTGGGTTAGCGAAGCTGCACCGGCCAGCCTCTGGGACCTCTACTGCGGGGTAGGGGGCTTCGCCCTGCACGCTGCAGCGGTCATGCCAACGGGGGCTACCGTAACCGGTATTGAAATTAGTAGCGAAGCTATTGCCTCTGCCCAGCGCACCGTCGCTGAACGCGGATTTGCGGGTTTACACTTCATTGCCCAGGATGCGCCCGACTACGCCACCAGTAGCGGCCAGGTACCCGATATGCTGATTGTGAACCCGCCCCGCCGGGGGCTGGGGCCGCAGCTTTCTCACTGGATCGAGGGCAGCGGTATCGACCAGGTGATCTATTCGAGCTGCAACCTGCGCTCTCTCGTCAAAGATCTCAAAAGCATGCCGTCGATGGAGCCCGTGCAGGGGCAGGTAATGGATATGTTCCCGCACAGCAACCACTACGAGACGATTATGCTACTCCAGCGTAGCCGCTAGCGCGCCACCATTTTTAGGTTCTCATCAGGCCTGTGTACTAGGGTGAAAGAAGCCCAACTCCGCTCCCCGAATAAGTGTGAAAGAAAGTAAAATGCCTCAGCTCCCTGCCCTGCCTTCGCCTTTTATGCTGGCTGAAGGTACTACCGTAGTGCGGGCTGAAGGTGCCCTGACTCCGGTGAGCGAGGCAGACGCTCTGAGCCTGGCCCAGCGCCGGGGCTCGGCGGTGGTGGGACTGATACCTTTTGACCCGGACGCTCCGGCCCAGCTTGCCGTCCCTGACCGCTGGGTGCGAGAAAATATCCCCCTACCCACTGCCGATACGGTGGACCAGCCGGCTCCTACCCTGGTTGAGGGAATCGACAGCGACGTGTACCGGGCAGCCGTTGCCCATGCCGTTGAGCTGATGAACCGGGGCCAGCTCGATAAAGTCGTCCTGGCCCGCCTGCTACGGGTGCAGTACGAGCAAGAACTGAACCTGCCCCATCTCTTTGATACCCTGCGTGCTCAGCAGCAGCGGGCTACCGTGTTTAGTGCTCAGCTGCCCAATGGAAACTACCTTATGGGTGCTTCTCCCGAGCTGGTGTTTCAGACGGAGGGGAGCACGTTTCGAACTGTCCCCCTGGCTGGCTCCGCTGCCCGAACTGCCACCCCGGGGAGCACCGACGACGCCCAAATCGGTGAGGCTCTCATGCGGTCCGCTAAGGACAGAGCCGAACACGCAACGGTGGTCAATGACATCCGCCAGCGGCTAGAGGCCCTTACCGTGCAGATGGATGTGCCCGCCGTACCTTCACTTATTTCTACACCCCAGCTCTGGCACCTCAGTACGCCGGTCACAGGCCAACTGCTGCCCGGTGTCTCGTCGCTGCAGGCTGCCCGTGCTATTCACCCCACCCCGGCTATTTGCGGCACACCTACAGAGGTGGCCCGGGGGCTGATTGAAGAGCTAGAGCCTTTCGACCGGGGCTTCTTCGGCGGCCTGGTGGGTTATATGGACGCCCACGGGCAGGGGAGCTGGTACCTGGTTTTGCGCTGTGCCGAGGTTGCTCCGCTACAGGCTACCCTTTTTGCTGGCGCCGGTATTGTGAAGGATTCAACCCCGGCCGGTGAGCACTCTGAGACCGCAACCAAGCTGGGGACCTTCGCCCGGGCGTTGGGGCTTAATCTGAGCTCCCCAGAGCTCTAGTGCATTTCTTGCTCTAGCGCCCGGCGCACCATGAGCGGCGTCGTAACCCTGTGGCTTGTGAGGGCATGGGGCTGGTCGCTGGCAACAGCTAGTAGGTAGGTGCCCTCGTGGACCTGCCAGGTCACCCAGTAGGTGCGGGGCTGCGCCTCACCGGGTAGCTGTACCGAGGCCCTAGCCGTAAGCCCGTGGGCATCTTCCAGAGCGGCGGGCAGGGGCGGCAGAGCCAGCATAACGGTGCTGGGCGCTAATGCCAGGCCGTAGCCGGTAGCCTTGAGTACCGCTTCTTTGGCGCCCCAGAGTAGGTGCCTTGCCAGGGCTGCCTCCACCGCAGGTAAGGACGCCACCACCCGCTTTTCGTAGTCGGCGAGGGCGATGCGGTCGAAGCTATCATAATAGCTGCCGCGCACAGTAATGAGATCGAGCCCTATACTGAGCCCTGCCGGGCCGGTTACTCCGGCCGCCAGTCCTAGGGCCCTTGCCATGCTCAGGTTGACCCCCTCAATACGTGGCTTGCCGTGTGGCTGCCCGCTTCCGCATAAAAGGCAGGTGCGGTCTACCGCTATCTCTGCGGCCGCCGTCGCCTTAACCCCGAGCAGGGTTGCCGCCATACACCGCATGAGGGTGTGCTGGGCAGCAAAAGCAAGCGCTTCGTCCGGGTTCTTGAATTCAGCGGCTCTTACCTGCTCCTCAATACCGACATAAGCCAGCCAACTCACCCCGTGGCCCGTGCGGAGGGTCTCTGCGGGCATGCTAAAAAGGGTGATCTGGGCGCTCGCTGACCCGGCGGAAGCTGAAGGGTGAACCATGATGACCATTCTAGCGGTGACGCCCCAGGTGAGGCGGCGCGTAGAATAAAAGGCGCCTGCAACCTGAAAGTTCGAGGACTATGACCGAAAAAATCATCGCTGCCGCCGATGGCTCTGCCCTGGGTAATCCCGGGCCCGCTGGCTGGGCCTGGTATATCGATAGGGACAACTGGGCTGCCGGTGGCTGGGAGCACGGTACTAATAATATGGGTGAGCTCAAAGCGGTGCTTGACCTCTTTGAATCAACCGCAGACCGGGCAGATGAGCACCTGCACGTTATCTGCGATAGTCAGTACACCATCAACTCCATCACCAAATGGATGCCCGGGTGGAAGAAAAAGGGCTGGAAGAAAAGCGACGGTAAGCCTGTGCTCAACGTCGATTTGATGCAGGCCCTCGACCGGGCTATTCAGGGGCGGAGCTATTCCTTTGAGTGGGTGAAAGGGCATACCGGCCACCCTCTGAACGAGGCCGCTGATGAACGGGCCAACCGGGCAGCCCAAGCCTACCGCGACGGCACTCCGGTAGAGACCGGGCCAGGCTTGGGATCTAAGCGTGGTCTTAGCTCCGTGAACAGTGCAAGCCTTGAGCAGAACGGTACGAGTGTAGAACAAAGCCTGGCACCGCAGGTTTCCGAGAGTGCTCTAGACCCCGTAGCCGAGGCCCTGGCTCACGAAGAGCAGATGCTTAAGCCCTCTATCTACGGGTCAGAAAAGCTTGTGGGGGGTCTGATGCACCCTGAGCTTACCTGGGTCGTCCCGACCGGCCAGGTAACAGATCGGGCAACTGTCCTGGCCTACCGGGAGCGGGCCTGCGCGGCAACGGGAACACCTGAGATTCTTTCCTCGGTTGCCCTGGGGCAGCGCGCTGCCCTGCTGGTATCGAAGGTACCTACGGCACGAGGAACCCTGCTCCGCTCAAGCACCTGGGTGCTCGCCGGCGGCAGCTGGAAGCTCCGCTACCGCCAGGACACCGCGACGAGAGACTAGCCCACAAACATGGCAGCGTTCGCCATTTCGGTTTCTGAATAGTTCACGCCTGCTCGTGAGAGCGCTTCGTTAATCTGGGCAATCGACTCTTCCACCTGGTGCTGGGTAGCCCGCCAGTGGGCGAGCACGCCCTGGAAATTAGCGGACGCCGAGCCCGTCCACGACCCCTGAAGGTCCTGGAGCGAGGCTGTGAGGGCATTGACCTCTGAAACGATGGTCTCTACCTGGGCGCGGGCCTGGGCTGATTTGCTGGCAATGAGGTCTGCATCGACATTGAACTGGGCCATGGGGCTCTCCTTTGAACAGGGGGATATGAGGGGTACCAGGTGCCGATAGGGTGAGCTACCTGATGCCTTTGAGCCTACGGGGGAGCTAGCTCTGGCCGGAAGAAAAAGAGCACCTGTGGAAAACCCCGCCCCGTCAGTCGAGCTGCCAGGGCGGGGTTTTGCACACCTCTAGAAGAAAAATATGGTGCAGTGATGACGTCTCTATGACGGCTTCTAGCGGCTATCCACAGCGGCTCTGCACCAGGGGCGCAGCAAGCTGCCGAGGACAAGAAAGCCCCGACCAAACTTCTAGAGCGTCAGAATAAGGCCTGGTCTAGGCCTGCTCACCCGCTGCAAGCGGAATAGGGCCGGTGTGGTCACTGTACTGGGGAATGCGAATAGTGAAGGTAGCTCCGCCGCCTTCTGTCTCTTCAACCCGCACCGTTCCGTCATGCTGGCCTACAATCGCAGCGACGATTGCTAGCCCCAGGCCGGTTCCACCCGTCTCACGGGTGCGTGAAGTATCAGCCCGGTAGAAGCGCTCAAAGACGCGCTCGGCGTCCTCCCCGTGAATACCCGGGCCATGGTCACGGACCTGGAGCACGGACGTCCACGTGCCATCAACGCCCGGTACCGACCCGACCGCAATTTCAATCGGGGAGCCCGCCGGGGTGTATCGCAGGGCATTGGTCATCAGGTTGGCGATGACCTGGCGCAGTCTTTGCTCATCGCCCCAGACCAGGGAGGTAAGAGCTTCTGCACCCTCTAGCCCCACCACCTCGATGGTGCGGTCGGGGGCCGAAGCGAAGGCGTCGTTAGCGGCGTCCGTAGCCAGCTTCAGCAGGTCTACCCGGGCGTTCTCGGCAACCCGGCGCTCGTCGAGACGAGCCAGGGTCAAGAGGTCTTCTACCAGCTGGCCCATGCGCTTCGACTCTGACTCAATGCGGTCCATAGCCATTGCCACGGCCTCATCGTTGGGCAGGCCGCCCATACGGTAGAGCTCAGAATAACCCCGAATCGACACCAGCGGGGTGCGAAGCTCGTGCGAAGCATCGCCCACGAAACGCCTCATCTTCACCTCTGACCGCTTTTGGGCGTCAAAGGCCTCTTCAATGTGCGAGAGCATGGTGTTCAAAGAGGTGGTGAGGTGGCCAATCTCGTTGTAGGGGCTGTAGTTCTCAATACGCTGGGAGAGGTCGCCTGCGGCAATCTGGGCTGCGGTCTGTTCCACTCGGGCGAGGGGCTCAAAGGCTCTGGTGACAATTACCCAGGTCAGCGCGATAGAGGCAAGAAGGGTAGCTACACCAAAGAGCATGGTGAGGCCTCCCACGATAGCTACCGTCTGGTTAATCTGGGTCAGGGGGGCAGCGATGACCAGGGTCTGGTTGGTGTCTTCAACCGGGAAAGCGATCAGTCGCCATTCGGTGTGGCCGCTCGCTGAATGCACCGTCAGCGCAGCCTTGTTGTAGCGCTTGACGTTATCAGCGGTCAGGCCAGAGATGACGGGGGAGGACGACTCGTCGGCCAGCGTTGCCACCGGTCTCACGATATTTCCGTCGCTATCTAGCAAATATGCTTCATAGGGAATGAAAGTCCCCTGGGTCTGTGACAGTTGCTGGTCAGCATAGACCGCGGTCACCAGGTAGCTGTAGCTGGCAGTAATCTCGTCATCGAGTTGGTCCATCATCTTGGCTCGAATCGCTGAAATCGCGACCAGAGACATCACAGAGATAGCCAGGGCCAGCAGCATAGATGTTAAAAGCACGAGCTGGGTTCGCAAGGAGAGCGAACCCAGCCGGTGCACAGAGAGACGAGAGCGCAAACTCGTAACCCCTTAGTTTTTGTTGGCGGTACGAAGCAGGTAGCCGACGCCGCGCTTGGTGTGAATCAGCGGGGGCAGGTTCTGGTCGTTATCGATCTTGCGACGTAGGTAGGAGATGTAGGACTCCACGATAGAGGCGTCGCCATTGAAGTCGTATTCCCACACATGGTCCAGAATCTGGGCTTTAGACAGCACACGGTTGGGGTTGAGCATCAGGTAGCGCAGGAGCTTGAACTCGGTGGGGGAGAGGTCGATTTCGCGGTCGCCGCGGAAGACCTCGTGGGCGTCGTCGTCCAGCACCAGGTCATCTACGCGTAGGCGGGAATCTTCTTCGATGTGGGGCTGGGTACGGCGCAGGACGGCGCGGATGCGGGCCACAACTTCATCGAGGCTGAAGGGCTTGGTGACGTAGTCATCGCCGCCGACGGTCAGGCCGGTGACCTTGTCTTCGGTGTCGTCCTTAGCGGTGAGGAAGAGGACGGGGAAGAGGCGGCCGGAGCTACGCAGCTTGCGGGTTACGGTGAAGCCGTCCATATCGGGCAGCATGACATCGAGTACAGCCAGGTCGGGTGACTCAGTTTCAGCCTTCTCGAGGGCTTCACGGCCGTTGGCTGCGGTGACAACCTCAAAGCCCGCAAAACGCAGGGAGGTTGCGAGGAGCTCTAGAATGTTGGGTTCGTCGTCGACGACCAGCAGTTTTGCTTCAGGTTCTTTGGTATTCACGCTTTTAATTGTGCGCTTACTACCTGTGCACTAGCTGTGTGCAGCTGTATGTTCTGCTGAGTTTGCCTTAGCCCTGCTGGGAAAATGCGGTAAGTACGCCGTGAGCAAAAGGGCAGAGCCCAGTCTCTAGCTAGCTCGGCGGCGAAGCAGAGTGAGAAACAGGGCACCTAAGAGGGCTAGAAAAGCCAGGGGTAGGGTGAGTAGGGGAGCTAGGCTCAAAAAATTGGGTGCCTGCCCGGTAGCCCACTTGAGCAGGAGCATGGTGACGCCGCAGACGGTTCCCACCAGCATGAGGACGCCGGCGGTAAGCCCCAGCGCCCGGATAGTTCCGCCGTAGGGCAGCTCTGGAATTTCGGTTTGTTCAGAAGACATACCTCTACGCTATCAAGGCCAGCTATACCTACCTAAAGAAGCAGCGGTATTACGCCGCGAGGAAGAGCGGTGACCACACCTCCCACCGGCCTGCTTTAATAGGAGTATGACTGAAGAGGTAAAAGACGAGCTAACAGCCCCCGGCGCTTCGAGCGCAGAAAGCTATGAGCAGCCCGGCCCCGAAGCCGCTGAGCAGGCACCGGCGTCCGCCCCTGAACCAACCCTGGGTGAACCCACCCGCCGTCGCCGTACCAGCAAGGTCGACGCCGTCCTTGCCGCGGCTAAAGATGTAGCCCTCGCAGGCCTAGCCGATATCGCCCCGGAAAACGCTATCGGCCCCGTCCACCACCTGCGCGGTGAAGAAGAGCGCCTGACCACCCACCTCTTTGAGTGCACCCTACCGGGCTACCGCGGCTGGTTCTGGTTCGCCACCCTCTCGCGTGCCCCTCGCTCAAAGGTAGCAACCGTCTGTGAAGTTGGCCTGCTCCCCGGCGATGACGCCCTACTTGCCCCAGCCTGGGTACCCTGGGCTGACCGTCTCCTGCCCGAAGACCGGGAGGAAGAAGAGTACGACCATGACGATGCGGACTACGGTGACAGCGCCTCAGAGAGCGAGGACGATACCGACTTCACCGAAGAAGCTCAGGTAGGTGCCAGCGCTAAATGACAGCTGCCCAGAGACCAGAACCCCAACCAGTAACTAAGCGGAATAAAACCTTCCGCTCCCTATGGATTTTTAACTACCGTCTCTGGTTCATTGGTGCCCTTGTCTCTAACATTGGTACCTGGATGCAGCGCACCGCCCAGGACTGGCTGGTCTTCAACGACCTCTCAAGTCACGACTCTACCCAGATGGGTATCGTCATCGCTCTGCAGTTCGCCCCGCCCCTCTTCTTAGCCCCCTATGCCGGGGCGCTTGCCGATAGGGGCGATCGGCGAAAAATTCTCCTATGGACCCAGAGCATCATGAGTCTGCTGGCCCTCGGGCTGGGGCTCCTGGTGCTATCGGGCCATGTTGCTATCTGGCATGTCTACCTCTTCGCGCTAGCCCTGGGCATCGTCTCAGCCCTGGACTCCCCGGTGCGGTCAACCTTCGTCTCAGAACTCGTCTCAGACGCAGACCTCCCTAATGCCGTAGCGCTCAACTCCATGTCCTTCAACGTCGCCCGCATGATCGGGCCGGCGGTTGCCGGCCTGCTGGTTGTTGCGGTGGGAACCGGGCCGGTCTTCCTGCTGAACACCCTGACCTTCATCGCCATGATCCTGGCAATCATCGCTATCCGTGAGAATGAATTACGGCAGTTGCCACGGTCGTCCGCCGCTCACAACCGGGTGCGCGACGGCCTTACCTACCTCAAACATCGCCCCGACATCATCGTGGTGATGGTGGCAGCCTTCCTAATCGGTACTTTCGGCCTAAATACAGCCCTCAATATTGCTGCTAT
Organism: Rothia sp. 11273D007AR; assembly: GCF_053547255.1. Lineage (NCBI taxonomy): Bacteria > Bacillati > Actinomycetota > Actinomycetes > Micrococcales > Micrococcaceae > Rothia > Rothia sp. 11273D007AR. The sequence goes on along the minus strand of NZ_JBPPWJ010000007.1, from coordinate 92,651 downwards.
GGCCACCACCGAATTCGGGCAGGGCGCGGGTGAATTCGGGCTGCTGAACTCCGTTGTTGCCATCGGCTCGGTGACAGGCACCCTGCTAGCTGCTCGGCGGGATACCCCACGCATGCGGTTCATGTTTACCTCCTGCCTAGGGTTCGGCGTGGCAACCCTACTGGCGGCGCTCGCCCCCACCCTCTGGCTGTTTGCCCTGGCCCTGATTCCGCTCGGGCTCATGGCGCTGACCATCATCACCTCAGCAAACGCCTACGTGCAGGTGACAACCGAGCCTGCTATGCGGGGACGGGTTATGAGCGTGTACATGGCTGTATTCATCGGTGGAACCCCTATCGGCTCGCCCCTGGTCGGGCTGGTCAACGACGTCTTCGGCGCTCGCTGGGGCCTGGGCGTTGCCTCTGCCTCCGGCTTTCTGGCGGCCCTAATCGGGCTGATCTGGATTATGAAATATAAGCACCTGCACCTGCACTACGACAGGCAGGCCCGTACCCGCCTGGTGCTGCGTCCGCGCCCTGAAACCGCTGAGAGCCCTGACCGGGAGCCGCCCCCGGTCACAGCAGCAATCGACCTGCAAGAACCCCGCTAAAGTTTAAGAAAAGAAGGACGCCCCTCCCCGCCTTCCTGCCCGGTGGCAGGTGAGCGGGGGAGCGGCGTCCTTATCTTTGCGCAGCTACGACTACTTGAGCTTTTCAACCACGTAGTCGATGCAGGCAAGCAGAGCCGAGACATCCTCGGGGTCAATAGCGGTGAAGGTGGCAATACGCAGCTGGTTGCGGCCCAGCTTGCGGTAGGGCTCGGTATCGACGATGCCGTTAGCACGCAGGGCTTTGGCAATAGCAGCTGCATCGATGCTCTCATCGAAATCAACGGTAGCGATGACGTTGGAGCGCTCAGCAGGGTTAGCCACAAAGGGGGTGGCATACTCGCTAGCCTCAGCCCAGGCATAGACACGACCCGCAGAATCAGCGGTACGGGCTGCTGCAAAAGCCAGGCCGCCCTGCTCGTTCATCCACTTAATCTGCTCATTGAGCATAATCATGGTGGCCAGAGCCGGGGTGTTATAGGTCTGGTTGAGACGGGAGTTGCTGATGGCGGTCGCCAGGTTCAAGGAATCCGGAATCCAGCGGTCAGAAGCGGCGATACGCTCAGCGCGCTCAATCGCTGCCGGTGACCAGAGACCCAGCCAGAGGCCGCCGTCGGAGGCAAAGTTCTTCTGGGGTGAGAAGTAGTAGACGTCGGACTCGGCCACGTTAACATCCAGGCCGCCAGCGGCACTGGTAGCGTCAATCAGCACCAGGGCATCATCGGCGATACCGGCAGGGCGGGCCACCGGGGCAAAAACACCGGTTGAGGTTTCGTTGTGGGGCCAGGCGTAAACGTCTACGCCCTCTTCAGCACGGGCCTCGGGGCGGGTGCCGGCTTCAGAAGAAATAACGGTGGAATCAGCCAGGAAAGGAGCCGCCTTGGTTGCTGAAGCAAACTTAGAGCCAAACTCACCGAAGGTCAGGTGCTGAGCCTTGTTCTCAACCAGGCCGAAGGTCGCGGCATCCCAGAACGCGGTGGCGCCACCGTTGCCCAGGATCACCTCGTAGCCATCGGGTGCAGAATAGAAAGCGCGCAGGCCCTCGCGAATCTCACCGACCAGGTTCTTGACCGGCGCCTGGCGGTGGGAGGTACCTAGCAGGGTAGTGGCGGCAGCTGATACGGCGGCAACCTGCTCGGGGCGTACCTTAGAGGGACCAGCGCCGAAACGTCCGTCGGCAGGTAGCATCTCGGTGGGAATCACGGGAAAAGTGGTCACTGAATATCTCCTAGACATGAGCAGCACATGTGCCGGGGCGGCTATGCGTTGATGTGAGGGAGGGGGGTGCCGCCGGCGTCCTGCTGTTTCTATTGTGCAACCTGCGTGAGCCCCGCGGCCCTCAAGTACCCCGTACCGGCCCAAAATGTGGGGAATAAATTTATATAGTGAGATGGCCTCGGTGTAGGGCTTGGGGGCGGACGGCGACGCAAACCGAAGGCGCGCGGTACGGGCGCAATAATTTCAGCTCTTGAAGAGAGTAAACGCCTACTCGACCTGGTAGCGCATACAATTAAGGGCAAAACCACTGCACCTAACAACCCGCGCACCGTGCGGGCTGGCCCAAGGAGATCCGAGAAGGCATGACTGACCTCATTGATACCACTGAAATGTATCTGCGCACCGTGCTGGAGCTTGAGGAAGAGGGCATCACCCCCATGCGCGCCCGTATTGCAGAGCGCCTTGAGCACTCCGGCCCCACCGTTTCTCAGACCGTCGCTCGCATGGAGCGCCACGGTCTGCTCACCGTTGCCAGCGACCGCTCCCTTCAGCTCACCGAAGAGGGGCGCCAGAAGGCAGTGGAGGTCATGCGCAAGCATCGCCTGGCTGAGCGCCTGCTCGCCGACGTCATTGGTCTTGACCTGGAATATATACACGAAGAGGCCTGCCGGTGGGAACACGTCATGAGTGAACGCGTGGAGCGCCGCCTTCTAGAGCTGCTCAACGAGCCTAAGTTCTCCCCCTATGGCAACGCGATTCCCGGTCTAGAAGAGCTGGGTGCCGAGAGCGAGGAGAACGACGGACGCACCGTCACCATGTCGATTGCGGGCCGCGACTCATCTGAAGATGACCGCTTTACCGTGTCTCGCCTACCCGAGTTTATTCAGACCGACGTGCAGCTGCTGAAGCGCCTGGGCGATGCGGGCATCGTCTACGGTGCAACGGTGTCGATTCTGGGTAATAAGGACGGCTCCGTGCTGGTTCACGCGGACGGTGAGGACGAAGCGCTGACGCTCAGCGCTGAAGTAGCAGAAGCGATTATCGTCAAAAGATAACAGTTTGATAACGAAAAAGGTGCCCACCCGGCTGGTGGGCACCTTTTTTGTTATCAAATTGTGATGTTCTGAGGGTGATAAGCTGTTTTTAGTGTTGTGTAAGGTGCTGATGGGGGACTGGGTGAGAGGCTGCGGAGGGCTGTAGAGAGGGTGCGGGGCCTTAAGTGGTCGGCTTCTCAGTTAAATTAAGACTGGCAAAACCCTGATAGGAGGCCGGCGGGAGGGTGTTGTGGGGCTGCCTTAAAAGTCTTTTATTTCCCCTTGTCAAAACTAACTCTATGTGCCCCATAAGTCCCAGCTGGACGCGTCCTGAAGGCCAAAAAAACAATCACCCTGCTTTGCATTCCGGGGGTCTTGCAACAAAATCGTGACCAAAGCGTGACAAACCAGCCCAGGCTGTGTAATGTTCTATTTCGTGCTCATCACTGGTCGGATCAGCACCCTACGAACAGCACCGCCTAGTTCTGCCACTGTTCACAGGAAAACAAACAAAATAACATCACGGCAGAAGCGGGGGACCCACCTTTCGGGCTCTCCACCGAGAACCCTAGGGGTTAAGTCGCAGATTCTGCGGCCGAGCGAACTTCATGCTCGAACCCGACAGCTCACCTCGTTCGGCAATGGAGGAAAACAAAATGGCTAAGTCAACCATCGTACGCACCGCAGGTATCGTTGCAGCATCAGGCGCCATGCTCGCCGCAACCGTTGCACCCGCAAACGCATTCGCAGTAGCTGAAGTATCAGCACCCGCCCACTCAGCACCTGCTCTGGCTTCACACTCTTACAACTACAACACCTGGGGCTACGAAACTGCTCCCGTAGTTGAAAACAGCGCAGTTGAGACCACCTCAACCGTCACCACCCAGGCAACCACCACCACCGAGGTGTCAAGCAACGTTGACCTGTCAACCGCTCGTGAGACCGTCCTGGCAGCTGCCTACGACGGCATCGGCGGCTCCTACGTTTGGGGCGGCAAGTCCTACAAGGCTTGGGACTGCTCAGGCTTCGTCTCCTACGTTTACGCACAGGCCGGCATCAACCTGACCGCCTACACCTACACCATGGCAACCGAGCTGACCCCCACCTCAAACCCCCAGCCCGGTGACATCGTCTTCACCAACGGCTACGCACACGTCGGCATCTACGTTGGTAACGGCCAGATGATCTCAGCTCTCAACCCCTCACAGGGCACCCAGCTGACCGCAGTTGACGGCGGCGGCTTCATGCCCGTTGACGGTTACTACACCGCTGGCATCTAAGACTTCTCACACGGTACGGGGCAGCCAAAACTGCCCCAGCCGGTGACGTTCATTCAGTAGCTGGTCAACTTCCTGCTGAAGAACGAAAATAAGAATTCCTACCACACATCACACGGTAAGGATCCCCCGCAAACACTACGTTTGCGCATGCGCACCAGACGACCAGCTGGGGCGCATTTTTTATACCCACTTTTCGACTCCGGCAGAAGGCACAGCTAGGATTGGAACTATGTCGCAGAAGTTAAACAGCCCCCAATTCGAAAGCCCAGCCGGTTCATCCGACCAAGAATTCACCTACATGGCCATCGGAATGGTAGCCGGCGCCGTACCCGGCATCGTCCTCGGCCTCATCATCGCCATCTTCGTCGGGCACGCAGCCATGTGGGTCTCCATCACCGGCGGCATCGGCATCGTCCTCGGCCTCATTGCCTCCCGAGTAGCCTACCGAAAAAAGAAAACCCGCAACTAACGCCCCCAGGCGGGCACAAAAAGAGAGGGTATGCCAGCGCTTCGCGCAGTATGGCATACCCTCTCTTTTTGTGCCCCCGAGACGATTCGAACGTCCGACACCCGCTTTAGGAGAGCGGTGCTCTATCCCCTGAGCTACGAGGGCGCAACTCCACCAGTTTACACGAAAACCTGTACGCCACCCGAAAAGTGCAAGTACCTGTGGATAAGTCGACGGCATATGCACTTTTCCTGCGGCACTAAGACGCGCTAACCGGCCCCTGCGTCCACAGGGCTAGCGTCAACACCCCTGATTCAGTCACCCTATACACCATGAGCCAGCACCTATATAACTCAGTACTTCTTACCGGTGACCTACGACTACAGGGACTAACCAGTCGCAAAATTAGTGACGCAGTGCGGTCCAAAGAGCTCGTCCGTCTCAGACAGGGAGCCTACATCAAAACCCAGACTCTCGCCGAGGCAACCCCTACCGAGCGTGCCCTGATACACCACATAGCGGTGAGCAAAACCCGCTCACACGCCGTCCTTACACGCACGTCCGCTGCTCTCGCATGGGGAGCACCCCTCCTTGAACTCCCCTCTCATATCTACCTCGCGAGTTCCTGGCGCGATCGCGGCAAACAGCAGGGCATTCGCCGCTGTGTCACTCCTGCTGAAGCAATAAATAGGGCGCAGGAGTACCAGGGCCTTACGGTTCTCTCACCTATAGACACCGTCCTGAGCTGTATCGGTTACCAGCGGGCGCTCACCACGGTGACGGTTGCGCATTATTTTCTCCACCAGAACCTGTGCAACCAGTACCTGCTGCACGATGCGCTACTGGCCGTCTCAGACCGCGGCGCGAAGCAAGCTCGTACTCTGGCACGGAGCCTGACGACCGAGCTCGAATCACCGCTAGAATCTCAGGCGTATTTTCTGATGGTGCTTGAAAATCTTGAGCTGCCCGCCTTGCAGCGGTGGGTGGTTACGAGCAGTGGCCGCCGCTATCGTCCTGATTTTATGTGGCGGCGCCTCAGGCTTATTCTCGAGGCCGATGGCCGTATCAAGTACACCGGGGCTTATCGGTCTTTTGACGAACAGCGGCAACAAGATCTCTTCCGGCAGCGCGAGTTAGAGAACGAGGGCTGGAAGGTCTTGCGAATCACCTATGAAGACCTCTCCTACCGCCCGCAGCACGTGGTGGGTCTGTTGCTACGGCACGGGGTGCGGCGACTAGCTGCCGTTTAAAAAGTGCAAGTGCCTGTCACTTTTGCACAGGCACTTGCACTTTTAGGGGGGGGCGGACGCGGGCGGGCGGGACGCTAGCCTAACATCACTGCCCGGGCAGCTCGCCGCGGGCGAAGGCGTCCATCTTGCTTCTGACCAGTCGCAGCGCCAGGTAACCCAGCTGCACTAGGCAGAGCACGAACAGGGCCCAGCGGGCCGTCATGAGAAGAGAAGCAAGCCCGGTAGCGCCGCCCAGCGGGTCGGCTAGGGCTGAATCAACGGCAAAACCACCGGCAATAAAAACAAAAGCGTAGGCCACCGGCAGGGTCAGCATCAGCCGGCCCACCAGTAGCTCAAACTTGGAGGCTCGCACCATATTCCACCAGGTGAAAGCAAAAATCAGGGGCAGAATGAGCCCCGTGGAACGGTGGAGCACCTGATAGGCCTGCAAGCCCTCTACACCCAGGCCCGCCGCTACAGTCTGTAGGTGTTGGGCGTCAAAACGCAGCATGAGTTCCGGGGCGGTAGCACCGGCAGCTGCAGATACCCCCGGCAGCAGCATGAGGTAGTAGTAGAGCAAAAACAGCACCGTCACGACAAAGGCAACGCCTAAGAAAATATAGGAACCCCCGCCCTTTTCCGGCTCTGCGGCAAGCTCTGCCCGGCTGTAGTCAGTGACGACGCGGGGCCCTGCCCCCTGCCCGTGAGGGGGCGCGGACGTCCGCCCCGCCTTGGTTGCTGAGGGTGCGGGGGATTGCGCTTGCGTGTTCTCGCCGTAGAGGCGTTTCTTCTGACCTTTTGAAAGACCCATGCTGTCTATCTTATCTGTCAGCTCAATCGGGTGTAGGCAGGTGCCCGCTCGCCTAAAATGGGGAGTTGACGGTTGATTTCTGGAAGGTTCTCTTATGTTTGATGACGACGATTTTATGCCCGCCCCTGCCCCTAAACGGTCAGCAGAACCTGAGGGCGATCCCTTCTTTGACGAGCCTCCTTTCGACCCCTTCTACGATGCGGCCCCTCCGGCCGATGACTTTGTGCCCCCTGCCTACCAGGTGGGCGGGTTTATGCCTGATTTTGAGGATGCCCGCCCCGCTCCCAGCGTCAACCCCGAGACGCTGGTGGCGGGGCTGAATGAGCATCAGGCTGAAGCGGTGAAGCACGCGGGTAGCCCGCTGCTGATTGTGGCGGGTGCCGGGTCGGGCAAGACCCGTGTGCTGACCCACCGCATTGCCTATCTGCTGGCGACGGGCCGTGCTCACCAGGGGCAGATTCTGGCGATTACCTTCACGAACAAGGCAGCAGCTGAGATGCGGGAGCGCATTACAGCCCTGGTGGGGCCGCGGGCTCAGAGCATGTGGATTTCGACATTCCACTCTTTCTGCGTGCGAGTGCTGCGGCGCGAGGCTAAAGCTCTGGGGCTCAAATCGACCTTCTCCATCTACGACTCGGCTGATTCCCAGCGCCTGCTGACGCTTATCATCAAGCAGATGAACCTTGATACCAAGAAGTTCACCGCCAAGGTGGTGGGCAACCGTATCTCTAACCTCAAGAATGAGCTGGTCAGCGCCAAACAGTTCGCAGCCGAAACTAGCCCCACTGACCCCTGGGAAGGCGTAATTTCGAAGGTCTACACGGCCTACACCGAGCGCCTGCGGGCAGCGAACTCCCTCGACTTCGACGACCTTATCTTCGAGACCGTCAACCTTCTGAAGAACCACCCGCAGGTAGCCGAATACTACCGCCGCCGCTTCCGCCATATCCTGGTTGACGAATACCAGGACACCAACCACGCCCAGTACCAGCTGGTGCGGCAGCTGGTGGGGGGTGCGGCGTCCTTGCGCCCTGAGACCGGGCCTGCCGATAACGGCCCCTACCCCGATGCCTACCCGCCCGCTGAGCTGACGGTGGTGGGTGACTCCGACCAGTCTATCTATGCCTTCCGCGGGGCTGATATTCGCAATATCACCGACTTTGAGCAGGACTACCCGGCGGCCCGCACCATCTTGCTGGAGCAGAACTACCGTTCCACCCAGAACATCCTCTCGGCGGCGAACGCCGTGATTGAGCGCAACAAGGGCCGCAGGCCCAAGAAGCTCTGGACGGCCAGCGGCGACGGTGCCAAAATCACCGGCTACGTGGCAGAGTCCGAGCACGCTGAAGCCCGCTACATCGCCCAGGAAATTGACCGCCTGCGCGACGAGCACGGCACCGCCCCCGGCGACGTGGCGATTTTCTACCGCACCAACGCCCAGTCCCGCACACTCGAAGAAATGCTCATGCGCGTGGGTCTGCCCTACCGCGTGGTCGGCGGTACCCGCTTCTACGAGCGCAAGGAAATCAAGGACGCCCTGGCCTACCTGCGCGTGCTGGTGAACCCCGATGACGACATCAACGTGCGCCGCGTGCTTAACGAGCCTAAGCGGGGTATCGGAGCTAAGTCCGAGAGCGTGGTGGCCGACCACGCCCGCGCTACCGGTATCTCCTTCATGGCTGCTCTGCGCCAGGGCAGCGAGGTGCCCGGTCTGGGCGCAGCTGCCGTGAAGAAAATGGCTGCTTTTGCTCAGATGATTGACGACCTAGCCCAGCTCGCTGCCACCGAGTCAGCAGCCACCTGCCTCGAAGCCGTGCTGGAGCAGACCGGCTACTTGGCAGCCCTGCGCGAATCCAAGGATATTCAGGACGAATCCCGCGTCGAGAACCTCTCCGAGCTGGTGGACGCCGTGCGCGAGTTCGAAATCGACAACGCAGGCGCCACCCTGGAGGACTTCCTCGAACACGTCGCCCTGGTCGCTGACGCCGACCAGATCCCCAACAAGCCCAAGGCCGAGCAGGAGGGCGGGCCGTCCGCCGCCCAGATTGCCGCTGAGGTGGCAGAAGCCCGATCCCAGGGCGTCATTACCCTCATGACCCTGCACACCGCTAAGGGCCTAGAATTCCCCGTGGTCTTCTTGACCGGTATGGAGCACGGCCTCTTCCCCCACCAGCGGGCCCTCACCGACGACTCTGAGATGAGCGAAGAGCGCCGCCTGGCCTACGTGGGCCTGACCCGCGCCATGGAACGCCTCTACCTCACCCGCGCTGAGAACCGCTCCATGTGGGGCCAGAGCCAGTTCAACCCGCCGTCACCCTTCCTCGAAGAGATCCCCGAAGAACTCATTGACTGGAAACGCACCGGCTCATCCTTTGGCGGCTACTCCGGTAGCGGCTACGGGGGCGCTTACGCGGGCGGACGCGGTGGCTGGGCAGGCAACCGCGGCGGCAGCTCTGTGAGCGGGTACGGTTCTTCGTACGGGTCCTCCACCTACTCCAGCCGCTTTGACGAACCGGCCGAGCGGCGGCGTCCTGCCGAACCGTCCACCAGCGAAGTCAACGGGTCTTCCACCTACGGACTCAAGGCAGCAGCCCGGCAGGTCTCCCGCGTGCAGCAGAACAAGGAAATTCCGGCGCTCGCGGTCGGCGACCGTGTTGAGCACACCAGCTTTGGTGAGGGCCGCGTGACAGCAGTTGAGGGTAGCGGTGATAAAACCGTAGCCAAGGTGCGCTTTGCCAAAGAAGAGAAACGGCTTCTGCTGCGCTACGCCCCGCTCACAAAGAAGACCGACTAAAATAAAAGTAGCCCGGCACCGCCCCGCGGTGCCGGGCTACTTTCTGCCCGATTCACTCAAGGACGACCATGGATCATCACAACTCTAACCTTCCCTCTATCGCCGAAGAATTTGTGGAGGCAATGGATGAGGTGACCGATACCCGCGTGCAGCTTCAGGAGATTTCTGACCTCTTTCTCTTTCGCATTGAAATTGACCCCACAACTCCCGCTGCCCGCCGCATCGAAAAGGTGCTGGGCGCAGCTCTGCCGACCACCCGCGGGCAGGTGACGGGCGATGCGACCGCCCTGCATCTGCTGTACGGCACCCGCCAGGTCGTGGCCTGCCTGTATGTTGAAGAGGGCGTGTACCTGGTGGTGACCAGGGTGGACGCCGTGAAACTGGGGCGCGCGCTCACCGCGGCCCTGGGGCGCGATGAGGGGCTGGTGCTCGATGTATCGGTCAATCGCACCGTGCTGAACCTGAGCGGGGTTGCCGCGGCGGACGTCATCGACGAGGTCGTGCACTTCGACTTCCCGCCGGACTTCTTCGACCCGGGCAAGGCCCTGTCCTGCACCGTGGCTGAGGCCCGTATTATGCTCTGGCGTATCGATGAGCTGGAGTACCTGATGGTGCCCCGCGCCTCCGATACCGCTCCCTTCCTGGTCAATATTCTGGACGCCTGCGAGAAGGTCAAATAGGCTCGGTGGGGGAGCGTCGGCGGTAACTGACAGGTTTGTTTCATTCAGAGGGAAATAAGTTCGCACCCCTGTAGGCAAGTGCGCTAAAGTTTCTTTGTGGAGAAGCTTTGTGTGCTCCAGCTCTCGCAATGGGGCGGGCACCGAACTTCGTACATGTAAACGCCGGGAGCACCGCTTTCTGGCATGACTTCGACGAAGAAGGACACACCTGTGGACCTGTTTGAATACCAGGCACGCGATCTCTTTGAGAAGCACGGCGTTCCCGTGCTCCAGGGCATCGTAGCTACCACCCCTGAAGAAGCAAAGGCAGCAGCTGAGAAGATCGGTGGCGTCACCGTTGTTAAGGCCCAGGTTAAGGTGGGCGGACGCGGTAAGGCTGGCGGCGTGAAGGTCGCTAAGACCGCTGATGAGGCTTACGAGTACGCCCAGCAGATTCTGGGTATGGACATCAAGGGCCACACCGTTCACCGTGTGATGATTGCCCAGGGCGCAGACATCGCTGAAGAATACTACTTCTCCATGCTGCTTGACCGCGCTAACCGCTCCTACCTGGCCATGTGCTCCGTTGAGGGTGGGATGGACATCGAGACCCTGGCTGCCGAGCGCCCCGAGGCCCTGGCCAAGGTTGAGGTCAACCCCTTGGACGGTATCACCGCCGAGAAGGCTACCGAAATTGTTGAGGCCGCTGGCTTCGCTGAGGACGTGCGCGAGGACGTTGCTGCCGTGCTGGTCAAGCTGGGCGAGGTCTACAAGAAGGAAGACGCCACCCTGGTTGAGGTCAACCCGCTGGTCAAGACCGGCGACGGTAAGATCCTGGCCCTGGACGGCAAGGTCTCCCTGGACGATAACGCTGAGTTCCGTCAGCCCGAGCACGAGGCTCTGGTTGATAAGTCAGCCGAGAACCCCCTCGAAGCTAAGGCTAAGGAAAACGACCTCAACTACGTCAAGCTGGACGGTGAGGTTGGCATCATCGGTAACGGCGCGGGTCTGGTCATGTCTACCCTGGACGTCGTTGCCTACGCCGGTGAAAACCACGGCAATGTCAAGCCCGCTAACTTCCTCGACATCGGTGGCGGTGCTTCTGCCGAGGTGATGGCAGCTGGCCTGGATATCATCCTCAACGACGAGCAGGTCAAGTCTGTTTTCGTTAACGTCTTCGGTGGTATCACCTCCTGCGACGCTGTGGCTAACGGCATCGTCAAGGCCCTGGAAATCCTGGGTGATAAGGCGACCAAGCCCCTGGTCGTTCGCCTGGATGGTAACAACCTTGATGAGGGACGCCGCATTCTCTCTGAGGCTAACCACCCGCTGGTTCACCAGGCAGAGACTATGGACTCCGGCGCAGACAAGGCAGCCGAGCTGGCCCACACCGCATAAATCACCGCTGATTATTACTAGAAGGTTTTTACAATGTCTATCTTTTTGAACAAGGACTCCAAGGTCATCGTTCAGGGCATCACCGGCGGTGAAGGTACCAAGCACACCGCCCGCATGCTCGCCGCAGGCACCCAGATTGTGGGCGGCGTTAACGCCCGCAAGGCTGGCACCACCGTTTCCCACAAGGACGCAGCCGGCAACGATGTCGAGCTGAACGTCTACGGCTCCGTTGCTGAAGCCGTCAAGGAGACCGGTGCAGACGTCTCTATCGTCTTCGTTCCCCCGGCCTTCACCAAGGACGCCGTCATCGAGGCTATCGATGCTGAGGTTCCCCTGGTTGTTGTCATTACCGAGGGCGTGCCCGTAGGCGATACCGCTGAGTTCTGGGCCTACGCCAAGAGCAAGGTTGATGCTGATGGCAAGCAGATTACCCGCATCATCGGCCCCAACTGCCCCGGCATCATCACTCCTGGTGAGTCCCTGGTCGGTATTACCCCTGCCAATATCACCGGTAAGGGCAAGATCGGTCTGGTCTCTAAGTCGGGTACCCTGACCTACCAGATGATGTTCGAGTTGCGCGACATCGGTTTCACCACCGCTATCGGTATCGGCGGTGACCCCATCATCGGCACCACCCATATTGATGCTCTCGAAGCTTTCGAGGCTGATCCCGAGACCGAGGCTATCGTGATGATTGGTGAGATTGGTGGTGACGCTGAAGAGCGCGCTGCTGAGTTTATCAAGGCTAACGTCACCAAGCCCGTTGTTGGCTACGTTGCCGGCTTTACCGCCCCCGAGGGTAAGACCATGGGCCATGCCGGTGCGATTGTATCCGGTTCATCTGGCACTGCCCAGGCCAAGAAGGAAGCCCTGGAAGCCGCTGGCGTCAAGGTTGGTAAGACTCCGTCAGAGGCTGCCCAGCTGATGCGCGAGATTTTCGCTAACAAGTAAGCTAGTTCCCCTAGCCGGTAGGACGCCGGTGGTCACGCAGGTGCGTGACCACCGGCGTCCTTGTTTATCTGCGAGGTAATGCCACACACCCGGACTTCGTATTTCTGATGGTGAACCGGCCAAGAGATATGCAGGAAGGGGCCCTGACCAGCTTGCTGGTCAGGGCCCCTATTCTGCCGGGCAGACAGACTAGTTAGATGAAGTGCCGGTTGAGCAGACGTTCAGCGTGGTAGGGCCACCGATAACGAAGTTCTGAGCGCCGGTACGATTGCTGCCGTTAGCCCAGGTAAGGGTAATGGTATCGACGGGCTCGGGGAAGCTCAGAGTCACGTTGCCAGCAGATGATGTGGGATTCAGTGAGTTTCGATTAGCTGTGAAAGTTGTGGTGGTGGCGTTAGCTGAGATGGTGGCTCCGCCTGAGGCGATAGGAGCAGAGGTCGCGACACCATTAAGAGAAGAACTTACAGTAAAGACATCTTGCCAGGGGCCACCGGACCCGCTGGTGGCCTGATCCACGTCTCCAATGGTGAAAGAGAAACCTTTCACGGGAGCTGAGAAACTCATGGTGATAGTGGAGCGCTGGTTACCGCCAGTGTACCCATTGGTGCGACTCTGGAGGCTCTGGAAGTAAAGATAATCTGACAAGCCTGAATAGCTAGACCAAGTAACGGTGCCTGCTGTGTTTTTCTTGGTGATGAGGTTCTGAGAGTTTGAAAGGGACGGGCCAGTCGATGAGACATGGGTAATGGTGAGGACCGCGTTGCCGTCGTTAGTAGGAACTGAACCTGAGTGCCTGGTGCTGCCCTGTGCTGAGACGGAGGTGTCTCGAACGAAATTTGCCCAGGTAATACCGGTGGTGGGTGAAGTGCTGGAGCAAACTGACAAGCTTGCTGCGTAGGCTGGGACTGCTGCGGTGGAGATGACGACGGGAGCTGCCCAGGCAGCACCCTTGGCTAGGTTGCGACGTGAAACGTTGTTCATTGTTTTCCTTTGCTAAAGGGCTAGGTTAAGTGATCAATGCGAGACCATTTTGGCGAGTGACTCCAGCATGCACACTGGGAGACAAAGCCGTTAGAGGGTTTGAAGATATGGAAAAGCCAAAGAGTTCACTAAGGCTACTAAAATAAAATATCCCAAAAATCTAGGTTGAAAACATATTAGCAGAAATGTGCTGATTCCCGAGACAGTTTAACTGGGGGAATCCATGTAATTAAGGCGTCAGGTGCTAGAAAATGCTTTTTTGGGGTGTGGCTGTGTGCGGGGGTGACCATCTCTGGAGCATGTGTTGGGGTGCCGGATATCAGTAAGTGCTTATTACAACGCCTTCGTCCCCTCTTGTGTGTGGGGGGGCGTCTAGAGGTTATCGCTGGACTCTGTGTAATAAGGGCGCCCCACCAAATAGCGGTGGGCGCCCTTTGTATATGGGTTCAAGGTAGGCCTATGATCCCGATATAGAACGGTGGGTGAGTGTCTGGCCGTTTGAGAGGGTAATCGTAATCAGGGTTTCACCTTTGTAAGTGCTATTCACGTTATTGGAGCTGGCTGGGGGAACTACACCGCTGTACACAATGGGGAAGCGCCCTGATGGTCCTGTGGTGAAATTGCGGCAATCAGAGGATGTAGAAGAAGTTGAATAGTGACCATCAGTATTAGCGCCCGTGCTGGGGTCCCAGGTCATAATGAGGTTCCAAGATTGTTCAGTTGCGCCCGAAGGGTAAGTATGGTTCACCAAGTTTTGAGTGCTTTGCACTATAAGTACAAAGGGTGCGTAAGGGTTGGTAACCCTGGGGTGGCATCAACGGTCATTCGTTTAGTCCTAGGTACCAAATGGGTTTTCGTGACGTCGGTGGTCCAGGGGATTTGGCTCGTTGATGTGTTTCTAACTGCGCAAGAAGAGTACTGGGCGGAGGTGTTACCAATCCAGAAAATACCGGGTCCAGAAGATTTCTGGTCTATGCAGTTAGAGGTCCAGACCTCGTATTTAATACTGGTGACGGTGATATTGGCTGGTAAATCCGTGATGAAGAATTGGCCACCCAGAGTCAAGGTCTGGGTTGTGCTTGTGACACCTTCTTGCCGCGTACCCCCAGTCGTATATTCGGCCCCACCGCTAAATCGGGTAGTTGTAATGCACCGTGTGAGGCCGTATAAGCGGGGATAGTGGCGCTGGAGATAACGGCAGGCGCTGCCCAGGCTGCCCCCTTCACCAAGGTTCTGCGGTTGGGTTAGAGAACTTTTTGATGATGTGACATGGTAAACCTTCTGTGAAATATGCGCGGTAAAACCCTGCAAGTCTAGGTATTTCTGACATGCAGGGTTTAATAACTTGCCATGTCCTGACAGGTGTTTCTGGGCAGATGGTTGTGTGTCTATCTAGAGAACCACTGTATTGAATGCCAACCCTAGTAGATAAGTAGCTAGGGCCGCCCCGTAACCGATCGCTAGCTGGCGCAGGCCGCGTTTGAAGGGGGAGGCTCCCGAAAGAAGACCCACCACACCACCGGTGACCATCAGCGCAAAGCCCACTAGCAGCATGGCAACCAGCATGGCTGCACCGCCCGACATGCCAAAAATATAGGGAAGAATCGGGATCAATGCGCCGGATGCAAAGAAGCAGAAACTGGAGGCCGCAGCCCCCACATCGCTGCCGAGTGCGCCGTGGGCGTCCTCAACCTCTTCGCCCTCAATATCATTGCGGAAGGAGAGTGAGGGATCGCAGTCGCAGGTGAAATAGCCGAAGCGCTCCATGGCACGGTGGCGGGCAGCTTCCTCGCTCATGCCTCGAGCCTTGTAAATCAGTTCTAGTTCATTCTGGTTAATATCGAGCTGGTGGGCAACGTTGAGGGTGACCTGGGTTGGGCGAGAAGCGTCCAGGAGTTCACGCTGGGAGCGCACAGAAACGAACTCGCCGGCGGCCATGGAGAGGGCGCCAGCCAGTAGGCCTGCGACGCCTGAAAGAAGCACCATAGAGCTGCTGACGCCAGAAGCCCCCACGCCCATGATGAGAGCAGCATTCGATACTAGACCATCATTTGCGCCAAAGACGGCGGCGCGGAAGTTGCCCGAGAGTTTTTCACGGCCAGAGGTAGACAGTGCTCGAATGATCTCTTCGTGAATTGCTTCATCGGCGGCCATGGCTTCAGTGGCGTCGGGGTCCTCCGCGTAAGGTGAGCGGCCCTCGGCACGCTGGGCTAGGGCGAGCACAAAAACTGACCCAAAGTTCTTAGCAAGAAGTTGCAGGAATCTGGCGGAGATAGACGGCTTGGGTTCGGGGTAAGCGTGCTCGCCTAACAGTTCCCGCCAGTGATTTTGGTGGCGCTCCTCAGCCTGAGCAACCTCCCGGAGAATCTCTGCTTCCTTTCCTTCGGCACGCTCTGCCAGGGCGGCATAGATGCGAGCTTCTGAGATTTCTTCAGCCAGGTAGCGGCGCCAGCGGCGAATCTGGGCGCAACTGGGGAAGGTGCGTGAAGGTGAAGGTTGAGAACTGGTCGTAGGCATGGTGAAAGAGTTTCGCTTGGTCGATGCGGGTCTAACCCTATATTTTAGCATTCTGGTTCTGACTGTTCGTGCCTCAGAGATATCTCCTAGCAGTCAAGCCTACTTATGAAATGAATCCCAGTTTTCATGGTGGTGACGCAAAGTTTACTTATCGGTATGCTGTTGAAATCGCTACTTGACTAGTAAAAATTTTCGCGATTTTGAGCATGGCGGTAGTGATGCTGCGTCACCTAAACCTTGATTATTGGGGTTGTCGGTAGCTCATGAATGAAAGTGTACGTGCTATAAATAGAGGGTATGCACTATCTTCTAGAGTGATCACTATCTTCTAGAGTGATATTGTGTCTCATACCTAAAATTCTTGATTAGTTGATCATGTATCTAAAGGAAAAATTCTGACCGAAAATGTAGGGGTTGTTGAGTCAGGTGCTAACGCGCCTCGGGGTATCGCACGCGGCTCTCTCCGCCAGATTATTGCCCAAGATGCCCGTCTTGAGGCAGGTAGTAACATCTCATGGCGAAGCATCTTTGCTGGTCTAGTTACCTTCATCGCTCTCTCTGCACTCTTCTCTCTTGTGGGAACTGCGGTGGGGCTTGGAGGTACCGACCTGACTGCTGAAAACCCAACGGAAGGTGTCGGAACTGGTCTGATAATCTGGACTATTTTTTCTTTGGCTGTTTCTCTTGGTGTGGCGGGCTTTATTGCTGGTTTGACCGCTAACAAGGCGGGCTTGATTCACGGGTTCCTTACGTGGGCACTGGGTGTTATTGCCATTGTGGTTCTAGCTGTGAGCGCAGTATCTTCTGCATTTGGGGCGCTGGGTAACATGCTTGGTGCGGCTGGCGGTGCTGTTTCAAGTGCGTCATCGGCGGCGGCTCAGGCTGTTTCGAATATCAATACCGACCGAATTGATGTTGATGCCGAGGGTGTCTCTGCTGATGTGCGTCAGGCGCTTGCTAATAGCTCCATTGAGCAGCTGCACCCCGACTATCTCCAGGCCCAAGTTGATGAAACCGTTGCTGACCTGCAGGTAGCTGCTCAGCGAATCATTGTAGACGGTGAAGATTCTTCTGCTGTTGCAGAGGATGTTCGTGCAAACATTGAAGATCGTATTGCATCAATCACTGAGCAGATCGACGAGGATGCTCTGGCTCGTGAAATTGAAGCTAACACTAACCTCACCGCAACTCAATCGCGATCGGCTGCTAACAATATCGTGACCTCATATGAAGAGGGCGTACAGAAGGCTGAGGAAACCCTGAATAACCTGGCAAACAATGCTCAAGAAACCTTTGATCAGGCTGTTGTTGTAGCAAACGATGCTATGAACAACACCGCTAAGTACTCCCTGTACACTTTCTGTGGTCTCATTTTGGCTATGATCATCACCGCCCTGGGTGGTCTGCTTGGTGCCCGCACTGGCCGCTCTGCTGAAAAAATCTAGTCATCAGCGGGTTGCATAACCAGTCTCATTGATTGCATCAAGGTTCACGCTCCACCATCTGTGGCGCGTGAACCTTTATGTTAAATGGGTTTATGTGGTTTGACTGCCTGAAATATCTAGCCAGAGTGTGGTCAGGTAAGGCTTAACTAAGACAGAAATAAGGTGTTCCAGCAGGTCAAACAAGGTTTTGCTTATTATGAATTAATCATAATAATGCTTGAAAACGCTGTTGAGAGTGCGTAGGCTAGAAGTACAGCAAGCCAGCCGGAGCTTTGAAAAATACCGGTCATCACTTTCGAAAGGAAGTCTCACTCATGAGCAAGTACGCATCATTTACCGTTCCTGGCCTCACCGAAGAGTCAGGTCACCACGTAGCCGACGTTCTGCAGCTTCGCCTGCACGCCCTGAACGACCTGCACCTGGTGCTTAAGCACGCCCACTGGAATGTCGTTGGCCCCAACTTCATCGCTGTTCACGAAATGCTCGACCCCCAGGTCGACCTGGTACGTGGCTTCGTTGATGCCATTGCAGAGCGCATGGCCACCATGGGCGTAGCCCCCAACGGCCTCTCCGGTGACCTGGTTGAAAAGCGCACCTGGGCTGAATACGATGTTGACCGTGCAGACGCTCTGACTCACATCCGTGCCCTGAACGAGGTCTACAACGTTGTAGTTGAAGACCACCGTGCAGCTATTGCAAAGGTGGGCGACATCGACCCCATCACCGAGGATCTGCTGATTGGCCAGACCGCTGAACTGGAGCTCTTCCAGTGGTTCCTGCGCGGCCACCTCGAAGACGGTCAGGGTAACCTCAAGTAAGCTTCAGAGCTTCAAAACTCGAACCACGCACTAAAGGCGGGTCTATCACGCGATAGACCCGCCTTTTCTGTGTGGCAATGTAGCTCTTAGCCCTCGATTAGTGCCCGAATCTTATCGAGGGTGAGTTCTGTGTGGGCGTAGCGGGCGTGGCCCAGGTGCTCGGGCACCTCGGTCATGCCGGGAACCACCACGACCTTCATGCCTGCAGCCATGGCGCTCTGGGTGCCAGAAGCAGAGTCCTCTACGGCAACACAGTTGGCAGGGTCTACCCCTAGATTCTGAGCCGCGAGCAGGTAGGGCTCGGGGTCGGGCTTGGCGTGAGTGACCTGCTCATCGGTGACCAGGGTTTTGAAAAGCCCTTCAGGTGCCAGCTTGGCGGTGTTGGCGGCAACCTCGGTGGTTGCGTTGGTGACAATTCCTGCGGGGACGCCCGCCTCAGCCACCTGCTCCAGGAGCGCCTCAACGCCGGGCAAGAGCTCCACGCGGGCGTCCTTCAAGAGCACTGACATCTTAGCCTTAAGCCGGTCGTACAGCTCGTCAGCAGATGCATCTGCACCCAGCTCCTGCATGCGGGCAAAGGTGACTGCGGCAGGTTTACCCAGAGCCATAAGGGTATCTTGTTCGGTCCAGGTAGCTCCGAACTCGGCGGTCAGTGCGGTTTTGGCCTCTGCCCAGAGGGGCTCGGTGTCTACGAGGGTTCCGTCGTGGTCAAAGAAAATAGCTTCAAGTCTGCTCATATACACCACCCTACCCGTCCGCAGGGGGCTCTTCCCGGTTAGGATAGGTGGGTGAACCAAGAGAGCCCCCATCTTACCCAGAGTCAGCTGCCCACTCACCCCCGCCTGCAACGACAGCCGGGCCCTGTGCGTCAGGTGCTGGCCTATCTGCTGGTACCCATGGCTTGTGCGTCGGCTGCCTGGATTACCGCCGGGCGCGCCCTCTTCGGCGCTGGGGGAGAGCTTGTGCCTATCTACGCGATATCGTTTGGGCCTGCCCTGCTGATTATTTTGCTGGTGGCTGCCCTGTTTTCCTTTAAAGAAATGGTGTTACAGGCTGCAGGGGTGCGGGCGGGGTTACCGCCTGTCACCGCCCTTGTTGCCGCTTCCACATGGGTATTAGCCGGGTTCTTCGGCATGGTTGCTCCCGACCGGCTAGAGGGGCAGAATATTTCGGCAGCGGCAGCCCTGCTGGGCCCCGATGTTATCGGTCTTTCTGCTGCCTTTGGTAATACCAGCGGAATTCTAACCTTCTCATTCGCTATTGCCACCCTGTTGCTGGCCATCAGCGACTACCGGCGGGCGCGAGCTCTCACCCGCGGACTAGATGAGGCTACCCGCGAGCGACTCGAGCGAGAAGAGTCCATGTACGACTTTCTCGACTAGTCCTGTAACCGTGCAGTGGTGGTTTACAGTTCTACTCTAGTGAGCCAGCCGGTGAGTACCTCGGTGGCAGCCGTAGTCAGTTTTTCAGCGTAGAGAGAGGCTTCGCGGCGGATTACCGCGACGTCCTGTTCTGAGGCCCTAATGTAGTCGGCGTAGGCGATGAGCCACTGCTCAATATGGCGGGGGTTCACCTCAAGATGGAACTGGAGGGCTAGCGCGTAGGGACGACCTGCGGCGTCCTCTAGGGTAAATGCCTGGTTTTCGCACATCTGGGTGCGGGCTAGGCTGAGGGAGCCTTCGGGCAGGGTGAAAGCGTCGCCGTGCCAGTGGAGGACGGGGGTGTTGCCGAGCGGTGCAAGTACTGATTCTTTCCCGGCTTCGGTAAGTTCTACCGGGGAGTAGCCCAACTCAATGGCGCCGGTGGGGTTGACCTGAGCTCCTGCGGCTAGAGCAATCTGCTGGGCTCCCAGACAGATGCCCAGGACGGGTTTCTGCGCGGCGATGCGCGCCTTGATGAGTTCTACTTCTTCAAAGAGGAAGGGGTAGTCCTGGGTGTCATTCACGCTGATGGGAGCGCCCAGAATAACCAGCAAATCCGCCTCGCGCACCTCGGGGGTGTTGAGGGCGTCAATGCCTGCGTCACGGTATTTGACGGTAAAACCGCGTTCGGTCAATAAATCTTCAAAAATACCCAGATCTTCAAAGGCAACGTGGCGGACGGCGTAGGCGGTGCGGGGCATGGTTCTCCTTGGGTGAGTGACTGCTACCAGTGTAAGGGCCGGGCGGCGGGTTGAGAAAGAAGGCGGACGTCTGTGCCCGCCGTACGAGACGCTCTCTGGCGTGGGTGCGGTTTTGGGGCTGAAAAAATATTTTCTCGGGTACCTAGCGCAAGATAGTTGAGTGTAGTAGACTCAAGTTAAAGCTGAGTGGAGTACACTCAAGTATGAACGAACTACCTACGCAAAAGGTAAAGGAGAACAATGAACGCACAATTTACGACCAAGAGCCAAGAAGCGCTCTCGGCAGCCAATATGAACGCCCAAACCGCGGGCAACCCCACCCTTGACACCTCCCACCTGCTCAAGGCCCTCATGGATCAGCGCGAGGGAGTTGCAGTAGCCGTCCTTAAAACCGCAGGGCTCGACGTTGACGCCATATCCCTGGCAGCCTCCACCGAGATTTCTAAACTCCCTAAGGTGCAGGGCGCCTCAGCCGCCCAGGCCCAGCCGAGCCGCGCCGTCCTGACCGCCATCCAAACTGCCCAAGCCAAGGCATCCCAGTTCGGGGATACCTACATCTCCACCGAAATCCTGCTGCTGGCGCTCGCAGCGGGGAACGACGCCACCGCCCGCGCCCTACAGCAGGCCGGGGCCACCGAAAAGACCATTGAAGACACCATCCCAACCGTGAGAGGAGACCGCACCGTGACAACCCCCGACCCCGAAGGCACCTTCGGCGCCCTAGAACAGTACGGCACCGACCTGACCGCCGTTGCCCGCGAAGGCAAGCTTGACCCCGTTATTGGGCGCGACAGCGAAATTCGCCGCGTGATCCAGGTGCTCTCCCGCCGCACCAAGAACAACCCCGTGCTCATCGGCGAACCCGGCGTCGGTAAAACCGCCGTCGTTGAGGGCCTGGCCCAGCGCATGGTCTCGGGTGACGTGCCCGAATCCCTGCGCGGCAAGACCCTGATTTCCCTCGACCTGGGTGCAATGGTCGCCGGCGCCAAGTACCGCGGTGAGTTCGAAGAGCGCCTCAAGGCCGTGCTGGAAGACATCAAGAAGTCCGAGGGGCAAATCGTCACCTTCATCGATGAGATCCACACCGTCGTTGGGGCAGGTGCCTCCGAGGGCTCCATGGACGCCGGCAACATGCTCAAGCCCATGCTGGCGCGCGGCGAGCTGCGCCTGATTGGTGCAACCACCCTCGATGAATACCGCGAAAACATCGAAAAGGATGCCGCCTTGGAGCGCCGCTTCCAGCAGGTTTATGTGGGTGAGCCCAGCGTCGATGACACCATCGGTATTCTGCGCGGTCTGAAAGAACGCTACGAGGCCCACCACAAGGTCGCCATCGCTGACTCCGCCCTGGTGGCTGCCGCCAACCTGTCGAACCGCTACATCCCCTCGCGTCAGCTGCCCGACAAGGCCATTGACCTGATCGATGAGGCCGCCTCCCGCCTGCGCATGGAGATCGACTCGGCCCCCGAAGAGATTGACGCCCTGCGTCGCGCCGTTGACCGCCTGACCATGGAAGAACTGGCCCTGGCCGACGAGACCGACCCCGCCTCCGTCGAGCGCCTTGAAGCCCTGCGGGCAGATATGGCCGACAAGAAGGAAGAGCTGGACGCCCTCAACGCCCGTTGGGAAGCTGAAAAGGCCGGTCTCAACCGCGTCGGTGACCTCAAAACCCAGATCGACGAGCTGCGTTCCAAGGCAGAAGTCGCCCAGCGCGAAGGCAACCTAGCTGAAGCCTCCCGCGTGCTCTACGGTGAAATCCCCGCCCTCGAAGCCGAACTTGCCGCAGCCCAGCAGGCCGAGAACACCGCGTCCGAAGAGTCCATGGTCTCTGAAGAAGTGACCGCCGACGATATCGCTGAGGTAATCTCCTCCTGGACCGGCATTCCCGCCGGGCGCATGCTCCAGGGCGAGTCTGAGAAGCTCCTGCACATGGAAGACGAACTGGGTAAGCGCCTCATCGGCCAGCGCCAGGCAGTCACCGCCGTTGCCGACGCCGTCCGCCGCTCCCGTGCAGGCATCGCCGACCCCGACCGTCCTATCGGCTCCTTCCTCTTCCTGGGTCCCACCGGCGTCGGTAAAACCGAGCTTGCCAAGGCCCTGGCTGAGTTCCAGTTCGACGACGAACGTGCCCTGGTGCGTATCGACATGAGCGAATACGCCGAAAAGCACGCCGTTGCCCGCCTGGTCGGTGCCCCTCCCGGCTACGTCGGCTACGAAGAGGGTGGTCAGCTCACCGAAGCTGTGCGCCGCCGCCCCTACTCGGTCGTGCTCCTCGACGAGGTTGAAAAGGCCCACCCCGAGGTCTTCGACATCCTGCTCCAGGTACTCGACGACGGCCGCCTGACCGACGGCCAGGGGCGCACCGTGGACTTTCGCAACGTCATCCTGATCCTGACCTCCAACCTGGGCTCCCAGTTCTTGATTGACCAGAATCTCGATGATGAAGCCCGTAAGAGTGCGGTCATGAACACCGTGAACGCCAGCTTCAAGCCGGAGTTCCTCAACCGCCTGGACGAGGTCATCATGTTCGAGCCCCTCTCAGCCGATGACCTGGCCTCCATCGTGGGTCTGCAAATCGCATCCATGGCCCGCCGACTGGAAGACCGCCGCCTGACCCTGGACGTCACCGACGCCGCCACCGAGTGGCTGGGACTTGCCGGCTACGACCCGGCCTACGGGGCCCGTCCGCTCCGCCGCCTCGTGCAGCGCGAAATCGGCGACCGCCTGGCCAAGGGAATCCTGGCCGGTGCCATCAAGGACGGCGACACCGTGCGCGTGGACGTCAACCCCGACGTCGCCGTGGACGGACTGGTCGTTACTGCTGAGTAAAAGCCGGGAATGACCCTATTGTTTCTCTCTTGACCCTGCGGATTATCTCGGGGTCAAGAGAGAAGCAATAGGGTCTTTGTCTTTTAAACTGGAAGAGTGAACCAGACCCAGCCCCAGCCCGCGCCCAACACGCTCGATACCCGCTTTGCCGGGGCGTCCGCGTCCATCACCGCGCACGCCGATATCGCCGCCACCCACGCTGCGGCCCTGCGCTCCATCGACCGGGTGGTGGCCGAAACGGCCCAGCCCACCGACCCGCAGGTAGCGGCGGACGGCATCCGGCAACTCCTGCGTGACGGGCAGGTTCTGGTGCTCACCGGGGCAGGAATTTCCACAGGCTCAGGGATCCCTGACTACCGCGGCCCCGCCGGGTCCCTGCGCAACCACCGGCCCATGACCTACCAGGAATTCCGTTTCGACGAGGTGGCGCGGCAGCGCTACTGGGCCCGCTCCTTCGTGGGCTGGCGGCAGATGAACCGGGCCCGCCCCAACACCGCTCACTACCTGCTCGCAGACCTCGAAGCCCAGGGGTGCCTTGCCGGGCTGATTACCCAAAACGTGGACGGCCTGCACACCGCAGCCGGCTCCCGTACAGTCGTTACCCTGCACGGGGATCTTTCCTGCATCGAGTGCCTAGACTGCGGGGCGGACGAGGGGCGCACCTCTCTTGACTCCCGCATTGAGGCCGCCAACCCCGGCTACCTCGAACGGCTCGCCAGCACCACCCTGCAGGTCAACCCCGATGGGGACGCCGACATCGATGCCCGCTTCATTCAAGATTTTCAGATGGTCGGCTGCCTGGCCTGCGGCTCAACCAAGCTCAAACCCGCAGTGGTCTACTTCGGCGAACCCGTGCCGTCGGCCCGCAAGCAGGCCGTGAAAGAACTGGGGGAGCGGGCGCGCTCCCTGCTGGTGCTCGGCTCATCTCTGGCCGTGATGAGCTCCTACAAAATTGCCCTCGACTTCGCTCGCGCGGGCAAGCCTATCGCCGTCATCAACCAGGGCCCGGGCCGGGCGGACGCTCGTGCCACCTACCTCTGGCGCGCTGACGTCACCGACGCCCTCTACGCCGTTACAGTCCCGCACGAAGGCATCTAAAACTTTTTCTTCTGTGAGTTTCACCAGGTCAAAGGCACTAAAGGGGATGTCTGTAGGTGCTCATAAGTGAAGGCTAAGTACAACACAGGCTAAACACAGACTTTGAGAGAACACTGGTTATCAAGCAAAACAAGACCAGATACACCCCTCGGAGAACCCCGTGAACACCATCATCACAGCAGCTGCCCTCGACCTCGTCGCCATCCTGGTTCTGTGCGGCATGTACGTCACTCGCCACCGGCTCCCTTACCAGCGTGCGCTAGGGGTCAGTGAGCGAGCAGGACGCCCGCACCCGCTTTACTTGCCAGAGGCAAGGAAGCCGGGGTGGGCGTCCTTATTTTTACCTTTTGACAAGGGGAAATGAAAAAGTTTGGCATGCATAAGTTCAAGCTAAGTTCACCACAGCTTAAACATAGCTTCGCCCACCAGACTGTTAACAACAGCCCGAACAGAGCACGACAGAAAGACCGCCATGACTGCTACAGCCTTCACCCAGAACACCGCCACCCTGGCCCCGGCCCACTGGCCCGGCATCAGCCTGGACGAGCTGAACGCCAAAGCAGCCATGCAGACCCGCGTTGACCGCAAGTGCATCGTCGACGGCCTCTACGCCCGCACCGACCTAACCCTGGCCGGTGAAGGTACCCTGTATGTCACCGGTAACTACGGCGACGGCATCGCCAGCGGCGACGGCCTCACCATCAGTGTCAACGGCTCAGAGGCCGATACCGCTACAGCAACCTCCGGTGCTGCCGCAGGTGGCATGGGTGGTATGGCACCCGGTGGCCGCCCCTAAAGCCCCATAAACTCAGCCGGCGATAACGACACTCGCAGCCTAGACCTTCGCCGGCTGCCTTACCGCTCCGCGTCACCTCTTTCTGGTCTGGTGATGCGGAGCTTCTCTTTGCCGGGAGAGGCTCTATGTGAAATAAAACGACCGTTCTCTATATTTTTGTGGTTTTTAGCAGTTTCTTACATCTCATGTGGCGAACAGGCAAGCAAAGACGCGCAAAAACATGTACCCTTAGATACAGAAAAGACTGAAAGTTTTTCTGGCACGCCCCTGCGCGCACGCGGGTGGCCAGATACGAGCGATAAAGAGGGGGTCTCGCCATGGGGCGCGGCCGTCAGAAGGCTAAAGCAACTCGGCAGGCTCGGGAGATGAAGTACTTCAGCCCCGACACCGACTACACTGCACTCGAACGCGAACTGAGCAAGAGCACCAGCTCTCAGCCTAAGACGTCTGGTTATCAGTACGATGACGAGGACGACTACGCAGAATACGCAGATAAGTACGCCGACGATTATCAGGAGAAGTAACCCGCGTAGCACCACGCGGGTTCTTCCCGTCTCTTTTTCTAGCCCGCCACCGCCCGCCGGTGGCGGGCTTTTGTATGGGCGCGGGCGCAACATGTTGTGGCTACCGCCAAATGTGGCAGTGGCATCGCCGCATTTGGCGGTCAGTGCCACAGTTAGAGAAGGGTTAGCGGTGTAGGCGCGGACGTCCGTGCTCGGCTAGGCGCGTCGCGCAGAGTCGTCCGTCTTCGCGGCTCCTGGAGCAGCGCCGATACTTGCAAAGCTGTCAAGCCCTGTGGAGGATTCTTAACACATAGTGAGGCCGCTACGACATACAGGCTGATAAGAGCAAAAAATAGCTGAAGTTATCCACAGATTTACCGCCCCCTCTAGAAAACGCGAGGTCTGGTGGTCAAGGTAGTGGGTATGAGCAGGATATACGATCAGATCAAAACCTCATCGGAGCTGAAAGACGAAGGTATCAGCTCGTCCGAAATTTCTCGGCGGTGTCGACGGGGTCTACTGTATAAGATCGCAACCAATGCCTACACGCCGGTGCAGACATGGCAAAGTTGGGACGGCCGTCACCGGTTTATGGCCCAGCATGTGGCGTTTATGAAGACGCACCCTCAGTATGTGCTGAGTCATTCATCTGCAGCTCTTTGGTGGGGAGCGCCTTTATTAGAAGCACCCGCAAAGATATGGGTGAGCAGCGCTTCTTCTGCTGTGCGGTCAAAACCGGGTGTACATGTGAGTAGATCGCGCAAAGAAATCTGTGACCAGGCAGTACTGAATCAGGGGCTAGCTGTGACTACGCCTCTTCAGACGATACTTGACTGCTGCCAGAGTCTTCCTTTTTTGAGCGCTTTGTGCGTTGCGGATTATTTTCTGCACCACCGTTTGGTGCCAGCTGCCGAGCTGCGGAGTGCCGTGCTCAAAAGCAGCGGTAGGTATTCGAAACAGCGTCAAAAGATAGCTGAGTATATGAGCGAAAAATCTGAGTCGCCTGCAGAGACGGTTGCACGGTATCTGGTGATGTCGTGGGGTCTGTCTCGGCCTGAGGAACAGAAAGTTATTTGGGTGGGGCAGCGGTACTATCGTCCTGATTTTTTGTGGGAGGATGCCAAAGTCATCCTGGAGGTCGATGGAGACGTGAAGTACTCGGGAGCTTATGGGCAGCCGGATCATGTGCTTCAGAAGGAGGTTATTCGTCAGCGTGACCTTGAGCTGCGAGGCTATCGTTTTGTGCGTGTTAGGTGGAGCGACTTGATGAATAACCCTGAGCTTGTGCGAAAGAATCTGGTGGATAAGGGCGTCCGCTGATGGGCGGGGGCGCAACATGTTGTGGCTACCGCCAAATGTGGCGGTGGCGTTGCCACATTTGGCGGTCAGTGCCACAGTTAGAGAAGGGTTAGCGGTGTAGGCGCGGACGTCCGTGCTCGGCTAGGTACGCTCGGTTGCAGTCACAGCTGGGGCATAGGTTAGACAAGCCTTCGTCATGGGTTAGCTGCCCATAGTTGAAGGTATGAACAACAGCGCAGACCAGAACACCAACCAGAACACCCAGCAGACCCAGGCAGAGCAGAAGACCAGCTGGGTCAAATCCAAAACCACTCGACGTACCGCCCTGATTGGCGGCCTGGGCCTCTTGGGCACCGCAGGTCTTGGCACAGGCTGGGCCTACAACCGCTACCTGCGTGACCACACCGAAATCGCAGACGTAGCCGCCTACGAGGCTCAGGCTGCTTCTAACAGCACCACGAGCGCCGCGGCGTCCGACACCGAATTAACCAACATGCAGGTGACCGACACCGGCGTCACCGCAGATAACGGCTCTATCGCCCTGAATACCATCGTGCTCAACGAGGGCACCAGCGACCAGATCACCGCCTACACCGCGGAGGTCAAGCTGGGGTCAGCGAGCATCCTGCGCTCGGCCTTCGCTAACAACCAGTTCGGCCTGAACATCGTGCAGAACCCCAGCGAAATGGCAGCGGCTCACAACGCTATCTGGGCTATCAATGGCGACTACTACGGCTTCCGCGAAACCGGCATTGTGGTTCGTAACGGCGTGGTCTACCGCGACTCTCCTGCCCGCACCGGCCTAGCCTTCTACGCCGATGGCAGCGTCAAAATCTACGACGAAACCGCCACCACCGCCCAGGCACTCGTTGATGAGGGCGTGCTCAACACCCTCTCCTTCGGCCCGGCACTGGTGGAGAACGGCGCGATCCTCGACGGCATCGAGGACGTCGAAGTCGACACCAACTTCGGTAACCACTCCATCCAGGGCGAGCAGCCCCGCACCGCGGTGGGCGTCATTGGCACCAACCACCTGCTTTTCATGGTGGTCGACGGCCGCTCAGAGGGCTACTCTCGCGGCGCCACCATGACCGAACTGGCCCAGATGATGATTGACGCCGGCTGCACCACCGCCTACAACATCGACGGTGGCGGCTCATCGGTCATGATTTTCAACGACTCACTGGTCAACAACCCGCTCGGTAAGGGCGAAGAACGCGAAACCAGCGACATTCTCTACATCGCAGGAGCCTAAACGCCATGCTGATTCTGATTCCCGCCTACAAGCCCGATACCTCCCTGGTGCGTCTGATTGAAGACATAGACGCCCGCGCCAACGCCGAGGGCACCACTGCCCGCGTGCTGGTGGTCAACGACGGCTCCGGCCCCGACTTCGCTCCTATCTTTGAGCAGGTCGAACAGCTGGGTGCCCGGCTAGCCCCCGCCCCCTCGGTCGAGCGTCGTTTTGCCCGGTCTGGGCTGGTATCGGTGACTGTGCTGCACCTGTCCGCTAACGGCGGTAAGGGTGCAGCGCTGCGGGCGGGAATCACCTGGGCTCAGGCTGAGGCACCCGGTGAGGTTATCGTGACCGCGGACGCTGACGGCCAGCACCTGCCCGCCGATATCCTGGCCGTGGGTAGGGAAGCGGCGGCGCAGGCGTCCGCCGGGCAAAAAACCCTGGTGATGGGCGTGCGAACCATTGCCGACCCCACCGCTCCCGAGACCCGGGTGCCGCTGCGCTCCCGGGTGGGCAACGCACTGACCGCTGCCCTGTTTGGCCTGTCGACCGGGCAGAAACTGGCTGATACCCAGACCGGCCTGCGCGGGCTTACCCCGCAGATTCTGCCCTGGGCACTCGACCTGCCCGGTGACCGCTACGAGTACGAGTTCAATATGCTGCTGCGGGCCTCGCGCTTTGGGGTTCAGCTGGCCCAGGTGCCGATTACTAAGGTTTACGAGCCGGGTAACCCTACCAGCCACTTCAACCCGGTCCGGGACTCCCTGCGGATCTACGCGCCGCTGCTGGCCTTCCTGGCGGCAAGCTTCTCGGGCTTCATCATTGACACGGTGGCCCTGATGGTGCTGGTTGCCCTGGGTGCGCCTCTGCTCCTGGCGGTTGTGGGAGCCCGCGTGACCTCGGCCCTGTGCAACTTCGCCCTAAACCGTATCGTCATGCACGATGGCGGGCCCCGCCCGCAGACCCACCATTCTCTGGGGCGGTATGCAGTACTGGCTGTGGCGATTCTGGTGACTAACACCGCTCTGCTGGAGGCCCTCACCTGGGTAGGGCTGCCGCTGCTGGCCGCTAAGGTGCTGGTCGAGCTGGTACTCATACCGGTCAGTTTCGCAGCGCAGCGCCGCTGGGTATTTGCCGATCAGGGGCAGGGCACACCGACAAAGAGCGCGGACGCCGCCCTCCCCGCGCCTGCGCCGGGCGAGCAGGCACGTGAGCAGCAAGCCCTGCTCAAGGTTGCCTAACCCCTAAGAGTTGCGGAAAACGGTGGTGGGCCCGGTCAAAAGACCGGGCCCACCACCCTTGTATATGTTCCTGTAGGGCCTACTTGTAGGTCCCCAGCAGCACCGCAGCGCCGCCGTCCACGCCCTTAGCGCCCTGCACATAATCGGGGTTGGCCTTGTGCTCGCCGGTGTCCTTCTGCACGGTACCCAGTACCCAGGAAGGCAGACCGCGCTTATTCAGACGCTCAACGGCCGCATCAGCAACCGACGGGTCAACCACAGCAATCATGCCCACACCCAGGTTGAGGGTGCGTTCCAGGTCAGCCTGGGGCACAGAACCCAGCTCACCAATCAGCTTGAAAATCGCCGGAATCTCCCAGGTCGAACGCTCCACCACGCCCACGGTACCTACCGGCAGCACACGGGCCAGGTTAGCGGCCAGACCGCCACCGGTCACATGCGAGAAGCCGCGCACACCCGAACCGGTCTGCCCGTCCTCACCGTTGACAGGGAAAGCCTCAATCAAATCCAGGCAGTCAGCAGTGTAAATGCGGGTGGGCTCCAGCAACTCCTCGCCCAGGGTGCGGCCCAGCTCAGCCACCTCACGCTCGTACTCCCAGCCAGCAACCGAAAGCACCTTACGCACCAGGGAATAGCCGTTGGAGTGAATACCGCTGGAGGCCATAGCAATCAGCACGTCACCCTCGCGCACGCGGTCGGGCCCCAGCAGCTCGTCGGCCTCGACGATGCCGGTAGCGGCACCTGCCACGTCGTACTCGTCCTCAGCCAGCAGACCGGGGTGCTCAGCGGTTTCGCCGCCCACCAGGGCGGTACCAGCCAGGGAGCAGCCCTCAGCCACACCGCGCACAATATCGGCAATGCGTTCGGGCACCACCTTGCCGGTGGCAATGTAGTCGGTCATAAAGAGGGGGCGGGCACCGGTTACCACGATGTCATCAACGACCATACCCACCAGGTCATGGCCAATGGTGTGGTGGATATCGAGCTTCTGGGCAACTGCCACCTTGGTGCCCACACCATCGGTGGAAGTCGCCAGGTAGGGCTTACGGTAATCCTTGAGCACAGACAGGTCAAAGAGGCCAGCAAAGCCACCCACGCCGCCAACCACACCGGCCCCGTGAGTTGCCTTGACGGCGTCCTTCATCAGCTCAACAGCGCGGTCGCCCGCTTCAACATCTACACCAGCCGAAGCGTAGGTAACTGCGTTCTGGTTCTCGCTCATTTAGCGGGCCTCTCGGTCAGTGCCGGTAGAATCGGCAGGAATCGTATCTTGGGGAAGGACTAAATCTTCAAGGTCTGAATCGGGGCCAGGCTCACAAGAGCCAGTGCCCGATGACGCCGCCGGGGCACCATCAAACTTGTGCTCCAGCGCCTCGGTGCCGGGGCGGGTTTCGATAGACACCGCCTTGGCCTTAGAAGGCTTATGGGCAACAGGACGCTCCACCGTCACCTCAGCCGCGGTACCGGCCAGCGGGCCTCCCTTGGAATCATCAAAGATGGACTTGCCACGGCGGTCTTCGCTGGGCAGCTCGATGGGGTACTTACCGGTAAAGCAGGCGGTGCACAGGCGCTCGCGGGGCTGCTCGGTAGCGGCAATCATGCCCTCTTCTGAGATGAAGCCCAGGGAATCTGCGCCCAGCGACTTACCAATCTCTTCAATGGTCAGGCCGTTAGCAATCAGCTCGGAGCGCGAGGCAAAGTCGATACCGTAGAAGCAGGGCCACTTGACCGGCGGGGACGAAATCCGCACATGGACCTCTTTTGCGCCGGCCTCTCGCAGCATGCGCACCAGGGCGCGCTGGGTGTTGCCGCGAACGATAGAATCATCAATCACGACCAGACGCTTACCCTCGACCACGGAGCGCAGGGGGTTGAGCTTGAGCCTAATACCCAGCTGGCGGATGGTCTGTGAAGGCTGAATGAAGGTGCGGCCCACATAGGCGTTCTTCACCAGGCCGTTGCCGAAAGGAATACCCGACTCCTCGGCGTAACCAATTGCCGCCGGGGTGCCGGACTCGGGGGTGGGCATAACCAGGTCAGCTTCTACCTGGTGCTCACGGGCCAGCTGACGACCCATCTCAACACGGGACTCGTAGACACTGCGGCCCGAAATCGTGGTATCGGGGCGAGCCAGGTACACGTACTCAAAGACGCAACCGGCGGGTTTGGCTTCGGCGAAGCGCTGGGAGCGTAGGCCGTCCTCGTCGATAGTAATGAACTCACCGGGCTCTACCTCGCGCACGAAGGAGGCACCGACGATGTCGAGGGCAGCGGTTTCTGAGGCAATAACCCAGCCGCGGTCAAGACGGCCCAAGACCAGCGGACGCACGCCCTGGGGGTCGCGCGCAGCGTAGAGGGTGTGCTCGTCCATGAAGACCAGGCAGAAAGCACCTGAGAGAGTGGGGAGTAGGTCGAGGGCGGCCTCTTCGAGGCTGTCAAAGTCGTGGTCCTTGAGCAGGGCAGTGACCAGGGCGGTGTCGGTGGTGTTGCCCTGGGCGAGCTCACCGCGTTCGGGGCGCTTACCGCCGTTCTTAGCCAGCAGACGGTCGTAAAGGTCAGCCGAGTTAACCAGGTTGCCGTTGTGGGCCAGAGCTAGCGTGCCGTGGGGGGTGTCGCCCAGGGTCGGCTGCGCGTTCTGCCAAATGTTGCCACCGGTGGTGGAGTAGCGGCAGTGACCCACCGCCATATGGCCGGTCATTGAGTTGAGGGTGGCCTCGTCAAACACCTGGGATACCAGGCCAATATCTTTGTAGACGTTCAGGTGTTTGCCGTCGCTGGTGGCGATACCGGCTGACTCCTGGCCACGGTGCTGTAGAGCGTAGAGGCCATAGTAGGTGAGCTTAGCGATATCTTCGCCGGGGGCCCATACACCGAAGACGCCGCATTCGTCTTTAGGGCCGTGGTCAACGGGGCCAAGGTCGAAGGATAGTTTTCCGTCAGGACGAGCCAAGGTGGTTTTCCGTCTCTTGTTGTGGGGTGGTTATCTCGCCGTGTAGCGTGGGGTAGCGCACGTGAGCGAGCGAACATATCAAGTGTACCTGCCCGATACGCTACTGATAAGTAAAGCCCACCGTGTGAACGTTTCTGCTCACGGGTGGGCTTGGCTTAGTCTTGCTGGCTGACAGCTCGGTAGGTGGTGGTGCGCTTGGCTGAGCGCCTATCGATGAGCAGGGCTACTACGATGGCGGCGGCGGTGCAGAGGGCCCCGAAGATAACGGCCATCACGCCGTAGATCGCGCCGAAAGTATAGTTGGGGTTTTCCGGGCCGAGGGCAGTCACAACGAAAGCGACAATGAGGCCGATGAGCAGGCCGGTGATAGCAAAGGCCGGTAGGGAGGGGGCGCGGCGCACCGTCAGGTTGGCGCGCTCAGGCGCGGACGCCGGCGCAAAATGCTTGCCGGGGGCTGCCTGCTTCTCAGCCTCGGTGAGAGGAGCAGCAGGTTCGGTGGGGCGACGGAATCTCGACAGGATGCTCATAACTACTAACCTTACCAAGGCTAGGTTTATAAATCGTCTGTGGTCTGTGCTAACTCTAAAGCATGGAGAGACGTATACCTTTGACTTTGTGTATAGGCGCTTCCTCGACCGTGACGCTCGTGTTTGATGGGATGGCTAAGGGTTCGGTGCTCACCATGGGGAGGTTTTTCGTTGGGCGATGAAAGGATAAATACCTGATAACGGCCACCATCCCAGCCAGCAGCTCGAGCAGCCATGATAGCGTTGCCAAGTTTGCGTTCATTTCGGTTGTTGCTTGCCATGAGCTCCTCCGCGTGTTCTTCGGTCCACAGCACATCATCACGTTTAAATTTAATCCGGGCTATTTCAGGCTTAATCTCTTTTTCAGAGTAAAAGGCCATATAGTTGACGTCTTTGAAGGATCTTCCTGCCTGACACACGTAAATATGGTGGTCGCAGTAAAGAGGCAAGGCATCTTTCCCCGCTACTACAACGGTGTCTTCTGAGCTTACGGGCTTTTCTGCGTAGATAGCATGCACTCTCGATACAGATCGCATCCAGTTCTCGAACTGTGGGTCAATGTACCCAGCCAACTTAAAGATTCTTGTAACTTCAAAGAGAATGTCCGTATTAAGCAGAGAATCGTGGTGGGCAATCCTATTTCTAAATTTCCTTACAGCTTCCAACTCGACAGCGACGGACTTGCGCTTCCCCTGGTACGCATACGGAAATGCTTTATGCAGGCACTTTTTCCATAACTCATCGTATTTGCTTCCCAGTAGCCCGGACCAGAAGCCAAAAGAAAGAGATGCTGAAATCTGATCCCGGTTATTTTGATGTACTTCAGGGAGCCGGTTCCGCCCTGTTGCTATCATTTCAGCAATGTGATGATTGATGAGTGGCTGTGAAAAAATCCACGGGACGCTCGAGGGGCTCTGTTCGTGGTATTCCCTGAGGGCCTTATCTATGGAATTACGCACCCCTACTTCAAGGTAAGCAATCAGCTCAAAGCAGGTACTCGCCATGCGATGTATCCAGGTGTAAAGTTCCAGCGCTTCTGGAGCTGAAGCTGTTTGTGCCCTGTAAGGTGAGAGACGGGGCTCAGAAAGGAGTTCCAATATTTTTGTAATGTCCATCTCATTTTTGTTAGGCATGTGGTCATGCTACCATGAGTATGAACGCCCCGGTGCGGCCTCTGCCTTGAGTAAGCTCCCGGGGCTTTTATTTTTAAAGAAGTGGCAGATAGTCGCTGAGATCTGCCCTTAGCCCGGACGCCGAAATCGCGGGGGCAGCACTCTGCCAGCTGTCATAACCCAGCGCGATAGCGCACCAGGTCATCGGGTCGGTTTCAACAACGTTGGGCGGGGTGCCGCGGGTATGCCGCGGCCCGGCAATACACTGGGTCACCCCAAAAGGCGGCACCCGCACCTCCACCGAATTGCCGGGGGCAAGGGTAGCCAGCTCTTCGAGCAGAAAACGGACGGACGCCGCCCGCACCTCGCGCGGCAGGGCAGCAAAAGCCGCCGCGCGGGCGTCCTCATTCTCTGCCCCCTCAAAAACCTGCCGTACCTGAGTAACGGCAGCGAGGCCGTCCGCCTCGGAAATCTTGCGGCGAATCGCCATTAGAGGAGCCCCTCAAATGCAGCGCCAGGCTTAAGAGAACCAACGGGCTGCCCGCCGCCGGTGATGGGTAGGGTGGTTCCAGCAACCGCCCGGTCAGCCACCTCAGCCTCTACATAACCTGCCGCCTGGAGCGCACGCACAGCGACCAGAGAAGCAGCACGGTTAGAACCATCAAGCATCTTCAGCGCCACCGATGCGCCAGAGCGCAGCCCGATGGCCAGCACACCTTCGGCACCGCGCTTGACCACGGCATCAAGAGTTTCAGCCAGAACCGTATCGGAGCCGCCGGGGCCATGGACGTACTCGGGATAGTCCACCATAGCCGTAGCGACGGTGGCTGCGCGGGCATCAGCTGTGATGTTCTCAACCGCCGAGCCCAGAGTGGAATAGGCTCGGGCAAGGCCCACCAGCGAGGTAGCAGCAACAGGGGCACCGCACCCGTCCACGGTCACATACTGGGGAGTTTCACCCGTGAATTCCTCAATAGTCTGAAGTACCAGCTCCTGCAGGGGGTGGCGCGGGTCGGTGTAGTTATCTGTCGACCACCCCGACTTCACACAGCCCCAGAGAAAGGCCGCGTGCTTACCGGAACAGTTAAAAGCCAGACGCTGCTTGTCGTGGCCGGCCCTTACCAGGGCGTGGTAACTGGGCTCATCAGCAGGCCAGGCCGGTGGGCAGAGCAGGGCATCGGCGGTTAGCCCGGCCTCAGCCAGCACCGACTGGGCAACCTTCATATGCTCAAAAGAACCGGTATGGGAACCGGCAGCCAGCGCAATCTGGGCCCCCTGTAACTCAGCCCCCGCGTTCATCGATGCAATAGCCTGCAAGGGTTTGAGCGCCGAACGGGCATAGACTAGAGCCTCGGGGGTTCCCAGGCTCAAGGCGGTAGAACCGTCGGGCGCCAGTACGACCAGCGACCCCACATGGCGGGACTCGATAAAGTCACCACGGGTGACGACTGCCAGCTCTGCTGCCTGCTGCGCGGTAAAAGTCTGCATGCCCACCAGTCTACTGGGTAGCCCTGGCCGCTGAAACGAGCGATGCCCGCACTTATTCTGATTCATCCGCAACTAGTTGCGGGTTTTTCAGAATAAATGCGGGCATCTACCGACTGGTCGTGCGAGATGAGCCGGGTGCGGCGTCCTCGCTACTGCTCTTTCTGCTGCTCAGAAAGAGCCTTGAGCGCCTCGCGGGCCGCGCGGGCAGCTCGCTGCGCCTCAGCCTGGGCCTCGTCTGCCGCAGCTAGAGCCTGGTCGGCAGCAACCACAGCGGCCTGGGCCAGAGCACGCGTGGACTCAACCGCCACAACCTGGGTGGGACTGACCGGACGCTCCGGCGCGGACGCCAGTTGCTGAGTGGGCGCCGGGGTCACCACTTCGTGCCGAGCGTCTTCCACCGGGGCGGACGTCCGCGCTTCAGTAGGTGCGGGGGCCGCCTCTTCCTCCTGGGCCCGAGCTTCGAGCTTGGTGCCCTCAACGTCCAGGTCGGGGAGCAGGCGGTCGAGCCAGGCGGGGAGCCACCATACCTTTTCACCCAGCAGGTACATGAGCGCCGGAATCAGGGTCATGCGCACGACGAAGGCGTCCAACAGTACACCGACCGCCAGCACGAAGCCGATGGAGGCGATCATGGGGTCACCGGAGAAGACGAAGCCGATAAAGACACCGGCCATAATCAGCGCAGCAGCGGTGACCACGCGGGCGCCGTGATGATAGCCCACGACAACCGAGGTCTTGGCTCCACGACCGTGCGAGTAGGCCTCTCGCATGCCCGAGACCAGGAAGAGCTGGTAGTCCATAGCCAGGCCGAAGAGAATACCCACAGCCAGAATCGGCAGGAAGGCAAGCAGCGGGCCGGGGGTCGAAACGTTGAAGAGCTCAGCAACCCAGCCCCACTGGAAAACAGCCGTGGTCGCACCGAGCGCTGCCAGCAGGGAGAAGAGGAAGCCCAGGGTCGCGGTGACCGGCACCAGAATGGAACGGAAAACCAGAATCAGAACCAGCAACGACAGGCCCATGACCAGCGCAACGTACACCGGCAGAACCTCAGCCAGGTTCTGGGCAATATCAACGGCCATTGCGGTCTGACCGGTGACGCCGAAGGTCACCTCACCGTTATCGGTTGAGACGGTCATATCACGCAGGGTGTGCACCAGGTCGGTGGTCGACTGGGCGTTGGGGCCCTCGTCGGGAATCACCTGGTAGAGCAGGGCGGAGTTGTCGTCAGAAATCATGGCGGGAATGACGGCTGAGACATCGCTCTGCTCCAGAAGGTTCTGACCCACCTCAACCTGCAGAGCCTTGGCCTGTTCCTCGGTGGTGCCCTCGGGCAGGCGGGCTGCTACCACGATGGGGCCGTTCTGACCCTCACCAAACTTGTCGGCAATCGTGGTGTACGAGATGTAGGCAACTGAATCCGTGGTTTGGGAGGCACCGGTCGGCAGACCCAACCGCATATCGGTCACCGGCAGGGCGACAGCACCCAGCGCCAGAACCGCAGCGGCAACGGTGGCAATCGGCTTCTTCAAGATCAGGCCGATCCAGCCGCGGTGGGCCTCCTCATGGGCAGCCGCCGCCTGCTTAGCTTCTGCCCGAATGGAAGCTGCCTGGGCGTCGTCCTCGCTGGCAGCCTGAGCGCCAGCCGCAATTTTCGCCCGCTGCTTTTTACTCAGGATGCGCTCACCCAGCAGAGACATTACGGCGGGGGAGAGAGTGGTGGCTACCGCCACGGCAACAGCAACCGCAAAGGCACCGGCGTTACCCATTACGCCCAGGAAGGGGATGCCCACGACGTTCAGACCCAGCAGGGCGATGATAACGGTAGCGCCGGCGAAGAAGACCGCGCCGCCGGAGGTGCCGGTGGCCAGGGCGATGGACTCCTTCACGTTCATCCCCTTAGCCAGGTTGGTGCGGTGGCGGTTCAGAATGAAGAGGGTGTAGTCGATACCCACAGCCAGGCCTAGCATGGTGCCCAGGGTGGGAGTAGTGGAGGTCATCTCGATGACGCTCGAGAGCGATAGGACGGCCAGGGCCGAGGTGCCCACGCCAATAATCGCCATGATAATCGGCAGCCCGGCAGCGACCAGGGTGCCCAGCATCAGGAAGAGGACGATAAAGGCAATGCCGATGCCGATAGCCTCAGCGGTCGCGTTCATCTCTGTTTCGATACCCTGCATGTACTGGTCGTAGGTGACGGTCAGGCCGTTATCGGACAGCACGTTGAGCTTCTGCTGGGTTTCTTCGAGAGTTTCTACAGGGATAGAACCGGTCTCAGCATCGAAAGTAACAGAGATAATGGCGGTGGAGTTATCCTCAGAAATCGCAACACCGCTCTCAGACATCTGCAGCAGAGCAGCGTTCTGCTCGATAGTGCCCTTACCGCTCTCTAACTGAGAACGGGAATCTTCAAGCTGGGCAAGACCGGCTTCATAGTCGGCGCGACCCTGATCGAGCTGGGCCTGGACCTCTTCCAGCTGGGTGCGGCCCTGATTGAGCTGTTCGGCAGTGGCGTCCAGCTGAGCCCTCTGGGCATCCAGCTGGGCCTGCTGGCCGTTGAGCTCACCAAAAGCTTCCGGCGGAGCACCCTCACCCTCAAGACGGCTACGGGCCTCGTTCAGCTGATTCTGGGCGTCCTCAAGCTGGGCATAGCCCTCATCGAGCTGCTGCTGACCAGACTCAAGCTCACCCTTGCGGGAATCAAGCTCAGCCTGCCCCGAATCCAACTGGTTCTTAGCGCCATCAAGCTGCGCCTGGCCGTCCGCAAGCTGCTGCTCGCCCCCGCTCACCTCAGCCTGACCCGCCTCAAGCTGCACCTGGCCGTCTGCAAGCTGCTGAGCTACAGCAAAGGGATCGGTGACGCTATCAACGCCCTCAACGGTCTCGGTCTCAGCAACGGCGCTCGCCACAGCAGCCTTCTGCGCATCGGTGAAGGCTGAGCCGTCCTCGGTCTGCACAATGGCAGAACCGGTACCGGCATTGAGATTCAGGTTGAAGGTGTCGCTCAGCTCTTCCTGAACCAGCTGCGCCTCGGTGCCAGGAATAGTGATGGAATCGGTCAAATCGCCCTTAAAAGAGGCGTAGGCGCCGCCAGCTAGAGCAATCACCAGCGCCCAGATGCCGATAACGGTCCAGGCGCGGCGAGCTGCAAAGCTACCGACTTTATAGAGGAACTCAGACATGGCCTGCCGGTTTCCCTTTCGTGTGGTTGTGTTTTCTCTAAACGGTCTGGTGGGAGGTAACGCTGCCGTCAGCGGCAAATACCGGGGTTCCGGCTGCTACCTGGTTGATATAAGCGTGGATATGGGGCACGAACATCTGGGGCTCGATAACCAGCTGCTTGGTGGGCTCTTCAAAAATGTTCTCTTCAAGTTCTTGAGCGAACCGCACAAAGGCGAAAACGTAACCCATCAGCAGGTTGTAGGCGAAGAGACCAAGGGCTAGTGACTGGTCGAGTGATAGATCGGGGTAGAGCTGATCAAACTCGCTACAGAGGGCGTTGCAGATATCGCCCAGGGTGAGGGTGACTTCGCGGGCTACCAGGTCAAACTCTTCCTCAACCAGTGCTGCGCCCAGGGTGACAAAGCGGACGAGATCCTGCTGCACCCGTTCGGTTTCTACCGCCTCGTGGAAGTGCTGCACCAGGGCCTGCGGGAGGTCTTCAATAGCGACTCCCCGGGGGAAGGGGGGCTCGTCGATGCAGGATTCGAGGTGGGATGAGAGCTGGTAGGTTAGGGCGTCTTCGAGTTTTTTGAAGTGGTTGAAGACGGTGCGTTCTGAGACCCCTGCCTGCTCTGCAAGGGCCGAGGCTGTTAGGCCTGTTCGCCCGCCGGTGAGCACAAGGTGTTCAGCGGCCGCGGCGATTTTTTGCTTGGACGCCGTCGAGCGGGCCCTGCGCCGGTCGAGGGGAGGGGTGTGTTTCAGCATGTATTTACAGTAACTGCAATATTGCAGGAACTGCAAATAGTTGGGGTGTGGGGTTAGGCACGGGCGGATGAGTGCGGGCTGGGGGGTAGTACGGGTGGAGAGTTAGGTGCGGCCGGGCAAACTCTCCGCATTTATTCTGAAAACCCCGCAACTAGTTGCGGGCAAATCAGAATAAGTGCGGGGGGATGGTGGGCCGCACGAGTTAAGCGGTTTCGACTGTGACCTTCTGTTGCAATTTTTTCCACAGGTCTGATGTGCACCTTGACAAGGGAGAACTGAAGTTATCCACAGGTTTGAAAATAGTGCTTGAGTGCTCGCAGCCACTCTGCGACAGTAGTCCCATGCATGACAGGATTGAACGCATTGCGGCCAAAGTGAAAACATCTCAACAGCTCAATCTGGAAGGAGTGAGTAAAAACCTCATCGGCGCTATGCACCGGCGGGGTGAGCTGATTCGGCTGACGCGAGGTGTCTATATCTCAGCGGCAGAAGGTCGGCAGTTTACTCCCGAAGAGCGGTGTATCGCTGTGACGATAGCGCTCGCGATGTCTCACCGGCAGGCGGTGCTCAGTCATACTTCTGCTGCGTTGATATGGGGCGCTCCGCTCTTTGGATTGCCCGCAAAGGTTGAGCTGTCTCTTCCCCGTTCTAACCATCGGCACCATAGCCAGGTCAGGTACCATAGCGCCCGGTCAGAAATATGTGAGGCGGCCCAGATGGTAGCTGGTTTTCCGGTCACGGACCCACTGACCACGATTCTCGACTGTGCTCGAACCTTACCTGTAGTTCAGGCCCTGGCAGTTACAGACTATTTTCTGCACCGCGCCCATGTAGATTATCGCGATGTCCATACCCAGCTCATGGGCGCTAGCGGTTACGGGA
Organism: Rothia sp. 11273D007AR; assembly: GCF_053547255.1. Lineage (NCBI taxonomy): Bacteria > Bacillati > Actinomycetota > Actinomycetes > Micrococcales > Micrococcaceae > Rothia > Rothia sp. 11273D007AR. Next base: position 52,474 of record NZ_JBPPWJ010000007.1, on the reverse strand, counting down.
CGAGCAGCTTTTCCCTGATTGCTGAGTCGATGAGCGCTTTGACCGAGTCCCCTCTTGAATCGCTGGCAATGCTCAGAATCGTGCAGTCTAACCTCGAACGTCCTCGTCAGCAGCTGGAAATAAGAGCGCACGATGGCAGGGTGCACCGTTCAGATTTCGCCTGGGAAGCGCTGAAACTTCTGTTAGAGGTCGACGGCCTGCATAAGTACTACGGTGCCTACCGCCCGACAGAGGAGCAGCTACGCAGGGATGCCCTGCGCCAACGTTCGCTTGAACTTATGGGCTGGACGGTCGTTCGAGCCACCTGGGACGACCTTATGAACAGGCCGCAGGTCGTGATTCAGCGCCTCATGCATGGTGGAGTGAGGAAGTTGGAACAGTGATTATCGAGACCTCTCCGCATTTATTCTGAAAACACCGCAACTAGTTGCGGGTAAATCAGAATAAATGCGGAAAGGCGATGGATGACGTGAGTTGAGTGGGGGCATCGCGGTGCGGACGCCGATACGCGCCTACCAGCCCCGAGCGGGCGTGCCGGGGCGGGCGTCCGCAAAAATCAATCGGCAAAAACCGCTCAAACTGCGGTAAAAACTTCATCAAATCGTGACCTTGCCGGTAGCCTAAAAGAATGAAGGTTTTGGTACTGGGCCCCGGCGGTCGTGAACACGCAATAATCCGAGCACTCCTGAAAGATTCAGCCGTTACCGAGGTGCACTCAGCCCCCGGTAATGCGGGTATCGCCCAGGACGTCCCCGTGCACGCTATCGATGCAAATAACCCCGAGGCAGCCCTTGCACTAGCCACCGAACTGGCCGCTGACCTGGTCGTTATTGGCCCCGAAGCCCCCCTGGTCGCAGGCGTCTCAGACACCCTGCGCGATGCCGGTTTTGCCGTTTTCGGCCCGTCCAAGCCCGCTGCCCTGCTCGAAGGATCCAAGGCCTTTGCTAAGGAAGTCATGGCCAGCGCCAATGTGCCCACCGCTATGGCTAAGGTCGCTACCAACCGCGAAGAAGCAGAAACCGCTCTCGCTACTTTCGGCGCCCCCTACGTTGTTAAAGATGACGGCCTGGCTGCGGGTAAGGGCGTCGTTGTCACCGAAGATTTCGATGCAGCCCTAGCCCACGCTGAATCCTGCTTTGCAGCTGGCGGTAGCGTCGTCATCGAAGAGTACCTGGACGGCCCTGAAGTCTCCCTCTTCGTGATCTCCGACGGTAGCACCTGCCTGCCCCTCTCACCTGCCCAGGACTTCAAGCGTATTTTCGACAACGACGAGGGCCCCAACACCGGTGGCATGGGTGCCTACACCCCCCTGCCCTGGCTGCCCGAAGGTTTCGTCGAAGAGGTTATTGAGCGCGTAGCCCAGCCCACCGTTGACGAAATGGCCCGCCGTGGTACCCCCTTTGTGGGCGTGCTCTACTGTGGCCTGGCAGCTACCTCCCGCGGCATTCGCGTGATCGAATTCAACGCCCGCTTTGGCGACCCCGAAACCCAGGCTGTGCTGGCCCGCCTGCGCACCCCGCTCGGCGGCGTCCTTCTGGCAGCGGCCAAGGGCGAACTGCCCGCCGACCTTGCTCTTGACTGGGACCCCCGCACCGCCGTCGACGTGGTTATGGCTGCAGAGAACTACCCCGATACTCCCCGCAAGGGCGATGCCATCACCGGCCTGGACGCCGCTAACCAGCGCGAGAGCGTTCATGTTGACCACGCAGGAACCGCCCTCGACGGTGAAGAGATCGTCACCACCGGCGGCCGTGTGCTGGCTGTTGTCGCCCTGGGCGAGAACCTCACCGAAGCCCGCGAGGCTGCCTACGCCGGCGTGCGCGACATTGCCTGGAAGGGTGCCCAGTACCGTTCAGACATTGCGCTCGCTGCCGCTGAGAATCGCATTCAGATTCCCACCCAGAACTAACCTCCTGTGACTGCCCACCGCACCCGCGTGGGCAGTCACTTTTCTATCACCTCACAGCCCACCTGCACACCCCCAGGAGAAAATCATGAGCCATACCCCCGTAGACATTCCCGGCTGGAAGCACGTGTATTCCGGCAAGGTCCGTGACCTCTACATTCCCGACGAGGATACCCAGGACGTCACCGGCCTGAACGTGAAGGACGATGCCGAACTGCGTGCCGGCTCCGTGATGGTGGTTGCCACCGACCGTATCAGCGCCTTCGACCAGGTGCTTCCCACCGAGATTCCCGATAAGGGCAAGATTCTGACTCAGATGTCCCTCTGGTGGTTTGAGCAGCTCAAGGGTGTGCCTAACCATGTGCTGTCTACCGACGTGCCCGAGGTGGTAGCTGGCCGTGCCATGATCTGTAAGTCTCTGAACATGTTCCCGGTTGAGTGCATTGTGCGAGGTTACCTGACCGGCTCCGGTTTGGCTTCTTACCGCAAGACCGGTAAGGTCAACGAGTTTGAGCTGCCCGCCGGTCTGGTAGATGGCTCCCGCCTGGAGCCTGCCCTCTTCACACCCACCGGCAAGGCAGAGGTGGGGGAGCACGACGAGCCCATCACCCGTGAAGAGCTCGACGCTGAGGTGGGGGAGGCTATCGCCGACCGCCTGCAGGAACTGACTCTCTATGTCTACGAGACCGCCGAGAAGATTGCGCGTGAGCGCGGCATCATTCTGGCCGACACCAAGATTGAGTTCGGTACCGACTCCTACCGCGGTGAAATCACCCTGGGCGATGAGGTGCTGACCCCCGATTCATCTCGTTTCTGGGATGCCGATGACTACGAGCCCGGCCGTGCCCAGGCGTCCTTCGATAAGCAGTATGTGCGCGACTGGCTCAAGAGCGAGGAGTCGGGCTGGGACGGCACCGGCCCCGTGCCCGAGCTTCCCGCCGAGGTTGTGGAGAAGACCCGTGCCCGCTACGTTGAGGCCTACGAGCGTTTGACCGGGCAGAAGTTCGAGGCTTAGACCTGCGTATCGCGTACCTTCTGGTGGTACTCGTAGTGGGCGGCCCCGATTTCTGAGAGGGCGTAGAACCAACGAATGTGCTCAGCGACTGTTCGCTGGGCACGTTCTGCATCTCCGGCAATAACCGCCGCGTAGATGGCCCGGTGCTGGTCCTGGAGTTCCCGTTTGGTTGCTTCCCAGTTGTCGAGGTAGGGCACGGCTTCCTGTACGTAGCCTACGGTTGCTAGGTGCAGGGAGTCGATGACGGTGTCCATCACGATGTTCCCACCGAGGGACGATATTTCGTAGTGGAAGCGGGTGTCGCAGAAGTGGAAGCGGTCGTCGCTAATATCTGCGTGGTCCATTTCTTCGAGGTAGCGGCGGGCGGTGGCGAGGGACGCGGCGTGTTCGGGCTGGTGGGCTACGTCGGCTGCGCGGGCGGCGGCTTCGCCTTCGAGCAGGACGCGGGTGCTCACGATGTCTGCTACCGGCAGGGTACGGGTGGCGATGTGCATGCGCAGGGCCCAGCCGAGGGCGTCCGAGGGCTCTGAGACCACGACAGCACCGGCCTTGGGACCTGAGCCCACCCCCGACCGAATGAGGCCCACCGCGGAGAGAATGCGCAGGGCTTCGCGCACCGAGGCCCGTGAGATACTGTATTCCTCTGCCAGGGAGCGCTCACCGGGCAGGCGGTCGCCGATACGCAGCTGGCCGTGGCGCAACCGGTGTTCGATGGACTCGAGCAGGGCGGTATAGGTGGGCTCTTTTTCTTTCACGCGCTGTCTTTCAGATTGAGAGATAACTAGATTAGGGAAAGGTTAGGCAGGCTCGCGGCGAAGCTGCTGGCTCCGATGAAGTGAGCGAGTGCGAGCGCGCGAGCACACAAGAGCGAACGGAATCCGCCGTTAGGCGGGGCGTGAGGGTCAGGCTTGCGCCTATTCCGCCCGCAGATTTGTTTCCTCGCGCGCTCGGAATCTGCCGGGCTTCATCCAGCGTGAGCCTGGCATACCTTCTGAACAAACCTCATAGACAAGGTATAGGTAAGGGCGGTGCAGTTCCAACGTGTGTTACGTGGGACTGCACCGCCCTTGTCTGCCTAACTCATAGGGCGAGGCTGGTGATTAGTGGCCGGTGAGGTAGGGCTCAACCAGAAGACCGGAGAGAACGGTTGCCTGGAGGAAGACCAGGGCACAGACGGCCAGCAGCAGGATGAAGGACCAGCCGAGAACTGCCTTGAAGATTTCGGACTCCTTGCCTTCCATGTTGACCGAGGTGGCCGCGATGGCGAGGGACTGGGGTGAAATCATCTTGCCGACCACACCACCGGTGGTGTTAGCAGCCAGCATGAGTTCGGGGTGGGCGCCGGTCATGCCGCCTTCTTGCAGGTGCTCAGCGGCGGTCACCTGGAGCTTGGAGAAGAGGGCGTTGGCTGAGGTGTCGGAGCCGGTGACGGCGGTGCCGACCCAGCCGAGGACGGGTGCCAGGAAGGCGTAGGCGACGCCGAGGGAGGCGACGTATTCGCCGATGGCAACGGTCTGGCCGGAGTAGTTCATGACGAAGGCCAGGGCCAGAACGAGGGCGATGGTAACGGCGGTCCAGCGCATCTTGTAGGCGACGGTACCGATTTCCTTGACGGCGTCAGCGATAGAGATCTTGTACTTGCCGTTTTCGTTGAAGATGGAGTACAGGATGGCAACGAGTAGACCTGAGATCAGCAGGTAGGTGCCGGGGTTGCCGAGCCATGCCCAGGAGTAGACGGAGTTGACCGGGTCGCCTGAAGCGGTGAGCAGACGGTCCTTGAGCAGGGGCATCTCGAACTTGATGGCGGTGGTCTTGAGCCAGTCGACGAGCGGGGTGTAGAGGTTAGCCAGGCCGAAGATGATGATGACGACGAGGTAGGGCATCAGAGCCATCCAGATGCGGCGGCCGGGCAGGTGCTCGATTTCGAGGGGTGCGGTGATGCCGTAGCGTTCGCGGATGCCTTCAACGCCGCGGGGCTTGACAAAGCGCATGAAGACGACGGCTGCTGCGATGGATACGATACATGCGACGACGTCGGTGAGCTGGTAGACAAAGTGAGCTGATGCCCACCACTGTGCGATGGCGAAGGAGCCGCCGATGACGGCTGCGTGCAGCCAGGCGTCCTTGAGGCCCTTTACGCCGTCGAGGATCCAGAGGAGGATGAAGGGGACGAAGAAGGCGATGAAGGGGGCCTGGTGGCCGACGAGAGCTGCGATGACGGTGGCGTCCTTGCCGCCCACTTCACCGGCGGTGGTGATGGGGATAGCGACAGCGCCGAAGGCAACGGGTGCGGTGTTGGCGATGAGGACGGTGGTGGCAGCCTTGAGGGGCTTGACGCCGAGGGCCAGGATCATGGTTGCGGTAATAGCAACGGGGGCGCCGAAGCCAGCGAGGGCTTCAAGGAGGCCGCCGAAGCAGAAGGCGATGAGGATGGCCTGGATGCGCAGGTCACCGCCGCCGATGAGGTCGAAGGTGCGGCGCAGGTCTTCGAAGCGGCCTGAGAGGACGGTGACTTCGTAGAACCAGATGGCCATGAGGATGACCCAGACGATGGGGAAGAGGCCGTAGATGCCGCCGCGGAAGGCTGACATGCCGGCGAGGTCCCAGGGCATGCCGAAGCCGAAGATGGCGACGAGGATTGCAACGATCAGCGATACGAGACCGGCGACGTGTGCGCGGGCTTTGAAGCCGAGCAGCATGATAAAGAATGCCAACAGCGGCAGGGTGGAGACCAGGGCGCTGAGCGCGAGGCTTCCTCCTACGGCGTCGGTTACAGCGGTATAGGTATTTTCCACCGTATTCTCCTTAGTGATGTGTGGTATGGCTGGGCGTCACATCTGTGGGGTGCTGAGCCAAAAAATATGAGGCCTAACCTCCTGTGGTCAGACCATTGCTTTTCGAGGTCTACGTTACATGAGGTAGTTCACTTTCGCCAAGCTGTGGCCGCATCTATTTGCGGTATTTTTTTCGCCCCTGTGGTTTTGTGGGTTTTTCGGGGTTTTTGGGTGCGCTCTTGTGTTGGCATGTACCTGCTTGTGTGGTTCTTGGGGTGCGCGGACGCCCGCGGTGGAGGAGCGGGGTTCTTTCAGCTTTCTTTGTGCGGTCAGACCGTTAGATTATTTGCATAAGAAAATATGCCCTATTTAAAGTATCGAAACACCGACCCCATCGTGTTAAATGAGGGAGTAGGAAAAGAATCTAACAGGCACCCCGCCCGCCCTTCCTCTCCCACCCGGCCACCGGCGTCCGCGCCCCTGAACCGGTGAGGAAAACGCGGGCTACCCATGCCGCACAGAAGAAGAGAGAACCAACATGCGTGTCGCACTGTTTTCAACGTGCATCGTCGACGCAATGTACCCCAAGGTAGCTAAGGCTACCGTTGACATCCTGGAGCGTCTCGGCCACGAGGTCGTCTTCCCGCAGGGCCAGACCTGCTGCTCCCAGATGCACGTCAACTCGGGCTACTTCGACGACGCCTACCCCATCGTCAAAACCCACGTACAGGCCTTTGAAGAATGGGACTTCGACGCAATCGTTGCGCCCTCAGGCTCCTGCGTCGCCTCCCTGGGGCACCAGCAGCCCATGATTGCAGAGCGAGCAGGCGACGACGCCACCGCCCGCGCAGCCGCCTCACTGGCTGCCCGCTCCTTCGAGCTCTCCCAGTTCCTCATCGACGTCTGCGGCATCACCAACGCAGCAGAACAGCTGGGCTCCTACTTCCCCGAGAAGGTCACCTACCACTCATCCTGCCACGGTATGCGCCTGCTGGGTCTGGGCACCCGCCAGGAAGACCTGATCCGCACCGTCGAGGGCCTGGAATACACCCAGATTGACGGCCTTGACCAGTGCTGCGGCTTCGGCGGAACCTTCTCCTTCAAGAACGCAGACACCTCCGGCGCCATGGTTGCCGACAAGGTAGAGAACATTGAAGCAACCGGTGCATCGGTCTGCACCGGCGGCGACTCATCCTGCCTGATGAACATCGGCGGCGCTCTCTCCCGCAAGAACTCACCCGTACAGACCGTACATTTCGCCGAGATTCTTGCATCCACCAAGGAAAACCCGCTCAAGGTCACCGGCCCCGTAGCCGTTACCGCAGGAGGTAAGTAAAGCCATGTCAACCACCGCACTCGGCATGCCCAAGGTCCGCCACGGCGTCGGCAATATCTTCGAATTCGAGCCCTTCCCCGAATACGCAGAGAAGGAACTCCAGAACGAGCAGTTGCGCGCCAACCTGGGCTTTGCTACCCACAAGATTCGTAACAAGCGCGCCGCCGTTATCTCAGAACTGCCCGACTGGCAGGATCTGCGCACCGCAGGTTCCATGATCAAGCAGAAGGTCATGGCCAACCTTGACACCTACCTCGAAGAGTTCGAAAAGAACTTCACCGCCCGCGGCGGCCACGTACACTGGGCCCGCGACGCCCACGAGGCCAACGAAATCGCCCTCAAGCTGATTCAGGCTGAAGGCGTCACCGAGGTCAACAAGATTAAGTCAATGGCCACCGCCGAAACCGGCCTCAACGAGTTCCTTGAAGAGCACGGTATCTACGCTATTGAAACCGACCTGGCAGAAGAAATCGTCCAGCTGGGCGACAACGACCGCCCCTCCCACATCCTGGTGCCCGCAATTCACCGCAACCGTACCGAGATCCGCGACATCTTCCTTAAGAAGATTGAGGGCGTCAACCCCAACCTCACCAACGACCCGGCAGAGCTGGCAGAAGCCTCCCGCTTCCGCCTGCGTGAGAAGTTCCTGACCAACAAGGTCGCCATCTCAGGCGTCAACTTCGGCATCGCCGAAACCGGCACCATGACCATCGTTGAATCTGAGGGTAACGGCCGTATGTGCCTGACCCTGCCCGATACCCTGATTACCTTCATGGGCATCGAAAAGCTGCTGCCGACCCTGCAGGACCTCGAGGTCTTCACCCAGCTGCTGCCCCGCTCGTCCACCGGTGAGCGCATGAACCCCTACACCTCCATGTGGACCGGTGTGACCCCCGGCGACGGCCCCCAGAACCTGCACGTCATCCTGATGGATAACGGCCGCACCGCAGCCCTGGCCGACCAGGTCGGACGCCAGGCCCTGCACTGCATCCGCTGTTCAGCCTGCATGAACGTCTGCCCCGTCTACGAACGCGCAGGTGGCCACGCCTACGGCTCCACCTACCCCGGCCCCATCGGCGCAATTCTCTCCCCCCAGCTGGGCGGTATCGAGAACCAGTACAACTCCACCCTGCCCTACGCATCCTCCCTCTGCGGCGCCTGCTACGAGGCCTGCCCCGTCAAGATCAATATCCCCGATGTGCTGGTTCACCTGCGCGGCAAGGCCGTTGATCACGAAAAGGCCCAGGGCGAGTTCGAAGGTGGCAAGAAGGAACGCCACGTGCAGATGGACGCCATGATGTTCGGCGCCAAGAAGCTCTTCAGCTCAGGTGCCCTCATGGCCCTGGCCACCAAGGGTCTGCCCGCCTCCAAGCTGATTACCGGCAAGAAGGGCAAGATTACCAAGCTGCCCGGTATCGTCGGCGGCTGGACCGAATACCGCGATATCCCGGCACCCCCCAAGACCTCCTTCCGCAACGAGTGGAAGAAGGAGCGCGGCTCTGCCCCCAAGCGTGTAGGCGGCGAACGCGTTGACCTGCAGGCCATCATTGCCGCTAACCAGGCCAAGATTGCCGAGGCCCACGCCAACGCTGAGACCGCTAACCCCATCGCCCCCAAGGAGGCCAACTAATGTCTGATGCAAAAGCAGAAATCCTGGGCCGCATCCGCGCCTCCCTCTGGGACAACCCCCAGCCGGCTGAGCCCGTCCGCTCCTACCGCCGCGAAAGCGACAAGGGCGCCGAGGAAATCATCGAGATGCTGGTCGACCGCCTGATCGACTACAAGGCTAACGTCTACCACGAGACCGAAGAGACCATCGCCGCCCGCGTGGGCGAGCTGCTCGGCAAGTCCTCCCGCTACGTGGTGCCCACCGGTCTCAAGACCGAGTGGCTGCCCGAAGACACCGCAGCCCGCTCCCGCGTGGTTGACTCCGGCAACGCCAACAAGCCCGGAGCCCTCTCCGTGCGCGAACTTGACGCCATCGACGCGGTTGTCACCTCTTCAACCGTCTCCTGCGCTGAGACCGGCACCATCGCCCTGAACAGCACCGAGACCGAAGGCCGCCGCGCCATTACCCTGGTACCCGACCACCACATCTGCGTGGTTCCCGTCGATACCATCGTTGAGCTGATCCCCGAGACCGTGGCCCGTCTGAACTTCGACAAGCCCATCACCTGGATCTCAGGCCCCTCAGCGACCTCAGACATCGAGCTAATCCGCGTTGAAGGCGTGCACGGCCCCCGTACCCTGGACGTCATCATCCTCAAGTAGGCTGATACCCGCTCTGTGATAGAAAGGGCCCCCTTGCTCAGGCAAGGGGGCCCTTTTGCTGGGTACTCCAAGGGGGAGCTAGGAATTCGGACGCTTGATGACGGGAAGAGCGCCCGTTGCCGCCCGCACCGCGGCGGCCCGCTCTAGTTTCTTAGCGCTACGGCGCTGCCGTGAGCTTGAGCGGCCAGAGGCACCCGGGTGGGAATCGGCGTCCTTACGCCCCATAGCCCCGATGGCCGAGGCCCACAGGGGGAAGAGAAGGACGGTCAGCGCCCCACCTGCCACCAGCAGGGAAGCGTTCTGTTCGCTAAGCAGGTCGTTGGCCAGCGCCACCTCGGTGACAGCAACAATGATGGGCAGGCCCGCAGCAGAGTAGAGCCCCAGCTGGAGCTTTTCCTGCACGGCGGTGAGCCCCGAACCGGTGTCGAAGAACTTTTCAGCGGCAAAGACAGGCAGGCCTCGCACCACCAGAATACCGAGCACAATACCGGCAAGAAGCAGCGGCTGCTCCCAAATGACCGACACCTTAATGCCCATACCTGAGCTCACGAAGAAGAGGGGAATGAGGAAGGAAAAGCCGAGGGCCTCAAGACGCTTGGAGAAGGGCTCAAAGGCACCATCGGGGGTAAGGGAGCGCAGGATGATGCCGGCGGCAAAAGCGCCGAGCACCACATCGAGCTCAAAGACCGCGGCGACCATCATGAGGGTAGCCAGAAGGAACATGGCCAGGCGGAGCATGGTCTGGCTGGTGGTGTTAGCCTCAGCTGCCATGGTGCGGCGCAGGCCAGGAATATGCTCGAAGAGGCGGTGGGGCACAACCGCTGAAATAACCGCAATGACCATAAAGGCCAGCAGAATCAGCACCGCAACCCAGGGGGCGTGCGACGAGAGCAGCAGGGACATCGCAAAGATAGGGAGCACCTCGCCGATAGCCCCGTGCACCATCACCCCGTCGCCGACTTTCGTGCCCGCCTTACCGTGGCTTTTGAGTAGGGGCAGCAGGGTGCCCAGGGCGGTTGAGCTCAGGGCAATACCGATGACCGCGTAGGTAGAGAAAGTACCCGAAAACTGGGAGAGGCTCATGGCCAGAACCAGGCCGAGGGTGAAGCTCACCAGCCAGGAGCCCACGGCGAAAGCCCCCTGGCGTCCGCGCAGAGCTCCGGCGTTAATTTCGTAACCAGCCAGCAAAAAGAGCAACCCCAGACCCAGGTCTTTGACCAGGGCCACCCCACCGTCGGTGCTGGCAAACCCTAGCACCTGCGGGCCAATGAGTACGCCGAAGATAATCAGGAAGACAACATCAGGGATTTTCTTCTTCACCAGGGCGGACGCCAGGGGCGCCAGTAGGGCAGCGGCAGCTATCCAGAAGATAGAAACATACTCGCTGGTCGCCGAAGAACCGGCGGCCAGAAGGACGACGTCGGTGGAGTGGGTGCTCATAGTGACTTTCAAAGAGGTGAGGGGCAACCTAACCAGTGTGCCATGGGTTCCCCTGCCCGTGCATGGTGGCGGGGCAGTGTTAGGCTAAAGCAGGTATTTATTGAGGAGTATTGCGTGACCGACCTAAAGACCGCAGGCCGTGTTATCGGTATTGACCTGGCTCGCTGTGCTGCCCTGATCAGCATGTTTATCGCCCATGGAGCCCCCGGCGGCGGGCCCGGTGGGGTGCTGAACCTGAGTGAGTTTCTGACCGCCCCGCTCTTTGCCTTCCTCTTGGGGGCAGGTGCCCTCTTTTCGTCTCAGCGTATGAGCTTCCCCGCCCTCTTCGCCTCCTCGGTGGTGCGAGCTATCGCCCTGGTTGCTGTGGGGCTCTACATCGGTACCTGGGGTGCCCAGGTCGATATTGTCTTGGAATATCTAGGTCTTTTGAGTTTGCTCATGGCTCCCCTGGTCTTCCTGCCCTCCTGGGCTCTAGCGGCCCTGGCCGTGGGCACCTGGTGGTTTGCGGCGTCCGCCCGGACCTACTTTCAAGCCCAGGCTATCCAGGCGTCTTTGGACGGTAGCTATGCTGCCTACCTCTACGAGTGGATGTTCACCGGCCATAACTATCAGGTCTTCACCCTGCTCACCTATGCCTGCGTGGGGGCTGTGATTGCTTCCCTGATTGAGCGCTGGGGCGTGTGGGGCGATGTAGCTCTGGCCCTACTGGGAAGCCTGGCAACCGGTGCCCTCTTCTGGTACTCCCGCTTTGCTGTGGCTGAGTTCGTTCCCTACACCTCAAGCCGCCTAGAAATTGCTTTTAGCCTGGCAGCCTGTCTGGCTACCGTTGGCTGGTGCTGCCTGCTGGCGCGGGCAGTGGCAGGACGCGAGCACCTGGCCGGGGTGCCGGTAGCGGCTGGGCGCATGACCCTCTCCCTCTACGTGCTTCAGATAGCTGTGCTGGCTCTCTATTCCACCTATGCTCCGGCCTATGGCCTGCCTGCCTCGGATAACTCCTGGGCTATGATGTTCGGGCTGATTCTGGGGGCTCTGCTTTTTGCCTGGGTCTGGCAGCGCCTGCTGGGCCAGACCTTCCTGCGGCGTGGCCCGCTGGAAACTCCGTTAGCCTGGGTCTCCGGAAGAGGCTAGACTCTCAGCATGCATACTTTTTCTTCGGAAGCCGGCTCCACCAGGGCCGGCTCCTCTTCCCGCACCTGGGTTCGGGTAGTTCTGGCTGCCCTGCTGACCCTGGCCTGGCTCGCCGTGGCAGGTATCGGCGGTCCCTACTTCGGCAAAATCTCCGAGGTCTCGACCAATTCCCAGACTGACTTTTTGCCCGCCTCTGCCGAATCTACCCAGGTGGTAGAGCAACAGGGCGATTTCCTGGGTACCGACGCGGTGCCCGCTATTCTCGTCTTTGAAGCCGACGGCTCCCTCACTGACTCCCACCAGACCTACCTGGAGGGCCTGACCGACCAGCTGGCGGCGTCCGGAACTTTCACCGGTGAAAGCTCACCCGTGATTTACTCAGAGGACGGCCAGGCGGCAGAGCTCATTCTCCCTATCTCCACCGACCAAGAGACCCGGGAGGTCGTTGACGGTATCCGGGCAGAGATAACCCAGGCCCCCGACGGTCTGACCGGCTACGTGACCGGTCCGGCTGGTTTCTCTGCTGACCTGGTCGAAGCCTTTGGTGGCATCGATGGCATCCTGCTAGCGGTGGCCCTCATTGTGGTCTTTGTGATTCTGCTGGTGGTCTACCGCTCACCCCTGCTGCCCATCATCGTGCTGTTGAGCTCCATGGTTGCTCTCTCTGGCGCTATCTTCGTTATCTGGCACATGGCCAATGCAGGCTGGGTCATGATCAACGGCCAGGTGCAGGGTATTCTGCTGATTCTGGTGGTGGGCGCTGCCACCGACTACTCCCTGCTCTATGTAGCCCGTTACCGTGAGGCGCTGACCCAGTACACCTCCCGCTGGGAGGCAACCCGCGCTGCCTGGCGCGGCTCCCTCGAGCCGATTCTGGCCTCCGGTGGCACCGTGATTGCCGGTCTGCTCTGCCTGCTGCTCTCTGAGCTGTCGTCTAATAAGGCTCTGGGGCCCGTGGCTGCTACCGGTATTGTGCTGTCGATGCTGGCCTCGCTCACCTTCCTGCCCGCCGTCCTGGCCCTGCTGGGCAGGGTCGCCTTCTGGCCCGCCCGCCCCCGCTACTCATCTGAGGTCAAGGACGCCTCCGCCGGCTTCTGGGCTAAAATTGCAGCTTTCGTCTCGTCTAGGCCTCGCAAGGTCTGGTTGGTCACCGCCCTGGTGCTGGCTATCTTTGCGGGCTTCTCGGCTACCTTCCAGGCTAACGGTGTGCGCCAGTCCGATCTGGTGCTAGGGGAGTCCCAGGCTAGAGACGGCCAGAACGTGCTCGCGGAACACTTCCCCGGCGGTTCCGGTTCCCCGGCTAACGTCATTATTCCCGCAAGCGAGCAGGACGATGCCGTGGCAGCCCTCGATACCCTAGACGGGGTAAGCTCCATTGCTGCTGTCGCCCAAGACTCACCTGCCGGTACCGTGCCGGTGGGGGCGTCCGCTGAGTCCGCCCCGCCCGTTTTTGCCGGTATCAGCCCCACCGAGGTTGAGGGGCGCGTCATGCTCCAGGTAACCCTGGCTGACCCCGCTGACTCACCGGAAGCAGAAGAAACCGTGCGCCAGATGCGTGAGAGCCTGGCCAACGCAGCTCCCGGCTCCCTGGTGGGTGGAACCACCGCGTCTGACCTCGATACCATCGACAGCGCCCAGCGCGACCGGGCCCTGATTATCCCGGTAGTGCTGGTCGTTATCACCCTGATTCTGATGGTTCTGCTGCGCTCAATTCTGGCACCGCTGATGCTGGTGGCTGCCACCGTGCTCTCTTACCTCACCGCCCTCGGCGTCTCAGCCCTGGTCTTCAACCACGTTTTCAATTTCCCCGGTGCTGACCCCACCGTGCCCCTCTACGGGTTCGTCTTCCTGGTCGCTCTGGGTATTGACTACACCATCTTCTTGATGACCCGTGTACGAGAAGAAGCCCTGCATCAGGGGACCGAACAGGGCCTACGAACGGCACTGATTGCAACGGGTGGCGTGATTACCTCAGCCGGTATCGTGCTTGCGGCAACCTTCGCCGCCCTGGGCGTCATCCCGCTGATTTTCCTGGCCCAGCTTGCCTTCATTGTGGCCTTCGGCGTGCTGCTCGACGCCACCGTAGTGCGAGCCCTGCTGATACCCGCCCTCGTGGAAGATATCGGCAAGAAAATCTGGTGGCCCTCGAAGCTCTCCCGCTGAATCTAGCTCGCTGAGCCGAACTGCTGAAACCCATGCAAAAGGGCCTCCCTGTGTGCCAGGGAGGCCCCAATTTTTTGAGTTCAGGTGATTAGTCGGCCAGGAACTTCAGGTAGTCAGCAACGAACTGATCAACGTTCTTCTGCTGCTCTTCGTCCAGTTCTAGCTTGCCGGTGCCCCAGGCCTCACCGGGGATGCGGACGCCCAGGCCCTCGCCCTCCATCAGGTCGGCTCGAACATAGGGGACCAGGCTACGCAGGTGCTCGCGCACGAACTTACCGTAGGTTGAGTTGGCGACCGAGGCAACGCCGACCTTCTTGCCGTTAAGAACGGTGGGAGTGGTGTTGTCACCCGCGATGACGGCGCGTGAGGCCCAGTCAATCAGGTTCTTGAGACGGGCGGGGTAGGAGCCGTTGTACTCGGGGGAGACCAGAATCAGACCGGCCGCGTTAGCGATGTCGGCGCGCAGCTTCTCGACGGAAGCGGGGGCGGGGAACTCGGAGTTCTGGCTGAGCAGGGGGACGGCTGAGAAGTCGTAGACCTCGGCGCTCTGCCCTTCGTTTTCAAGGGCTTCAACGAGCTGCTCTGCTAGCTGGGTGTTGAAGGAGCCGTCGCGGTCAGAGCCTGAGATAACGAGAATTTTCTGTGACACTGGTTTTCCTTTCACATTTGCATTTTTCTTTAGACCACACCCTATAAACTTTACAATGCAAGTATTTATGACGCTGTGTGACCCTACGAGGGCAAAGCGGGCAACAAAAAACCGCCCCCGGCTAGATCCAGGGGCGGTTGTGCTTGGTCGGGATGACAGGATTTGAACCTGCGGCCTCGTCGTCCCGAACGACGCGCGCTACCAAGCTGCGCCACATCCCGATTGTTGCGTATAACAACCTCTCAAGTATAGCGCGGCGGTCTTAAGCCTGCCAAATCACCCCGATTTAGCCCTCGGTACTGTTGTTCTCTTCCCAGGCCCGGGCCATGGCGGCAAAGCGTCCGCCGGCCTCCACCAGGGCCGCGGGGGAGCCGTCCTCAACCACGCGCCCGTCCGACACCACCAGCACCCGGTCGGCGGTAAGGACCGTGGAGAGGCGGTGCGCAATCACCACAGAGGTGCGCCCCGCCAGCAGGGACTCAAGCCCCTGCTGCACCAGCTTTTCGGTCGGAATATCGAGGGAGGCGGTGGCTTCATCGAGAATCAGGACGGCCGGGTCGGCCAGGAAAGCGCGGGCAAAAGAGATGAGCTGACGCTGCCCGGCAGAAACCCGCCCGCCGCGCTTTGACAGGTTGGTGTCAAAGCCCTGGGGCAGGCTCATGATGAAGTCGCAAGCCCCGACCTTTCGGGCTGCCTCAAAGACCTCTTCGTCGCTGGCGGCGGGGTTGCCCAGGCGGATGTTGTCAGCCACGGTGCCCTTGAAGAGATAGGCCTCCTGGGTGACCATGACAACCTCCCGGCGCAGTTGCTCATCGGAGAGGTCCCGCAGGTCTACCCCGTCCAGGGTCAGCTGACCGTGGGTGACGTCGTAGAAGCGGGCGATAAGCTTGGCGATGGTTGACTTACCAGCACCTGTTTCACCCACCAGGGCTAGGCGCTGACCCGCAGGAATATCAAGGTTCAGGCGATGCAGAGCAGGGCGGCCACTGACGTACTCGAACTCAACCTCATCAAAGACCAGGTGCCCCGTTGCTGGGGTCTCGCGCTGGGCCGGACGCTCGGGCTCGGCAACCTCAGGCTCTTCAGCGAGAAAGCCTGAGACTTTTTCGAGGGCAGAGACCGCTGACTGGAACATGTTGTAGTAGTCCGAGAGCATGAAGATGGGTTCAAAGACCCGGTTGGCGTAGATGACCAGGGCCAGCAGTGTGCCAGCCTGCATGGAGCCGCCCAGAATGGAGTAACCGCCAATGACTAGCACAATGGCCACGAAGGTGTTACCCAGGGCCTGTAGGGCTGGCATGTAGGTGCCATGCACCTTGATGGACTGCATGACGCGCACTCGGTAGTCCTCGGCGGCGTCCGCGTAGGCTGCACGGGAGCTTGCCTCGGCGCGGAAGGCCTTGACGGCGGCCAGGCCGGTGAAGGTTTCGGCAAAGCGGGAGATGATGCGGGCGGACGCCACCCGCTGGGCCCGGTAGGCCAGTTCAGATTCGCGGCGGAACCAGGCGGTCAGCCAGGCGACGGGCAGCATCATGACCAGCAAGGCCAGGCCTGCCCGCCAGTCCATCAGGCAAAGAGCAACCACGGTAAAAGAGATAGAGAGCAGCATGGCTGCTAGCTCGGAGAGACCGGAGTCAAGGAACTGGCGAATCGTATCGAGGTCGCTGGTCAGGCGGGAAATGACCCGACCTGAGGTGTAGGTGTCATGAAAGCCCACAGACAGTTTCTGGGCGTGCTCAAACATGCGCTGGCGCAGGTCGAAAAGCACTTTCTGGGAAATCTTATAGGTGAGCAGAATGTTGGTGTAGGTGGCTAAGCCCGCGATCAAAGCAGCCGCTACGTAGAGGGCAGCTAGGGTGATGGCGTAGCTGCTGTCCCCGGTGAGAAGAGGCTCCAGGGCATCGTTAATGGCCGTGGAAATCAGCCAGGGCATGGCGGTGGTCAGGGCGGTTGCCAGAATGACCAGGAAGAGAGTGAAGAGTAAATGACCCCGCACCGGCCGTAGGACATCAAGCAGAAGGGCAACCGAGCGCTGCCGTACCATCTTGGCCTCTTCGCGGCTGAGGGTGATCCTGTCTTCGGCATCGGAAATCTTGTGTGCTGCCACGGTGCTAGCCCTCCTCGCTCTCGTGGGCCGGAGCCCCGGCGTCCTGCCCTGCGGTAGGCAGAGTGGTGTCAGTGCTCATGAGGTCGCGGTAGACAGGGTTGTCCAGAAGCTCTGTATGGGTGCCCACCGCTGCCACCTGCCCCTGCTGCAAGAGCACAACCCTGTCGGCCAGGGCCACTGTGGAGGGCCGGTGGGCGGTGAGCAGGGTGGTGGTTTCGGTCAGCTCCTGTTTGAGTAGGCCCACCACCTTTTCTTCGGTCGTCACATCGAGGGCAGAGAGCGGATCATCGAGCAGGAGGACGGCCGGGCTCGCGGCGATAGCGCGCGCTAGCGAGAGACGCTGGCGCTGGCCACCAGATAGGCTCATACCTTCTTCACCGATGACGGTATCGATTCCCTCAGGGAGCTGGTACACATAGTCAGCGGCAGCCACGGTCAGGGCACGGGTCAGAATGGCCTCTTCCTCAGCAGGGGTAAGTTCGCTGCGGTCTAGACCCAGCAGGACGTTATCGCGCACGCTCGCCGAAAACAGCAGGGGGTCTTCAAAGGCAATTGCCACCTGGGAACGGAGATCAGGTAGGGGAAGGGAGGCGATATCGCGACCGTTCAGGCTGATGCTGCCCGCAGTCGGCTCATAGAGCCTCTGTACCAGCTGAAGGACGGTAGATTTACCCGACCCGGTCGAACCGACCAGGGCAATAATCTCTCCCGGGCGCACCTGCAGAGTAAAGCCGGTGAGCACCTGCTGCTCCTGCTCCCCGTAGCTGAAGGTGACGTCCTTAAAATCGAGGCGGGCAGCTGCCGCTTCGGGGCGCTCGCGGTGGGCAGGCAGAATGTCGATATCTTCACCGGCCTCGCCCACCATGACCTGGCGGTGGCGGTCCATCGAAACACTCGATGCCAGATACATGGAAATCAGCATGCCCGAGCGCTCCACCTGGGTAAACAGGATGGTGGCGGTTGCGAAATAGCTGGTGAGGGCACCGACGGTCATGACGTCCGTACTGACCAGGTGCAGGCCCCAGAGGAGAGCCAGGCAGAGGGAGGCTCCGCTAATGAGGGTGGTCTGCATACGGACCCGCCCCATGGCCCGGCCTCGCGCAACTTCAAGGTCTAGTAGTTCTTGGGCTTCTTGGCGGAACCCGGCCAGGGCATGCGGGCCTCGCCCTAGCGCCTTGAGCACGCGTAAGCCCTGCACCGATTCTTCGACGGTTGTTGCCAGGTCACCGGTACGTTCTTGGGCCTTGCGGGTCAGGGTGCGGAAGGTCAGTACAAACCGCCAGACGCAGAAGAGGGTCAGCGGCATGCTGGCCAGGAAGACCAGCCCCAGCTGCCAGGAGCCGGTAAACATGTAGAAACTACCGACGGTTACCTGGACGGCTACGGTAATGATTTGGATCAGGCCGAAGGCGGTCCAGCGGCGGATAGTGCCCAAATCACTCATGGCACGGGTCAGGAGTTGGCCCGAGGGCCAGCGGTCGTGGAAGGCCACGGGGGAGCGCAGTAGACGGTCGAAGAGGTCGATGCGCATGGTGTTTTCTACCGTGCTGGCGGGTTCAATAACCAGCTGCCTACGCAGGAAGAAAAGGGCAGATTGGGCTAGACCCAGCGCAAAGACCAGGGCGCCGCCTGCCCAGACCGCTCCCACGGTGGGCTGGTCGGTCAGCATGGCATCGACAATCCAGCCCAGCACCTGGGGGATGGAGATAGCGATAATGGCTGCGGTGAGTGCTACGAAAAGCCCGCAGACCCAGCGCGCGCGAATAGGACGGGAGTACTGCCAGAGGGTGATGTCCTGCTCTGTGCGGGCACCGTAGGGCACAGGGGGAGGCGTGGGTATGGGGGAGACGCGCAGTAGTCGAGAAGCCATAGTAATCTATCTTACATTTGCATTCCTGCAAAAACCAGATAGGTTACCGGGCCGTCAGCGTCACCAGTACAGCCTCGGGTGGGCAGAAGAGTCGCACCTGGGCATAGCGTGAGGTGCCCAGGCCAGCCGTTACCTGCACAGGTACGTCCCCCTGGTAGGAGAGGCCCTTAGCCCGGGCCGGGGGTAGGTCACAGTTGGACACTAGGGCCCGCCCACCCGGGAGGCACACCTGCCCACCGTGGGTGTGGCCCGCGAAGATAGCCTGGGCGCCGTCGTCCGCAAACCGGTCCAGGGTGCGCAGGTAGGGGGCGTGGCAGACACCCAGGCGGACGCTCGGGCCCGGCTCCGCGCTGAAAGCTGTGGGGGAGAAACCGGGGTGGCGGTCGTACTCCAGGTGGGGGTCGTCCACCCCGGAGAATTCTAGGCGCAGCCCTCCGAGGGTGAGCGTCTCATAGCGGTTAATCAGCCCTACCCAGCCGCGGGCATCGAAGGCATCGTGCATTACCTGGGTGGGGAGTACCGCGCGGGTTTGGTCGTTGGCCTCGTCCCCGGTGTTCTTCTTCCAGAGGTAGCGGGCCGGGTTTTTGGGCACCGGGGCAAAGTAGCAGTTAGAGCCGGGCACATAGACACCCGGGAAATCCAGCAGGGGGTCCAGGGCCTCTAGTAGGGCGGGAAGGCCATCGAGATGGGAGAGGTTATCGCCGGTATTGATGACCAGGTCAGGCTCTAGCTCGGCTAGAGAATGCATAAAGGCGGTTTTCTGGGCCTGCCCCGGAATCATATGCATATCCGAGATATGCAGAATCTTAAAATCGGGGCTACCTGCCGGCAGAATCGGCAGGGTTTCCCGGCGCACCTGGAAGTTATTGAGCTCAATAAAGTGGGCATAAGCGGCCGTGGCGGCCCCAGCTACGGCACCCGCTGCCAGAACCCCTGAAAGGGTCTGAGCCAGGGTGCCAGCTGAAGCCGCCACGCCACGAGAATTCTGAGAATTCAAGGGAGTCCTTACTGGTTAGTACCAAGAACCGTGTTCGAGGGGGTATCGAACTTATCGGTGTTGTAGTTCTTAGCCTGGGCCTGCATGAACTTCTGCCACTGGGCAGCTGCGTAGGTGGCACCGTCCACGTAGTCCAGAACTCTACCGTTGATGGAAAGGCCGTTGAGAGGGCGAGAGGCGTTTTCCATGCTGCCCACCCATGATGCGGTGGAAAGGCCGCGCGTGTACCCTACGGTCCAGGTCTGGGCAGAGTTATCGGTGGTACCGGTTTTAGCGGCGGACGCATCGGTCAGGCCAATACCGCGCTGGTAACCCGAGCCGTCCACCAGAACCTGCTTGAGTACGTAGTTCACGCCGTTGGCAACGTCCTCTTCAAGTACGCGCTCACAGGTGGACTCATAGGTCTTGACCTCGGTATCGCCCTTGCTGACCTTCTCCAGCGAAACAGGCTCGCAGTAGGTGCCGCCGCTGGCAAAAGTGGCGTAGGCCGAAGCCATAATCAGCGGGGTGGTACCCTGGGGCCAACCACCCAGCAGGTAGGCGGGGCGGGTGATGGAATAGGGGTCTGCCCCGTTACCGTCGGTGATGCGGAGCTTGGCCCGTAGGTCGTTGAGGGCACAGGCATCGGTCACCGACGCCATCTTAATGGAGTAGGAGTTAATGGAGTTCTTCAGGCCGTAGGCCACGGTACCCCAGCTCTGGTTGCCGCCTTCAGAGTTGGTGAAGACGTAGCCATCAGCGTCTTCGGAGGTAACGAAGCCGCCCTCCTCGCATTTAGCAGGCCACTGGAAGCTCTTGGGGTAGCTGAGGGAAGTGCCATCAATGGTGGCGTTGACGCCCTTGCCGTCCTTAATCCACTGGGCCAGAATCACGGCCTTGAAGGTTGAACCGGGCTGGAAGCCTGCTGTACCACCGTGGGAGACACTCACGTTGAAGTTGAAGTAGTTATCCGCAAAGTCGCTTGTATCAGAGGGGCCGTAGCCGGAGTTCTGGGCCATGGCAATAATCTTGCCGGTGCCGGGAGCAACTGAAACGAGAGAGGCACTGACACGGTCGGGGTTGTTGGTGGAAGGCTGAGTGGCTTCAACCTGGGTCTTGGCGTCCTTCTGGGCGTCAGGGTCAATGGTGGTAATGATCTTGTAGCCGCCGCGGTAGAGGGCGTTGGTGCGATCGTCCTCGGTTGCGCCGTAGGTTTCGTCGTTCAGGAAGTCCGTAACAGCGTAGTAGCAGAAATGTGCAAAGTCACCGGCGGTAGAGCAACCCATGGGGGTGGTGTGAATATCGAGAGTAATTTCCTCATTTAGAGCATCAGAGTATTCATCTTCGGTAATCTTACCGTCGCGGAACATGGTACCGAGCACCACGTCACGGCGCTCTTTGGATAGCTCAGGATTTACATCGGGGCGGTAAATGTTGGGAGACACCACCATGCCCGCCAAAATGGCCGACTGGGAGATGCTGAGCTCTGAAGCTGAGATACCCCAGTAGTAGTAGGCTGCTGCCTCTACGCCGTAGTTGGAGCCGCCCATGTTAATGATGTTGAGGTAACCCTCGAGAATCTCGTCTTTAGAGAGGTTCTGTTCCATCGAAATGGCCAGCTTGATTTCCTTGACCTTGTCAAGGTAGTCCTTGTTGGCCCCCAAAGTGGAGGCCTCTTCGCCCGACTGCTCAGCAGCGTCAATGAGCAGGTTGTTGACGTACTGCTGGGTTAGGGTTGAGGCGCCCTGGCGGGCGTTCGGGTTGATGATGTTATTGACCAGAGCACGGGCGATACCCATGGGGGAAACCGCGCCGTGGTCGTAGAAGTTGCGGTCTTCGGACGAAAGAATTGCGTCTTTCATGTGCTGGGAGATGTCATCCAGCGCCACATCGGTGCGGTTCTGAGCGTAGTAGGAGGCAAGCTCGGTTTTACCGTCATTCGCGTAGATAACAGACGGCTGCGAACGTGGGCCGTCGCTGAGGGTCGCGGGCAGACTCTTAAACCAGTTCATCGATGCATTAATAGATGCACTCAGTGCCGTTGTAGGGGGCACCATAATCAGCGCCGCAATAAAACCGGCAATGATGCTCAGCGCAATAAACTGAACAAGGTCGCCGGAGCTACGGCGCCTCTTTCGCACATTCTTTGAAGAAGCCATTGCATCAGTTTATCGGCTCAGGGCGAAAAACGCACCGGCGCGCATGTCACAGCCACCCAAGAAAAACCTGTGAGAGGTGTAAGAGTCGTCTTTTTAGCCCCGGTAGTCTAGGCTTGGTGCTATGGAAAAATGGGAATACGCAACAGTGCCCCTGATGATTCACGCAACCAAGCAGATCCTCGACAACTGGGGTGAAGACGGCTGGGAGCTCGTTACCGTGCTCCCCGGTGCCCCCGCCCCCAGCGGCGCCACCCCCGCCGGAAACATGGTTGCTCCCACTCAGGGCAATCCGATCGCCTACTTCAAGCGCAAGAAGGCTAGTAACTAAATACTCACACCAGAACCGGGTTCAGGCTGACCATAGCCACGAGCCCGGTTTTTGGCCCCTAGAAATATTGCTTTTCAAGAAGGTATACCGTGTCAAAGATTGAAGACCGCCTCAAAGAACTTGGCTATGACCTGCCCGAGCTGGCAGCCCCGGTAGCTGCCTACGTTCCTGCCGTCACCAGCGGTAACTACGTCTACACCTCGGGCCAGCTGCCTTTCGTTAAGGGCGAGCTGCCCGCCACCGGCAAGGTCTCAGATTCCGGCGCCGAAGGCTTTGTAGACCCCGAAACCGCGCAGAAACTGGCTAGCCTCTCAGCCCTGAACGCCCTGGCTGCCGTCAAGTCCGTCATCGGCGATCTTGACCGCGTCACCCGCGTGGTCAAGGTGGTCGGCTTCGTCTCATCAGACCCCTCCTTCACCGGCCAGCCCGCCGTCATCAACGGGGCCTCCCTGCTTCTGGGAGAGGTCTTTGGCGAGGCAGGCGTGCACGCCCGCTCAGCCGTTGGCGTGCCGGTACTACCGCTGGACTCCCCGGTAGAAGTTGACATCATCGTGGAATATGCCTAGCCAACCCATGTATACCGGCGCCCTCAAGCGGGTGCCGCCGCCGGCGTCCGCCCCCTACGTCTCGGCGGCGGCTCCGGCCCCCAAAACCCACCCCATCCCGTCAAGCCAGCAGGAATCCGCCCGTACCTGGCTCAATGAGGGGGACTGTACACCGCGCGCGGCTAAGCCTGCCGCCGCGGTCGTTTTTGTGCGTGATGGTGCTTCTGGGCCTGAAACCTTTATGACCTACCGGGTTAAATCTCCTATGGGTCGGGTTGCCTTCCCCGGCGGCCTGGGTGTGCCCGAGGACGCCACCCCCATCGGCTGGGTGGGCCCCAGCGGTGAATACTGGGCCAAGGCCTTCAGCGAGGACGACCTGGGGGCAGCTAACGCTGCCGTAGTTACCGCGGTGCGTGAGCTCTTTGAAGAGACCGGCGTGCTCTTAGCTGGCAGCGGTGAGCTCTCAACTATTGAGCTCACTAGCGGGCACGAGTGTATGGCCTCACGTCTTGCTGTAGCTCAGCAGGATAAAACCTTTGCTGACTACCTGGAACGCCGCGGTCTTAAAATCCGTGCCGACCTGCTCAAGCCCCTAGCCCGCTGGCAGTCACCGGGCTTCTTCCACAAGCGCTACGACATTCACTATTTCACCTGCGCGGTGCCGGTGGGGCAGAACCCCTCCCTGCTCGCCGGGAAGGGAATATGGGGTCGCTGGGTCAGCGTGCGTGAGCTGATTGCCCACCCCATGAGCGTGGAACTCGGTAACGAAATTGGGCAGGAGGACACCGTCGGGGTTCCCTTCCAGGAGCTGGTGACCCCCGGCGTCATGTACCTGCTGGAACAGCTCGCTTCTGCCTCCGGGGCGGTTGCCTTCCTGGCCAAGCGACGCCAGGTTTCCCTCTATCTGCCCGAGGTTAAGCAGGACGCCGCCGGCACCTGCTACCTGGCGGTGCAGGAGAAAAAGGTCTAGTCGTGCCCCTCAAGCATCAGGCCCCCAGCCCAGTACCCATCTCGTTCACACAGAGACTTACCAGATGGGCGACCCTGGGGGCCTGCTTTCTTTTGGTGGTGATTGCCGGTGGCCGGTATGGGGTGGACGCGTTGGGTTTCTTGCTCATCCCCGAGGTTGGTCTTTTCTGCCTGGGGCTTTTTTACCTGGCGGCCCTTACATTACTGGTGTGTGGCACCGCCTATATCCTCAAGAGCCTGGGAAAAATCCCCCAGCCAGATGGAGCTAGAAGCAGCACCCTGGTCTTGCTAACCACCTGGTTCGCCCAAGGACTTCTGTTCTTGCTGGCAAGTGCTCTTGCCCTATTGATGACTCTTTTCTTTATCTTCTTGTTGGTGCTGGGCAATGACTGGACGCGTTATGAGATTGAGGGGAAAACCTACTACCAGGTCAGAACCCCATTTGGGGGTGACTCCTGCAGGCAGCTAGAGCAGGCCTACCTGATATTTGCCCGTGACCTTGGCGATAGCTATGTCTGCTGGTACAACAACTACGACGGCAGGGCTACCCCCACACCGCCGAGCAGCCTGGATGAGATTCGGGTACCAGAGGCCTCAACTCCGTCCGCACCATCAATGCCCGCCCCCGAGCCCACCGGCCACCCCTACTCTCCTGCCCCGCTTACCCCTGTTGAGGCTGAAAACGTCACCGACATCGACGAGAGCGGAACTTTCGGCCTGGTTCTGGCCAACAGCAACGACATCTACGCCGCAACCTATAGCCCCGACCGGGGCCACTGGCTTATGGGCGGAAAAATCTCTACGGTCGGAGCCAAATCCCTAGAGCTCTGCGGCCACCAGCGCCTCAGTGAGACAGTTCTGGTCTACTGCCAAGCCCGTGCCGAAGGAGCCACACTGCTGACCAGCGCAAATAACGGGCTCACCTGGACTACCCACGATCTAGACCCGGCAGCTTCCTACCTGCTAGAGGCCCACTACACCAACGGAACCTACACCCTTGAAGTTGGCTACCCGGCCTGGGTTCCCTCAAGCAGCACCACCCTCATCACCTCACTCGACGGCCTCACCTGGCAGACCCGCTAACCACCGGCGTCCGCCCCCTGCCTCTTCGGCAGGTGCAAAAAACCGGGTGGTCAGCTCAAGCTGACCACCCGGTTTTAGAGTATTGAGAGCAGGCAGGACGCCCGCCCCACCTTAGCGGGAGCGCTGGCGCAGACGCTGCAGGTCGAGGATGACCACAGCGCGAGCTTCCAGACGGATCCAGCCGCGGGAAACGAACTCGGCCAGAGCCTTGTTGACGGTCTCACGGGAAGCGCCGACCAGCTGGGCCAGCTCTTCCTGGGTCAGTTCGTGGGCAACCAGCACACCGTCGGTAGCAGGACGGCCGAAGCGGTCAGCCAGGTCAAGCAGAGCCTTGGCAACGCGACCGGGTACGTCTGAGAAGACCAGGTCGGCTAGGTTCTCGTTGGTGCGGCGCAGACGGCGGGCCAGAGCCTGCAGAACCTGAGCGGAGATATTGGGGGACTTCTCCATAGCCTTGCGCAGGGAGTCGTGCTTCACGCCTGCCAGGCGGGTCTCAGAAACAGCGGTTGCGCTGGTTGAACGGGGTGAGGGGTCAAACAGGGCCATCTCGCCGAAGATTTCGCCGGGGCCCATGATAGCTACCAGGTTCTCACGGCCGTCGGAAGCGGTGCGGCCCAGCTTCATCTTGCCTGAGATAACAAAGTAGAGCTGATCGCCCTGGTCGCCTTCGTAGAAGAGGGTAGCACCGCGTGAAAGGTCAACTTCGGTGATGTCTTCGGTCAGTGCTGCAAAGGCTTCGTCGTCGAGTGAAGCGAACAGCGGAGCACGGCGTAGTACTTCAATATCCATGGTTCTCTTTTACTCCTGATGTGGATCTAAAGGGCGATTCGAGTGCAGTGCCCTGTACACACAGGGCGGGCAGACTTCTAAGCATAGTCTTTGCCTAGTCCATCACACAGCACTTTTATCTGTGACATATTCAACTAATAAGAGCCTACAGGATATTTGATGCTTTCGATACCCAAAGCGCCTAGAGCTTAGTTCCTTCACCGAGAATTTTTCCTGAGTTTCCGCCTATTTTTTCAGGTTGGGAGTGTAGGCTGTGGTATTCCTGTGAGAGCTGAGTCCCGGCAGAGCTCCCCGCGTCCGCTCGGTCTATTTTTGCTGAGGCGGCATAGGGTGGAGCCTAGCCCATTTAGCCTTCCCCGTTGAATGGAGAATCATGACCGTTCTTGACTGGGTCATTATTGCTATTATTGCCCTCTACTTCTTAGCCGGTGTACGGCAGGGGCTCTTTGTCACCCTGGGTACCTTTGTTGGGTTTGTACTGGGTGCGGTTGCAGCCATTTACGCCACCCCCTGGGTCATTGACCAGGTTGATGCACGGTGGTACCTGCTGGCCGGGCTGGGCACGGTACTTGCCTGCCTGGTTTTGGGGCAGACTCTGGGTATGACCCTGGGCAGTGCTATCCGCAGGGCAAGCGACCGCACGCCCCTGCGAGGTCTGGAGCGGCTTGCCGGTGGATTAGTCAACATGGTGCTGGCCTCGCTCGTGATTGTCACGGTGGTGCTGGTCGTCCGGCCCCTGGGTATTCCCTCTCTTACCGCTTTGACCGCAGACTCTAAGGTCATTAGCTGGATGATGCAGATGACCCCGGCCTCCGCCCAAGAGAAGGTCGCCGAGATCCGCGGCCAAATCGTGCAGGCCACTGGCCTTCCTGAAATCTCCCAGCTGCTTTACCCCGAGCAGTCCGCCCCGCTCGGCACCCTTGAAACAGCTGCGCTGGAAGAAGCTGGCTGGTCGGTGGTGCAGGTTGTGGGTGCAGCCCAGGCTTGTAATTACACATCTGAGGGTTCGGGTTTCGTGGTGGACGGTGGTCTCGTGGTGACCAACGCGCACGTGGTTGCGGGCGTGAGCACCCCTACCCTGCTGAGCCGCGACGGTCAGGCTGCAACGGGCGATGTGGTCTACTACGATACTGAACGCGATATCGCGATTATCAGCGCCCCCGATCTTGACCTCACCCCCCTATCCGTCAACCAGGCCGAGGTCGCTTCGGGAACCGAAGTTGCCTTCATGGGCTACCCCGGTGGCGGCCCCTTCACGAGCCGGGCTGCAATAGTTCAGGGGTTGGGTTACACCCAAACCATCAATTCGCAAACAGGTGAAACTAACCCCTCTCGTCTGGTCTATCAGCTTGCTGCCCAGGTGCAGCAGGGTAACTCGGGCGGACCTGTGCTCACCGAGGACGGGCAGGTTATGGCTATGGTCTTTGCCAAGTCAACCCAGAGCCAGACCGGCTATGCCGTCCCGGCGGCGCATATTCTTGAGGCCCTGGCTCAGGTCAGCGCAGCCTCACCCGAGGTTGCTACCGGCCAGTGCGTGCCCAGCTAAGGCTGGGCGATCTGGGTGGGGCGGGCATAGAGAAGATAAACCGCTAGCCCCACCCCCAGCAGAAGTAGCCCGCCTGCGATAGAGGCGGGCGGCAACGTCCCCACCACCAAGCAACAGCCCGCTGCCCCGGCAACCTGCAGGGTGCGCGGGTAGCGGCGGTAGGGGACGGTTTGCGTGAAGGCTGCCAGGTTCGCCACGCAGTAGTAGAGCAGCACGCCGAAGGACGAAAAGCCGATAGCGCTGCGCACATCAAAGAACAGAATCAGGGCGGTCACGGCCACCGCTACGGTGATTTCTAGCCGGTAGGGTACCCCGTAGACCGGGTGCAGGTGCGCAAAGTAGGCGGGCAGGTCGCGGTGGGTAGCCATGGCGTGACCTGTGCGGCCGATGCCGGTGATGAGGGCCAGTAATGTCCCGAGTGCACCGATGGAAGCCGCGATACCCATGAGGGCGCTCAGGGGTGCGGACGACCCTACCGCCGCAGCCAGCGGGGCGGACGTTCCTGCCAAGCCCGCATAACCCAGCTGGTGGATGAGCGCGAGGGCAACTAGCAGGTACAGGGTGCCCACCAGCGTCAGGGTAATGATGATAGCCCGCGGAATGATGCGGGCGGGGTCTTTGACCTCTGACCCCATGGTGGCAATACGGGCGTAGCCGGCGAAGGCAAAGAAGAGCAGGCCAGCGCCCTGCATGACCCCGTAGATAGTTGCCGCCGGGCTAGTGGGTGCGGCGGACGCTCCCGCCCCGCTCCCTGCGCTGGCAGTAATCGCTGCGGGGTCCGGAGCTACCCCGAGGAGAACCGCACCGAAAAAGACGGCCAGGGCTAGGAGCACCAGAGTGACCAGGATTTTAGTGAGGGCTGCGGTACGGGTGATGCCCCTGTAGTTGACGGCGGTGAGGGCGGCAACTGCGGCGATAGCCAGGAGCTTTTCATAGCCCGGTGCCAGATAAGCGGCAAAGGTCATAGCCATAGCGGCGCAGCTGGCTGTTTTACCGATGACGAAGCACCACCCCGCTGCAAAGCCCCAGATATGGCCGAGCTGACGGCTGCCGTAGATGTAGGTGCCGCCTGATTCGGGGTGCTGGGCAGCCAGCTGGGCCGAAGAGGTGGCATTAGCGAAGGCGAGAAAGGCAGCTAGGGCTAGGGAGAGCAACAGCCAGTTCCCAGCTGCTGCCGCTGCCGGCGCGAAGGCGGCAAAGAGGCCAGCCCCAATCATGGACCCGGCACCGATGTAGACGGCGTCGGTGAGGGTCAGCTGCGCCCGAGGTTGGGTAGCCATCGTGCCGAACTAGCCCAGATGGTGGGCTAGGAAGGAGAGCGCCAGCTCGTAGCCCTGGGCCCCGGCACCGGCGATGACGGCGGTCGCCTGGGGAGAAACATAGGAGTGGTGGCGGAAGGGCTCCCGCTGGTGAACGTTGGAGAGATGCACTTCAACGACCGGCAACTCGGCCGCTTCAAGGGCATCGTGCAGGGCCACGGAGGTGTGGGTGTAGGCGGCCGGGTTGATGATGATACCGGCGGACGCGGTGCGGGCGGCCTGGATGGCGTCAATCAGATCGCCCTCGTGGTTGGACTGCATGAAGGTAATCTCATAGCCCAGCTCGGCGGCCTGGGCGCGGAGGGTGGCTTCGATGTCGGTCAGGGTGGTACGCCCGTAAATCTCGGGTTTGCGCACGCCGAGCAGGTTGAGGTTGGGGCCGTTGATCACGGAGATATGTCGTGGTGCAGTCTGTGGTGTTGCCATAGCTTCTAGTTTTTCACACGAAAACGCCCGCCTCCAGCTTGCTGCCATAGATGGAGCACACTGGGGCGGGCATTTAGTCAAGAACACTAACTTCGATGGATGTGGGGCATGCGTGCCAAAGCCGACTGGCTGGGGCTGGCATGAATTGCTTGCGAGCTTGCGAGCCAGCAAGAAGGTTAGTCGGCGGGTACGCATGCCCCACATCCTGTTATATCGCGCTGCTAACCCTTCTTGAAGTTAGCCTCGATAGCTTCCATGACGGTGGGGTCTGCCAGGGTTGTGGTGTCACCGACCGGGCGGTCTTCGGCCACATCCTTGAGCAGACGGCGCATGATCTTACCGGAGCGGGTCTTGGGTAGATCATCAACAATGAGCACACGCTTGGGCTTGGCAATCGGGGAAATTTCGACGCCCACGTGAGCGCGAATCTGCTCGGCCAGCTCGGTCTCGTCCTGACCTGCTGCCTTGGCCTCGTCGTTGAGGATGACGAAGGCCATGACGGCCTGGCCGGTGGTCTCGTCGGCTGCACCAACAACTGCTGCTTCGGCGACGGCGGGGTGGGAGACCAGAGCTGATTCAATCTCGGGGGTGGAGAGGCGGTGGCCGGAGACGTTCATGACGTCGTCCACGCGGCCCAGAACCCAGAGGTCGCCGTCTGTGTCGCGCTTGGCGCCGTCACCGGCGAAGTACATCTTCTCGAAGCGGGACCAGTAAGTGTCGACGAAGCGGTCGTCGTCGCCCCAGATAGTGCGGAGCATGGAGGGCCAGGGCTCGCGGATGGTCAGGAAGCCGGACTGCCCGTTGGGCAGGGACTCGCCCAGGTCGTCCACCACGTCGATGGTGATGCCGGGGATGGGCTGCTGGGCGCTGCCGGGCTTGGCTGCGGTGATGCCGGGCAGCTGGGAGACCATGATCGCGCCGGTCTCGGTCTGCCACCAGGTATCGACGATGGGGCACTTGCCGCCGCCGATGACGCGGTGGAACCAGCGCCAGGCTTCGGGGTTGATGGCTTCGCCCACGGTGCCGAGCACACGCAGGGTGGACAGGTCGTACTGGGCGGGGATGTCCTCGCCCCACTTCATCATGGTGCGGATAGCGGTGGGGGAGGTGTACATGATGGTCACCCCGTACTTCTGCACGATTTCCCAGAAGCGGCCGCGGTGCGGGGCATCGGGGGTGCCTTCGTAGATGACCTGGGTGGAGCCGTTGACCAGGGGGCCGTAGGCGACGTAGGAGTGGCCGGTGACCCAGCCGACGTCTGCGGTGCACCAGTAGATGTCGGTCTCGGGCTTGAGGTCGAAGATGTTCTTGTGGGTGAAAGCGCCCTGGGTGAGGTAGCCGCCGGTGGTGTGCAGAATACCCTTGGGCTTACCGGTGGTGCCGGAGGTGTAGAGGATGAAGAGGGGGTCTTCGGCGTTCTGGCGGGAGGGCTCGTGCTCGGTGGACTGCTCGGCAACCAGCTCGTGCCACCAGACGTCGCGGCCCTCAACCCAGTTGATATCTTCGCCGTTGCGCTTGACGACCAGAACCTTTTCGACCGAAGAGCCACCCTTGGCCAGGGCGGTGTCGACGGCGGGCTTGAGCATGGAGGGCTTGCCACGGCGGAAGGAGCCATCGGCGGTGATAACCAGCTTGGCTTCGCCGTCCTCGATGCGGGAGAGCAGGGCATCGGCTGAGAAGCCGCCGAAGACGACAGAGTGCACAGCGCCGATGCGGGCGCAAGCCAGCATGGCAATCACGGCTTCGGCAATCATGGGCAGGTAGATGGCGACGCGGTCGCCCTTGGTGACGCCCAGGGACTCGAGACCGTTGGCGACGCGGGAGACCTCGTCCTTGAGATCTGCGTAGGTGTAGGACTTGGTATCGCCGGGCTCGCCCTCAAAGAGGATCGCGGTGCGATCGCCCTTGCCAGCTTCGACGTGGCGGTCTACAGCGTTGTAGCAGGCGTTGAGCTCGCCGTCGGCAAACCACTTGGCGAAGGGCGGGTTGGACCAGTCGAGGGTTTCGGTGAAGGGCTTGTACCAGGTGAGCAGGTTGCGGGCCTGTTCTGCCCAAAATTCGGTGCCTTTTTCTTTGGCTTCTTCGTAGATGCCGGGCTGAGCGTTGGCCTGGGCTGAGAACTCGGCGCTGGGGGCGAAGACGTCCTGGGTGTCGGTCATGGTGTGCCTTCCTGTTCTGTGGGGCGCGTCATTGATGTGCGCCACAAACGGACTTTTTCTCACCTTAGCGCACCATGTAGCGCTAGTCACAAATTTGTGCGTTCGTGTTACGCGAAATCAGGACGCCGGTGGCAGCTAACCCGGGTACCGCAAGGACGGGCGGCGGTAGGCTTGGGTATATGCCTCTACATGCCGATGTACCTCTTAGCCCTGACGAGGTCGCCCAGCTTGAAACCCGCTCTGTACCCGAGCCTAAGGCGCGCGCGTCCGCCCGAAAGCACGCCCGCGCGGCAGCTGGCGGTGAGACCGAAAGCCTCCTAGCCCTCACTCGTCGCGCCCGCAAAATCAACCGTATTTTGGGGGAGACCTACCCCTATGCGGTTGCCGAACTCGACTTTGATAACCCCTTTGAGCTTCTGGTGGCTACCGTGCTCTCAGCCCAAACCACCGACGTGCGCGTGAACGCCACCACCCCCGAACTTTTTGCCCGCTACCCCGATGCGGCGGCGCTGGCGTCCGCCCGAATCGAAGACGTAGAAGACATTGTGCGGCCCCTGGGCTTCTACCGCTCTAAGGCCAAGGCAATCGTGAATCTGGCTGCCCAGCTGGTGGCAGACCACCGCGGGCAGGTACCAGCTACCCTGGAGGACCTCGTCAAACTCCCCGGTGTGGGGCGGAAGACCGCTTTCGTCGTGCTGGGTAACGCCTTTGGCAAGCCGGGAATTACCGTTGATACCCACTTCGGCCGCCTAGCCCGCCGCTTTGGCTTCACCACCGAAGAAGACCCCGTTAAGGTCGAGCGCGATGTCGCCGAACTCTTTGAACCCAAGGACTGGACCCAGCTTTCCCACCGCCTGGTCTACCACGGTCGCCGAATCTGCCATGCCCAAAAACCGGCCTGCGGGGCCTGCCCCGTTGCTGACCTCTGCCCGGCCTACGGCAGCGGGGAAACCGACCCGGTAGCGGCAGAGAAACTGCTCAAATACGAGATGGCTCCGGGGCGCGAGCGCCTGCACCTGCGCTTTGTGCAGGGGGCAACTCGTCGCCAGGTGCGGGCAGAGGGGTGGACGCTCAGTGCTTAGGAAAGAGACGTTAGGGGAAGAGGTCGCAGGGCAGCACCCCGCCTTGGTGGCTCTCCAGGATTTGGCGGAGCGGGCCCCGAGCATCGTACGCCCGGAGGACTCGTGGCCGATAGGGCAGATGGAGCCGGGTAGCGTCAAGCATGCTGCTGTCTTGGTGCTGATGGGGGTGCTCGATGATGCTCCGGCGCAGAATACCGGGTGCGGCACGGTAGCTTCAGATATTGATTTGCTGGTTCTGGTACGGTCGGATGCCTTGCGCCACCACGCTGGCCAGCCTGCCCTGCCCGGTGGGCGGATTGACCCTGAGGACTATGATGAGGCGGCCCGCACCGGCCGAACCGCTCAGCAGGTAGCTGCCCTGCGGGAGGCTGTAGAAGAAACCGGTCTGGATGCAGACGGCGTGCGCCTGCTGGGGCAACTCCCGGCCGTTGACTTACCGGTCAGTAACTACCGGGTGACTCCCGTGCTGGGCTGGTGGGATCTGCCGACCCCGGTGGAGGCAGTAGACCGGAACGAGTCAACCCTGGTGGTTCGTGTGCCGGTGGCAGATTTGCTCAACCCGGATAATCGGCTAACCATGACGGTGACCCGGGGAAGAGCCCGGCATAAGTCCCCAGCTTTTGAGGTAACTGGCGACTTCGCCCCCTTTACCATCTGGGGTTTTACCGGCAACCTGCTCTCCCGCGTCTTTGAAGAGCTGGGCTGGGAAGAGCCCTGGGATAAGAAGCGCACCCGGGAAGCTGGGAGTTAGCCTATTTAGCCTGCGAGTAGTCGTCGGTGGTGACCACGGTGACGGGGAATTCGACGTCGGTGGGGCCGAAGATGAGTTCGGCGGCAGCTTGTGCCGATTCGCGCACGATTTCGGCGGCGCGGGCTGATTCGCCGACTGGCCCGTAGAGCATGATTTCGTCGTGGAGGAAGTAGACCAGGCGGGTTTGCATGCGCTTGCCGAAGCGGCGTTCGGTGCGGAGGCGTTTGCGGATTTGGGCCATCCAGATGATGGCCCATTCGGCGGCTGTTCCCTGGATGACGAAGTTGCGGGTGAAGCGGCTGTGGGCGCGGGCGGCTGAGCGGGCGGCGCGTTCGTCGGCTGCGGTGACCTGGTTGCGTTGGGCTTGGAACCAGGCGTGGGAGGGTGCTGGGGAGGTGCGCCCTAGGTAGGTGGTGACCTGCCCGCCACGGAGGCCTACGTCGGCGGCACGTTCGGTGAGGACGATGGCGGCTGGGAACATTTTTTTGAGGTGGGGCATGAGCTGCCCGCCTTCGCCGGTGGTGGCCCCGTACATGGCGGCCAGCAGGGCGATTTTGGCGTGAGAGCGGTCGTTGAGCACGCTGCCGGTGCGTTCGCCGATGTGGGCGATGCCGAGGTAGAGGTCGGTGCCGCGTCCGGCGACGGCGAGGGCGCGGTCGCCGCTCATGACGGCGAGGACGCGGGGTTCGATTTGGGCGGCATCTGCGACGGTGAGCATCATGCCCTCTTCGGCGCGGATGGCGGGGCGGACGTCCTTGGGTATTTGCATGGCGCCGCCGCCGTGCCCGCCCCAGCGGCCGGTGGCGGCGGAGCCGACTTCGTAGGTGGGGTGGAAGCGGTTGTTGGTTACCCAGGTGTCGAGCCAGTTCCAGCCGTTGGCGGTGTAGAGGCGGGCGAGGCGTTTGTAGTCGAGCAGGGGGCGGACGAGTTGCCAGCGTTCTTCGCGAAGGTGGGGGACGGCGTTGGCCCATTCGGTGAGTTCCCACTTGCGGGTGGAGGTGACCGAATGGCCGGCTGCCTGGAGGGCTTTGAGGACTTCTTGGGGTGAGTCGGGGTTGAGGTTGGGGGCGCCGAGCTCTTCGCGGATGCGGGCGGCGAGGCGCTCCATCTTGTAGGGGCGGTCGTAGCCTGCGGGGCGGGGACCGAGGGCGTGTTCGAGGATTTTTTCGTGGATGGTGCGGTTCCAGGGCATGCCGTAGTGCTTCATTTCGGCTGCGATGAGGGCGCCCTGGGATTCTGCGGCGAGTAGGAGGGAGAGCCGGGCGGGGGCGGGGCAGGCGGCGACGGCCTCTAGCTGGGCGCGGAGTTCGGCGAGCAGGGCGGACGCGGTTGGCCCGGCTGCCTCGTGCTGTTCGGGGGAGGCTGAGCCCAGGTCATCAAAGAGGGAGGTTTGCCCCTCGATTTGTCGTCTGGCGGGTAACACTCCTGCCGGAGGCGCGGGTTCGGGGGTGAGGTCGATGGTGGGGGTGTAGGGCAGCCGGTTTTGGGCGCGGGTGGCGGCGGTGAGCAGGATTCGCTGGGCTAGGCGCAGGTCGTGGCAGGACGCCGGTGAGACGCCAGCTGCCAGCAGGGCGGGCATGAGCTCGCGGGCGTCCGCCCAGGCCCAGCGAATCACCCGGTGCGGGTTTTGGGCTTCTACCGCGCGCACAAAGTCGGGGAGCTTAGCGAAAGGGAAAATGCGGTGGGTGCCTGAGCCGGTGTCGTTCAGCGTAATGGCCTCCCACAGGGGCGTATCGCCGGGGGAGGTCGCTGGGCCAAGCACGATGTACATCTTTCTATTATGCCGTTTGCGCTGTTCACAGGGCTAGACACGGCACTTCTTCTGTGGCATAAAGGGGAACAGGAGAAAGACGCCGGGTACTGGGTCTACCCGAAAGGTAGCCATGCCCGATACTAATCTGCGTGTGCGCCGGTCGCGGCGCCGCTTCTTTGAGCCCCAGCTCCCAGTTAACGAGTCCCAGATCAGCGAGTTCCTGGCCAGCGAGCCTGTAGCAAGAGAGCCCGCTTCCAATGAACAGGCCGAGGCCGAGCCTAGAGCGCAGGTGCCTTCCACACCGGGATCGGCTGCCGAGCCCACCGCCCTGCCCCAGGAGCTACCCCTGCTGGCTATAGAGCCAGCCGAAACCGACCTGGGCCCTCTCACACCTCTGCTGACTCAGCCAGATCTCACCGATATCTTCGTCAACGGCCCCCGAGATGTGTGGTACGAGGCTGCCGGTAGCCTGCGCCGGGCTGCCATCACTTTCCCTAACGACGAGGCCGTCAGAGCCCTGGCCACCCGACTCATTCTTTCGGCCGGTGGCCGCCTGGACGACGCCTACCCTGCCGCTGACGTCCAGACAGCCCAGGGCATCCGCATCCACGCCCTGCTGCCGCCCCTGAGCCGCTCCGGAACCCTGCTCTCCCTGCGCCTGCAACCGGCCCAGCGCCCGTCCTTGCGCCAGCTCCAGGAGCGGGGAATGCTGGGGCGAGGCCTGGAACTGGTGCTGCGGTACCTGGTGCGTTCGCGGGCTAACCTGCTGGTCAGCGGCGGAACCGGCACCGGAAAAACAACCCTGTTAGGTGCCCTGCTGCAGGAGGCGGACGCCGGTGAGCGCCTGCTACTTGTGGAGGACACCTCTGAGCTACATCTGGATCACCCGCACGCTGTGAGCCTGCAAGCCCGGGCAGCTAACGCTGAGGGGCAGGGGGAGGTGGGGCTGGCCGAGTTGATTCGCCAGGCCCTTCGCATGAGGCCCAACCGGCTGGTGGTGGGCGAATGCCGCGGTGCTGAAGTCATGGATATGCTCACTGCCATGAATACCGGTCACGCCGGTAGCGGCACTACCGTGCACGCCAACTCAGCCCAGGCTGTGCCGGCTCGGCTCTATGCCATGGGGGCTCTGGCCGGGGTGAGTAGCCAGGCGGTAGCTCTTCAAGCTGCGACCGCTCTGGACTACATTGTGCACCTTGAGCGGGAGAAAGGGCAGCGGCTTGTTCGCGGGGTCTACCGGCTCACCGGTGCCCCTGAGCTTGCCGTTGAGCCGGTCTGCACCGTGGAACCTCGCCGGCGGGGTACCTACTTGCGCTGGCACCCCGGGAGCGAAGAGCTCTGCCGAGCAGCAGGACTGTGGGAGGGTGCCGAGGCGGGTGTAGCGTGTTAGGGCTGAGCTCCCGGAAGATCAGTAAGAAGGGGCTAGCGCGACGGGCTGCCCCTGCCAGTATCGAAGAGCTGGAACTGTGGCCGGACGCCATCTGGCGCCTTGCCGCTCTGCTCAAGGCCGGGTGTACTCCGGCGGCGGCCTGCACTCAGGTAGCTGTTTACCTGGCGGGCTTGGCCGTAGGAAAACCCGATGTAGCCCCCGCGCGTCACAGTGCGACCAGCCGGGTGAGGCTCCTGAGGTTTCTTAGCCCTGCTTCCCGTCAGCAGCAGGTCTTGGAAGACGCCCGGGCTCAGATAGCCCAACTGTTTGAGGCTGCTAGCACGGCAGCTAGCCAGGGGCGTCCGCTGGCTCCTGTCTACCAGCAGGCAGCGGTGCAGAGCGAAGTGCGAGATAGCGTGCGGCAGGGAGCCGCTGCAGTGGCTGCCTGCTGGCAGGTGGGCGAGCGCACCGGGGCGTCTTTAGCGCAGGTCTTCGAGCACCTTGCTCGTTACCTTGAGACGGAGATTGACCTGCGGCAGCAGCGGGAAACTGCCCTGAGCGGTCCGCGGGCTACGGGGCGGATTCTTTCCTGGCTGCCCTTTATCGGGCTAGGGCTGGGAATTGTGATGGGAACTGACCCGCTGGGGGTTCTCCTGGGGTCGGTCCCGGGCGCCCTCATCGGGCTTATTGGTCTGGTGTTGGCCTGGTGCGGGAACCGCTGGACTGCCCACCTGATTCGTAGGGCTGAGGAGGGGCAATGATCTTCCTGGTACTGTGCGTTAGCTGCGCCTGCCTGATGGGAGCAGCTCTACTTTTGGTGCTAAGACGCCGGAGCGCAGTTTCTGCTGGGGCAGGGCGGGGGCAGGCAGCCTCAGAAAAGCAACAGGGTGAAGAACAGCCTCTCCCGTCGTCCGCTCCCGCCTTGGACGGTGCCCTCTACCTGGATATGGCAGCTACTATGCTTGCTGCCGGGCTCTCGGTCCCGGCGGTGTTGCAGCAGCTTGGTCAGCTTGAAAATGGAAGACACCGGGCGGAGCTAGCCGCGGTGGTGGAAGGCCTCTACCGGGGAAAGAGCTGGGCGGACGCCTGGGCTCCGCCGGTTGCCAAAGAGCTAGAGGGTATTCGCGAAGCCCTTGGGTTGACGCTGAGCACGGGTGCCCCGGGCGCCCAGCTGGTGCGGGTTCTGGCTCAGCGGCAGCGGCGCCACCGGCAGCGAGCCTACGAAAAGGCAGCAGCCCGTCTAGGGGTCAAACTGGTGGTGCCCCTGGGAGCATGCTCGCTGCCGTCCTTTATCTGTCTAGGAGTGGTACCGGTGCTTATCGCTCTCCTGCCGTCACTTTTCTAAGGAACTCGGGGCTCCCCGGCCCTTGTTCACAGGCAAGAAAAATAACCTTCTAAAGCGTCACAGTTGCGTCATAGCTTCACCAAATTCAGAGCAAGCAGTGCCCGCACGTCCCATAAGCACGGGGCAGTAGCAGAGGACGATTTATCCACAGGGGGTGCCACCCTGTACAGCTCAGTCGGGACTCTGACAGGCTACAGGTATCTCGGGTGAAGGCCCCGGCGTCTTTCTCCACCACCTTTACCCGCCCCTTACCCCACCTTCACCCGAGAGCACCACAACAACCAAAGCAGCCCAGCACCGTAGCTGGGCGGCTCTACATCAAGGAGGATACCGTGTTGAAACACCCCTTATTACCCCTAATCGGTAGCGAGCGAACCAGTCGTAAGGAGCATTTAGCTGCTGTCGATCAACGACTACAGCATCGGGCTAAGAGCGAGTCAGATGTGGTGGAAGGGCAGCTTGTTCGGGCCGGTCTTGACGATAGTGAGGCGGGCGCAACCACCGCTGAATACGGCATCGTCATGCTGGCAGCTGTGGGCTTTGCCGGTCTGCTGGTAGTTATTCTCAAATCTGAGGAAGTACGCCAGATGCTGTTAGGTATCGTGCAGACCGCGCTCTCAACCGGCGCTTAAGGGCTACCCTGCCTGTAGCCGTAGCTCTTCCAAAACTTGCAAGCAGACGGTTACAGGCAGGGGCACTGCCCTACCCCAAGAAACCACACATGCATTGTGAGTGGCCGTCAGCGAATATTCCACGGTGGTGACAGTATGCAAAGAAAAGCGACTCAAGAGCGAGAACGGGGCTCCAGTACCGCAGAATTTGCGGTGGTTCTGCCCGGTATCGTGTTCATTCTGGCCCTGGTACTGGGAGCTGCGGCAACGGGTATCGTACAGCTCAAGCTCGAAGAGGGCGCTCGCCTGGGAGCCAGAGCTGCCGCGCGCGGTGAGACTGCCGAAACTGTCACCCGTATTGTGCAAGAGATTGACCCCGAGGCTGCTGTGAGCCTGGCCCAGGTAGATGACATGACGGTGGTCAGCGTGAGCAGAGCCGCACCCGGGCTGGTAGGCCAGCTCAGCGGCTGGACCTTGACAGCAGATGCCCAAGCCCTCACCGAACACAGCACAACTACCGGGAGGGCAGACCCGTGAATCGTAGATTCGATGGGGAACGAGGAAGTAGCACCGTTGCCACGGTGGGCCTAGTCTGCGCTCTTCTTGTTCTCGGGGCTACCTGTGCCGGGCTCATTGGGGTTATCACCGCTCAACACCGGGCAGCCGCCGCAGCCGATATGGCAGCCCTTGCCGCAGCAGACGCCGCACGAGGT
This sequence comes from Rothia sp. 11273D007AR, assembly GCF_053547255.1. Lineage (NCBI taxonomy): Bacteria > Bacillati > Actinomycetota > Actinomycetes > Micrococcales > Micrococcaceae > Rothia > Rothia sp. 11273D007AR. The sequence continues at coordinate 13,892 of NZ_JBPPWJ010000007.1, read as the reverse complement.
CTTACTCCGGGAGAGCCCTGCGCAGTAGCCGAACGTGTTGCCCTCGCTAACGGGGCCCACCTGGGTGGTTGCGGTCAGCCAGCCGGGCTGGGTGGGACGGTGGACGTGCGCACCTTTGTCGATATACCCGGTCCCTTTGCCTTCTTAGGGCCTGCCCAGGGTCTCTCCCGGGCAGGGCCGCCGACCTCTTCCGGAGCAGGGGAAGAAGGCTAGAAGGGATCTTCAACAGAAGCGACGCCGGTCAAGGATTCCGTTGCGCTCACTGGTTTGGGCTCCCTACCTGCTTGCACTCCAGCTGGTGAAAACTCGCCTGCCGGGCTATCAGCCACCTGCCCCAGGGGCTCGAGCAGTTTTCTTCGTTCCTCATCGGTAAGCTCACCGGCCTCCACCAAGAGGGCCGCTAAGAGGCGGGCAGCGCCGGCCTTATGCAGGGGCTCGTTCCGGTTACCGCACTTGGGGGACTGCACACACGAAGGGCAGCCCAGATCGCACTCGCAGGCCAAAATCGTATCGAGAGTGGCCCGCAACCAGTGCCCCACCTGCTCAAAGCCCCGCTCGGCAAAGCCAGCCCCGCCGGGGTGGCCGTCGTAGACGAAAATCGTGGGCTGTTCGGTATCGATATGAAAGGCGGTCGATAAACCACCGATATCCCACCGGTCGCAGGTAGCTACCAGGGGGAGCAGACCGATAGCGGCGTGCTCAGCGGCATGCAGGGCACCGGGGATATCCCTCTCATGAATACCCGCAGCGTGCAACAGGGTAGCGGGCATAGCCCACCAGATAGCCCTGGTCTGCAACTCCTGCGGGGCAAGGTCAAGTGGCTCATCACCCAGAACCTGCTGGCCCACCAGGGACTTCCGCTGGTAGCCCACCACCTGGGAACGAACCCGCACCCTGCCGTAGTTCAACGACACCTGCCCCTGCTGCTGCGATTCTTCAGCACCCAGTACGGTCACTTCGGTGATATCACGGGACTGGGTGTAATAATCGGGGCTCACTGCCGAGACCGCAATAACCTTGTTGTCCTCATCAAGATCTTCCACCACGAAAGTCTTACCCTGATGGGTGTAGATAGCACCCGGGTGCCCCTGAGAATGAGCATGACCATCATCCATACTGCCGATCACGCTACCGGTCTCAATATCAATGATCTGTAGGGGAGAGCCGCCTCCTCGCAGGTTCACAAAATCACTGGCAGATTCCGGGTGCGTCCAAAACCAGCCGGTGGCACGTTGCCGCAAGTAACCCTGCTCCACCAGACGCCCCAGGAGTGCCTCAGTGGACCGCCCAAAAACCATGAGCTCCTCCCGGCGCAGGGGAATCTCAGCCGCCGCAGCACACAGGTGCGGGCTGAGCACATAGGGGTTTTCAGGGTCGAAGACGGTTTTTTCTACCGGCCGGTCAAAGATATCTTCGGGGTGATGTACTAGATAGGTATCGAGGGGATCCTCGCTGGCAATCAGCACCGCAAAAGCGTCCTGCCCAGCCCTGCCCGCTCGCCCTATCTGCTGGTAAAAGGACGCCCGCGTCCCCGGCCAGCCGCCCACCAACACGGCATCCAGCCCCGCAATATCAATACCCAGCTCCAGGGCGTTGGTCGAGGCTACACCCAGAATCTCACCCCGGCGCAGGCTGGCCTCAAGGGCCCGCCGCTCCTCGGGCAGGTAGCCCGCCCGATAGGCTGCGATACGGGCAGAAAGGCCGGGTTCAACCTCATCGAGATAGCGGCCAGCGGTCTGCGCGATAGCCTCAGCCCCGCGACGGGACTTGATAAAGGAAATCGTGCGGGTACGGTTCACCACCAGGTCGGTGAGCATCTCAGCGCTCTGGGTAATGACCGACTTACGCACCGGCGCCCCGTTCTCACCCGCACCACTGCCCTGGGCACCGGGCCGAACGCTCACCCCATTGGCGTGGGCAGAAAGCTTGTCATTGACCGCAACCGCATCGGTAAACTCCGGCTCCCACAAGAGCACGTGGGTAGCACCGCGCGGAGCGGTACTCTCAGTTACCGCAGTAACCGCGGTGGGCCGCGACCCAATCAGCCGGGCAAAAGACTCAGCAGGCTCAGCGCTAGTAGCAGATGCCCCAATAAACACCGGGGTAGCACCGTAGTAGCGGCATACCCGTCGCAAGCGCCTCATCAGCAGAGAAACATGGGCCCCAAAGACGCCCCGGTAGCCGTGGGCCTCATCCACAATCACATACTTGAGCTTGCGCAAAAAACCAGCCCACCGGGTATGGTTGGGCAAGATAGCGTGGTGCAGCATATCCGGGTTAGCCAGAATGAAGTTGGCGCGCTCGCGAATAAAGCGGCGGTCGGCCTGCGGGGTATCGCCGTCGTAGCTCTCAGCCACGAGCCCGGGAAGTCCTAAGTTGCGTAGGGAGGCTAGCTGGTCTGCCGCCAGGGCCTTGGTGGGGGAGAGGTAGAGGGCCGTTGCCCGGCCTGAATCAAAGCCGCTAGCCTGGGTCTCGAATTCGCCCCGGTAGATAGCGTCAAGGGCGGGTAGCTGGTAGGCCAGGGACTTTCCCGAGGCGGTTCCCGTTGCCAGAATGACGTGCCGGTTGCCGGGGGAGTCGTGCGCGGCCGTTGCCGCCTGCACCTGGTGTAGATAGGGCTCGGCGACCCCTAGGTTCTGGTAGGCCTCAACCACCCGCGGGTGCGCCCAGGACGGCCAGGGGGCAGTTTCTGCGCGCCGGGCAGGTAGGGTGCGCACATGGGTGACCTGCTCAGGTAAGGACGCCAGCCCCAGCTGGTCGAGCACCACGGCCAGCTCATCGGGCTGGGGAGCGCGAGTGGACGGGGCTCCGGCTGGGTGTGAGCGCGAGGGAAGGGCATCGGTAGGCACCCGTCTATTATGGCACCGCGAGAGCGCGCGTAAATATTTGCTCTTTCTGCCCTCGTTATCTGTGACCTGCACTATAAGGGGTGGGATAATGGGCTGTATGAGTATTCCAATGAACATTCAGGGTAAGAAGGCCACCGAGCAGGAGCCTGTGGTCACAGTCCTCACCGAAGAGCAGATTTGGGAGCTGATTGAGGGCACGCGGTTTGCCCGTCTGGGTACGGTAGGCGAGGACGGCTACGTGCACATCACCCCGCTCAACATTGTGACCGACGGGGTTCGTATCTTCTTCCGCACCGCCTCCGGTAGCAAGCTCACCCAGCTTTTGCTCAACGAGAAAGTAACCGTGCAGTTTGACCGGGCCGAGGGTAACCACGCCTACTCGGTCAATGTCTTTGCCACAGCCCGCCTGCTGACAGAGACCCGCGACATTGACTACGTTGGCAAGCTCAACCTTGAGCCCTGGCTCGATACCGAGAAGCTGGAGTTTGTGGAGCTGACCCCGCAGAAAATGACCGGGCGCCGCTTCCGCCTGGGCTAGAAGCGCCAGTCGCCGCCCCACCGAGGGGCATAAGGTCTAAAATAGGGGTGTGTCTCAAGAAAAAATTATCCTCTACTACTGCTTTGCCCCTGTCACCGACCCCAAGGCCGTGATGCTGTGGCAGCGTGCCCTCTGTGAGAAGCTGGGCCTGACCGGCCGCATCCTGATCTCTAAGCACGGCATCAACGGTACCCTGGGCGGTGACATCAACGCCCTGAAACAGTACGGTAAGACTACCCGCCAGTACCCGGGCTTCGAAAAGCTCGAACTCAAGTGGTCCGACGGTAGCGCTAGCGACTTCCCCCGCCTCTCGGTAAAGGCCCGCGACGAGATTGTCGCCTTCGGTACCCCCGATGAACTCATCGTCGATGAAAACGGTGTGGTGGGCGGCGGCGTGCACCTGAAGCCCGAAGAAGTGAACAAGCTGGTTGAAGAACGCGGCGATGAGGTCGTCTTCTTCGACGGCCGCAATGCCTTCGAAGCAAAAATCGGTAAGTTCAAGAACGCTATTGTGCCCGATGTGCGCACCACCCACGATTTCATTCAAGAGATCGAATCGGGCAAGTACGATGACCTTAAAGACAAGCCCGTTATCACCTACTGCACCGGCGGTATCCGCTGCGAAATTCTTTCGGCCCTGATGAAGAACCGCGGCTTCAAAGAGATTTACCAGATTGACGGTGGCATCGTGCGCTACGGCGAAAAGTACGGCGACTCCGGCCTCTGGGAGGGCTCACTCTATATCTTCGACAAGCGCCAGCACATGGACTTCTCACCCGACACCGTCACAATCGGCGAGTGCGAACACTGCGGCGCTAAGGCAAATACCTTCGTCAACCTCGATGTGGACGGGGTGCGTGACCTGGTGCTCCTGTGCCCCGACTGCCAGGCCAAAGCAGAGGCCGAGCGCGAGGCTGCGGCAGCGTCAGCATGAGTGAGCAGAAAACCCCGGTCTACGAAACAGCTCTGATTGAGTACGGTACCTTCATGGTCGCCGGCGTCACCGACCCCGCGACCGAAGAGAGCGACTTCGGTTCCTGGTGGGAGCGCCTCTACAGCACGCTTGAATCGGGAGGGGGCGCCCTGGCTGCCCAGCGTCTGGCTGCGGTAGAAAAGCTGCAGAAGGTGGGCGTCGTCATGCCGGACGCCAACGATACCGGTTTTACCTACACGGCGGGTTTCATTGTGCCCGGCGGCATTAAGGACGTTGCAGCCCTGGGGCTGACCGGCGTGATGGTACCGGCCGCTATGTACGCTACCGTCTTGGTGCAGGGGGCCATTACCCCGGGCATCCCCCCTGCCCATATCAAGGCGGGCTTCAACCACCTGGCCAGCACCTTTATCCCCTCGAAGGGGCTGGAGCCTACCGGCGTCTGCCTAGAGGTGTACGGGCCCGGTGAAATCACCGACGAGAACTACCGTATGTATCTCTGGCAGGCTGTAACGAGCCCGCAGGCCGCTTAAAGAAACAATAAAATACCTCCCGCAGTGCGATATGCGGGAGGTATTTCTCTCTAAAGTATGTGCGCTTGCGCGCCCCTGGATAACGGTTGAACTGGTGTGGTAATACCGAAGGGAAAAATCTTTAGGAGTTCTGCTCTACGGCCAGTTCGGCCTCAAGCTTCTCGATAATCTCTGCGATGAAGTCGGGGCCACCGTTAGCGGCCTTTTCCTTCCAGTCAGCGATGGACTTTTCCAGTTCGGCAATTTTTTCTGCATTTGCCATAAGGTAAATATAACCCAGACCTCTAGAAAAAATCACCTTGATTACTATTTAACCTTTCCCAGTTTTCGATGGGGCCGGGTACGACGGTGAAGAGCGGGTGGGTGACTTTAGTGGGTGACGTGGAAAAACGCTGGTCATACCACTGTGGGGAACGGGCTTTTACTTTTTCTGCCAAAAATGAGATTTCGTAGTCTAGCTGGCCGTCGGTAACCGGTAGCGGTGACAACTCAGGTTGAGCAGGGAACACCAGCAAACTGCGGTTGAAGTTATAGCCCCGTCTATCAGCCTCATCAGCCAGCCCGTGCAGGTAGGTGCAGATGTAGGCCAGGGGGTCACTAGAGGCTTTGAAACGGTTCAGCTGGGGGTGGTTGGTGTAGCCCTGGGTGAGCCCCTGGAGCACTTTCTGGGCAAGCAGGGTCTCACGCCAGCAGTCCACTAGCCCCTTGGCATCGAGCAGGGAGGGGTGCACAGACCAGATACGCATTAGCCTTCAGCTCTGCGGGTGATGGCTTCTTCGAGGCGGTCGAGTTTGCCGGTGAGTTCGCCCGAATCGTGACCTGGGCGAATATCGGCCTTGAGTACCAGGGAGACCCGGTTGCCGTACTTGCCAACAGCTTCGGTGGCGGCTTTGATGACGGCCATGCACTCGTCCCAGTCACCTTCGATGGTGGTGAACATGGCGTCGGTGCGGTGGGGGAGACCTGAGTCGCGGACAATCTGGACGGCTTCTGCAACGGCCTCGTGGACGGACCCGGAGGGGTCGCCACCGCCGGTGGGAGCTACTGAGAAAGCAAATAACATGTCTCTACCGTACCGCTCATACGGTTAAATAGAGAGCGTGATGACTTCTGATTTTTCCCGTGTTCCCGGTGCCCCCGTCAGCGCCGATACTGCCGCCCTCACCCGCCTGCACGCTGCCCTGACCGAGCTCAACTACACCTACGACGGTATCGAGGAGCTGCTGGGGGCCCGCGCTTTTGAGGCCATGACCCGCGACCAGGTGGTGCCCGGCCTTTACCGGGTGAGCCAGATTCTGGGGCAGGAGGCCACATCAGAAACCTTTACCACCGCCCAGCGGAACCTGGCCCAGCTGGTGCGCTTCTTCCTCTTTGGCACCGCCCTGCCCGGTGGGGACCTTGAGGACGCCCTGGGGGCAGGTAGTCTGGACCTGCTGCTGGACCTGGGGCTGGCGGAGCCCACCGAGGACGGCCTGGTGCAGGCCGCTGTAGACCTGCGGCCGCACGCCGCCGACGATGGAACCGAACTCTTTGTAGCCAGCGATTTGGGTGCCCACCAGCGCCCCGGCGTCCTGCGGAAGGACCACGTGCTGGGTATCGGCCATGCCTCCCTTACCCTGGCCCAGCTCACCGAGCGAACCCCCGTAGACCGGGCCCTCGATCTGGGCACCGGCTGCGGCATCCAGGTCTTCCACCTGCTGGCCCACACCCGTCACGTGACCGCTACCGATATTTCTGAGCGCGCCCTGGCCTTTACCCGCTTCAACCTGCTGCTCAACGCGTCCGCCCTGAACCTTGACGCGACCAACCTCGAAGAGCGCGTGAGCCTGCGCTTAGGTTCCCTGCTCGAACCTGTCGCCGGTGAAACCTTCGACCTGGTGGTCTCTAACCCGCCCTTTGTTATCACCCCGCGCAGCGACCACGAGAGCCCCGAAGACCAATTCACCTACCGCGACGGCGGCATGGCAGGGGACGGTATCGTCTCAACCCTGGTGCAGCAACTACCCACCGTGCTCGCCCCCGGTGGGCGCGCCCAGATGCTGGGTAACTGGGAAATCCCCGTTGACGGGCAGGACGGCCCCGTCGACTGGGCAGACCGCCCCCGCACCTGGGTGGGGGATGAGACCGAAGCCTGGTTCATCCAGCGCGAGGTACTTGAACCAGAACAGTACGCCGAAACCTGGCTGCGCGACGCCAGCGAAAACCGCGATCCCGCCCACTTTGAAGCCGCCTACACCGCCTACCTGCGCGACTTCGCCTCCCGCGGCGTTGGCTCCATCGGGTTTGGCATGATTTGGCTGCGTAAGCCGAACCCGGCGTCCGCAGGGGAACGCCTACACCGCTTCGAAGAAATCACCTACCCCATCCAGCAGCCCATCGCCCCATTCATCACCGAGGCGGTGGAGCACTTTGATCAGGTCACAGCTCTGAGCGATGAACAGTTGCTTGAGCAGCACCTGGTGGTAGCGGGCGACGTCACCGAAGAACGCCACTCCACCCCCGGCTCCGAGCATCCCTCGGTTATTCTGCTGCGGGCGGGGGCAGGCCTGCGCCGCACCATCCTAGAAACCACTGAGACTTCCGGCTTTGTCTCGGCCTGCGACGGGGAACTGACCGCCGGACAAATCGTCGGTGCCCTAGCTGCCCTGCTGGACTGGGAGACCGAAGAACCCAGACAAGTATTAATCAGTAACATGCGCGAACTTCTTGAAAAGGGTTTCTTGCGCCTTGATTCGGGCGACTAAACTGAGGCCATGGTAGAGAACCCTATTAAAACCCTGACCGAAGATCGCTGCTGGGAGCTGCTTGCCGCCCACGAGTTTGGACGCCTGGCCCTGGCTGTAGGCGGGGAGGTAGATATCTACCCCGTTAACTTTGTGGTGCACGAGAAGAAAATCTACTTCCGTACCGCCGCTGGCCAGAAGCTCTCAGAAGTTGTGATTAGCCGCAAGGCTGCCTTCGAAATTGATGAGGTGAAGGACGGCGTCGCCCGCTCCGTCGTTGTTCACGGCAATGCCCACTGGCTGACCAGCGAAGCCGACCTCGATGCAGTTGAAGCCCTAGGCTTGCGCACCTATTCCCCCACCTATAAGACCAACTGGGTCGAGGTGCAGCCGGTAAGCATCAGCGGCCGCGAGTTCGAAATCGGGGCAGAGCCCACCGACGAGCTCTAAACCTCGCGGCGGGGCGGGTCTTTGACGCCCGCCCCGCTCTCAGCTCTCAAAGGTCACACCGGTCTAAGTAGACACGAAGCGCGGTAAGTCGGCTATTGTTGTGCATACACGCGTAAAACCAACCCCAAGGAGCCCTCTGTGCCCACTCAGGCAACCACCGAGCACGGCAAGTCACTGCTGATCGTGGAATCCCCCTCGAAGGTAAAAACCATCAGCGGGTACCTGGGCGATGCCTTCATCGTTGAATCCTCCATGGGGCATATCCGCGACCTTCCCCAGCCTTCAGAGCTGCCCGATGAGCTCAAAAAGAGCCCCGTCGGCAAGTTCGCTGTCAACGTTGACGAGGGCTTTGAACCCTACTACGTGGTCAACCCCGATAAAAAGAAGAAGGTCACCGAGCTCAAGCGCCTGCTCAAAGAGTCCGATGCCCTTTACCTGGCAACCGATGGTGACCGCGAAGGCGAAGCTATTGCCTGGCACCTGCTACAGGTCCTCAAGCCCAAGGTACCCGTCTACCGCCTGACCTTCCCCGAAATCACCAAAGAAGCTATCCAGCGCGGCTTTAAGGAACTGCGCGAGATCGACAACAACCTGGTTGATGCCCAGGAAACCCGCCGTGTGCTCGACCGCATCTACGGCTACGAGCTCTCACCGGTGCTCTGGCGCAAGGTCTCCCGCGGCCTGTCAGCTGGCCGCGTCCAGTCCGTTGCCACCCGCCTAGTTGTTGAACGCGAGCGCGAACGCATGGCCTTCCGCTCAGCCACCTACTGGGATCTGACCGGCACCTTCACCACCGAGACCGCCGAGTCTTTCACCGCCAAGCTATCAGCCGTTGACGGTGCCCGCGTCGCCACCGGCAAGGATTTTGCCGATAACGGCACCCTCAAGCCTGCCTCGGCCGGTAAGGTTGCCCACCTGGATGAAGCTGCCGCCAGTTCCCTGGCTACCGCGCTGGCGTCCGCCGCTTTCGCCGTCCGCTCGGTCGACACCAAGCCCTACACCCGCCGTCCTGCCGCCCCCTTCACCACCTCAACCCTGCAGCAGGAGGCCGCCCGCAAGCTCCGCTTCTCATCCCGCTCCACCATGCAGGTAGCCCAGCGCCTCTACGAGAACGGCTACATCACCTACATGCGAACCGACTCGGTTGCCCTGTCTGATCAGGCAACTCAGGCAGCCCGCAAGCAGGCATCTGAGCTCTACGGTGCTGACTATGTGCCGGCCTCCCCGCGTGTCTATACCTCCAAGTCAAAGAACGCCCAGGAGGCCCACGAGGCAATCCGCCCCGCAGGGGATTCCTTCCGTACCCCCGCCGAGGTCAAGAGTGCCCTGAGCATTGACGAGTTCCGCCTCTACGAGCTGATTTGGAAGCGCACCGTCGCCTCCCAGATGGCAGATGCCAAGGGCTCCACCGCCTCCGTCCGCTTAGGCGCTACCGCCGCCGACGGCCGTGAGGCTGAATTCGCAGCCTCCGGTACCGTCATCACCTTCCGCGGCTTCCTGGCTGCCTACGAGGAGGGTCAGGACGTCAAGCGCGGAGAAGAAGGTAAGGGCGAGACCAAGGACGGTAAGGACGACAAGCGCCTACCCAACCTGGCAGAAGGCGACTCCCTGCGCGGTAGCGATATCGAAGCTGCCCGCCACGAAACCTCACCCCCGCCCCGCTACACCGAGGCATCCCTGGTCAAGGCTATGGACGAGCTCGGCATTGGCCGTCCCTCAACCTATGCAGCCGTCATCTCCACCATCATGGACCGCGGCTACGTCAATAACCGCTCCGGCTCCCTGGTGCCCTCCTGGACTGCTTTCTCGGTCGTCCGTCTGCTCGAAGAGCACTTCGCCAAGTACGTGGACTACGAGTTCACCGCCGAAATGGAAGAAGATCTTGACCGCATTGCCCGCGGTGAAGAGGCCCGCCCCGAGTGGCTGTCTCACTTCTACTTCGGTGGGGGAGACAAGCGCGGTCTCAAGCCCATCGTTGACAACCTGGGTGACATCGACGCCCGCGCAATCAACTCTGTAGAGGTCGCCCCCGGGGTCAACCTGCGCGTAGGCAAGTTCGGCCCCTACCTTGAGACTGGCGGCGAGATTGACACCGAAACCGGCGAAATCAAGGACCCCATCCGCGCCAACGTACCGGCTGATCTGGCACCCGATGAGCTGACCGAAGAAAAGGTCGCTGAACTGCTGGAAGCCGGTAAGAACGACGGCCGTGAACTCGGCGTTGACCCGGCCACCGGCCGCACCATCGTGGCCCGTGACGGCCGTTTTGGCCCCTACGTCACCGAGGTTATCCCCGAGATGACCGAGGAAGAAATTGCCGCCTGGATGGACGCCCAGCCCACCGAGTACTACAAGAACGGCAAGCCCAAGCCCAAGAAGAAGCCCAAGGCTGAAAAGCCCCGCACCGGCTCCCTCTTCAAGTCCATGGATCTGGCAACCGTCACCCTGGATGACGCCCTCAAGATTATGGCCCTGCCCCGAGTGGTCGGTACCGATGCCGAAGGCACCGAAATTACCGCCCAGAACGGCCGTTTCGGCCCCTACCTGAAGAAGGGCACCGACTCCCGCTCTCTGGAGACCGAGGATCAGATTTTCTCTATCACCCTGGAGCAGGCCCTGGAGATTTACTCCCAGCCCAAGCAACGCGGACGCGGCGCGGCCAAGCCCCCGCTGGCTGAGCTCGGTGTAGACCCGGTCTCTGAAAAGAAAATCGTGGTGAAGGACGGCCGCTTCGGCCCCTACATCACCGACGGCGTCACCAACATTACGGTGCCCCGTAGCGAAACCATCGAGTCCCTCACCCACACCCGCGCGGTTGAGCTGCTCGCTGAGAAACGAGCTAAGGGCCCGGTTAAGCGCAAGACCGCCGCCAAGAAGCCGGCGGCCAAGAAAACCACGGCTAAAAAAACCACAGCCAAGAAGACTGCGACCAAGAAGAGCACTGCTCAGAAAGCGGGCGAGTAGTCGGTTATCGCGTGGGTCCCATCCTTGTACACTGGTAGGCAGGAAAACTTTTTGTCACCACTCAAGGGGGACCCATGCGTCTAGGCGTGCTCGATATTGGCTCAAATACCGGCCACCTGCTTCTGATTGAGGGGCAGCTAGGCTCCCGCCCCGAAGCCTACACCGCAGCCCACAAGGAACCCCTGCAGCTGGTGCGCTATATTGACGCGGACGGCAATATCACCGACGAGGGCCGCGACCGCCTCACCGCCTTTGTGAAGTCTGCGGTGCTTTACGCGATTGAGCACGGGGCAGAAGACCTGCTGGCCTTTGCTACCAGTGCCATTCGAGAATCCAAAAACGGCCCCGAAGTCCTGCAACACGTGCAGAACCAGACCGGCGTCAACCTCACCGAAATCACCGGCGACCAGGAAGCCGCTATCACCTACCACGCCGTGCGCCACTGGCAGGGCTGGGGCGCCGGACGCATTCTCAACTTCGACATCGGCGGCGGCTCCTTCGAGTTCTCCACCGGCATGGACGCCTACCCCGACGACGCAATCTCCGTGCCGCTGGGTGCCACCCGCCTAACCGGCGACTGGTTCAGCGCCCCCGTGCCGTCCCCCAAGGAAATCAAAAAACTCCGCAAGTACGTGCGCGAAACCCTAGAACCCGTTGCCGAGACCCTGCTGGCCTACGGGCAGCCCCACATGGTCGTGGGCACCTCCAAAACCTTCCGCTCCCTCGCCCGTATCTGCGGGGCAGCCCCCTACTCGGCAGGCCCCTTCGTCAAGCGCGAAATGTCACTCGAAGACCTCAAACTCTGGACCCGCCGCCTGGAAGCTATGCCTCCCGAAGAACGCGCCGGCCTGCCCGGAGTCTCAGACGTCCGCGCTGAACAGATGCTAGCCGGGGCTATCGCGGCAGAAACCGCCATGGCCGTCTTTGGTGTAGACCGCATGCGCGTTTCCCCCTGGGCCCTGCGCGAGGGCCTGGTACTACGACGTATGAACTACCTCTCCCAGCAGGGGCCCGAAGCCATGATCGACCCCCGCTCCCTCGCTGAATTCGTGCAGGACTAGCCATGAGCACCGACGCACCCAAGAACCCGTCCGCCCGTAAACCCGTGCCGGTGGCACTTTCTACCTCCTGCCTCTTCCCGCTCGGCGTACCCGAAACCTTCTCAACCGCCGTAGACCTGGGCTACGACAGCGTGGAAGTCATGATCACCCACTCGGCCCTCTCCCAAGAGCCCCACGACCTGCTCGACCTAATCCAGAAATACCAGATCCCCATCTCCGCCATTCACGCCCCCACCCTGCTCCTAACCCAGCAGGTCTGGGGCCGGGCATGGAACAAAATGCAGATGGCTGCCAAAATGACCAAGGCGGTAGGGGCGGACGTCATTGTCGCCCACCCGCCCTTCCGCTGGCAGAAGCTCTACGCCAAGAACTTCGTTGCGGGCGTACGCGAAATATCAGAGCTCGAAAACGTTAAAATTGCCGTGGAAAACATGTACCCCTGGTCCATCAAAGGCCACGCGGTAGAGATGTACGCCCCCCACTGGGACCCCTCCCGCTTCGACTACGACTGGATGACCTGGGACTTCTCCCACGCAGCCGCAGCCGGGGACGACTCCCTCGAAGCCGTCAAACGCATCGGCTCCCGTCTGGGGCACGTGCATCTGACCGACGGATCCGGTGATAAGGTCATGGACGAACACCTGGTACCCGGCCACGGCACCCAGCCCGTCGCCGAAACCCTACAGTACATCGCAGCCAGCGATTTCGACGGCGTTGTCTGCGCTGAAGTATCAACCCGCAAGGCCAAGGGAGCAGGGGCCCGCGACGACATGCTCTACGAGACCCTGCAGTTCGCTCGCACCCACCTAGCTAGGAGAACATCATGACTACCGTTGCTTTTATCGGAACCGGCTCCATGAACGGAGCGATTGCCTCGGGCCTGCTTGCTGCGGGTACCGACCCTACCTCTGTGCGCGCGACCGTTGGCTCTCACGCCAGCATCTCTACCCTGCGTGAAAAGCTGGGGGAGGGGGCTCAGGGCGTAACCATCCTTGCCGGTGAGGACGATGCGCAGGCTAACCTCAAAGCCGCTGAAGGGGCCGACGTGGTACTGCTGGGTGTCAAGCCCTACGCGATCCTTGATCTTGCCCGCGAAATTTCACCGGCTCTGGGTGAGAATACTGTAGTGGTGTCGGTTGCTGCCGGTATCACCCTGGAAGCCTTACAGCGGGCCCTGCCCGAGGGGCAGCCCGCAATCCGCTGCATGCCCAATACTCCTTCGCGGGTGGGCAAGGGCGTGCTTGCTATCTCGGTGGGGCAGACCGTGACCGAGGAGCTGAAGGACGCTGCTGCTTCGGTTCTGGGGGCAGCAGGCCGGGTGATTGAGGTTGAGGAAGAGCAGATGGGGGCGGTGACCGCCGTATCTGGTTCGGGCCCTGCCTACGCCTTCTTACTCGCAGAAACCATGGCCGATGCTGGAGTTAAGCTGGGCCTGGACGAAAAAACTGCTACCGAGCTAGCAGCCGCTACGGTGGCGGGCGCGGGCTATCTGCTGGATGCTGACCCCAACCCCCAGGATCTCCGTAAGGCGGTTACCAGCCCCAAGGGAACCACAGATAAGGCGATTACCGCTTACATTGATGGTGGTCTTTTCGAGCTGACCGAGACCGCTATGCGGGCCTGTGTCGCTCGGAATGACGAGATGACCGAGGAGTTCAGCTCTGAAAAATAGTACAGAGATAGCCTAAGCAAAAGGCCCTATGACAGCAGGCTGTGCTACCAAAACTCCTTGTGGAGTGGGGTAGGGCAGCCTGCTGTCTTTTGTCGGTTTATAGGCAGAAAAGTGTGTCCCCAACACCCCCACAACCCAATCAACACAAGGCAACCAACCCCACAAGCTAGC
>NZ_JBPPWJ010000006.1:0-155219 GCF_053547255.1 Rothia sp. 11273D007AR | reverse complement strand
GGGGCTAGCTTGTGGGGTTGGTTGCCTTGTGTTGATTGGGTTGTGGGGGTGTTGGGGACACACTTTTCTGCCTATAACCCGGATAGGTATAGAGCTGTCGTCGGCAGAGTCGCCGGTGAGGCTCGGGGCTGCCTGCAATGACTAACAGCACAAGCGACTCTAGTCTGTTATGGCCCTGAAATAAGCAGAGAAGCATAAGAATAGAAACCGTGACTACAGAACTCATCATTCTGGTGATCGTAGTGCTCACCGCACTAGCCTTCGACTTCACCAACGGCTTCCACGACACCGCCAACGCCATGGCCTCATCTATCGCCACCGGCGCCCTCAAGCCCAAGGCGGCTGTCGCTCTCTCAGCCGTCCTTAACCTCGTCGGTGCCTTCCTCTCTATTGAGGTAGCCAAAACTGTTGGCTCCGGCCTCATCGACCTGGAGACTGCCGGCGGCGGCCCCAGCCTCATGCTCATTGTCTTTACCGGCTTGGTTGGCGCTATCCTCTGGAACGTCTTCACCTGGCTGCTGGGTCTACCCTCCAGCTCATCCCATGCCCTCTTCGGCGGCCTGATCGGTGCAACCCTGGCGTCACTGGGCACCAGCGGTGTGCTCTGGAACGGCGTGCTGATGAAGATTATCGTCCCGGCCCTGATGGCACCGCTGATTGCGGGTGTGGTTGCCGGTGTCGGTGCCGCCCTTATCTACGCGCTCACCAAGCCCGTCCCCACCGAACAAAAGAAGAAGAACTTCCGCTTCGGCCAAATCTCAGCAGCCTTCCTCATGTCTCTGGCTCACGGCACCAACGACGCCCAGAAGACCATGGGCGTTATCTTCCTAGCCCTGGTGGCCGCCAACGAAATCAATCCCGAAGCGGATATTCCCTTCTGGGTACGCCTAGTCTGCGCCCTGGCTATCGCCCTGGGTACCTATCTGGGTGGCTGGCGCATCATCAAGACTATGGGTAAGGGCATTGTTGATATTGAAGGCCCCCAGGGTTTTGCTGCGGACGGCTCATCGGCAGCTATCATTCTGACCTCCTCCCACTTTGGCATGGCCCTGTCTACCACTCACGTGGCCACCGGGTCCATCATCGGCTCCGGCGTCGGCCGTCGCGCCAAGGTAAGCTGGTCAACTGCCCGCCGTATGGTCATGGCCTGGATTATTACCCTGCCCGCCGCTGGCTCCGTCGGTGCCCTGACCTGGTTCGTGGGTAACGGTATCAACTCTTTGACTGGCAGCGCCTGGATGGGCGAGGCAACCGTCTTCCTGATTCTGGTGGGCTTCTGCTTCTGGATGTGGGCTCACTCCCGCAAGAGCGCCGTCAGCCACATCGATATGCACGCGGGTGAGGCTGTCACTACCCGTGAGGTGCACACCGAGTCGATTCCCACTGTGAAGGCTGGTTCCTAAATGTTGATTGTTGATATCTTCCACAAGATTTACCCCGTCTTCCTGGCCGGTCTGGGCTTTGGCGCTGGCCTGCCGATTCTCTACGCCCTGGGTGTGCGCCTGATGAGCGGCACTGCTGTAGAGACCCCTGGGGGCACTGTCTACACTGAGCCTGCTCCTGTGGCCCGCGCTGCCGCCTACGTGCTGTTTGCGGTGCTGGCTCTGGCTGTTGTGAGCGGGATTCTGTGGATCGCCAAGGATTTCATCTACGCCTACACCGGCTTCAACTTCCTGGGAGCCGCAGGCTAAGGGTTCTGTCAATACGCAGCAGGGGCTGATGGTTTCGTCTGAAACCACCGGCCCCTACTGGTTTTAAAGGGCGGACGAACGGGGTTTTGGTTCCTTGTGCCCCCTCCAGCTAAGCCGGTAGGGTTCCTTGTATGGTGCTCAACGACCTTCCCCTCCGCAGTATCACCGCCCGTAGCGACTTCGAGCCGCTCACCGGCGTCCGCTATGTACCTGCACCACCTGGGGTAAACCGGGGTGGAGGGCCTGTTTTTCAGGTTTTTATCTAAAATCTGTGGCGGAGGTAACCGTGCATTTGGTAGAATTGGTTTGCGCGTGCAAAAAACCTGTAGTAAGGTAGAAGTATAACACCACGGGGGCGTGGCGCAATTGGTAGCGCACCTGCTTTGCAAGCAGGGGGTTAGGGGTTCGAGTCCCCTCGCCTCCACTCTTCGGTGATTATAGCAAGAGGGAAACACCCGGTCCCATCCCGAACCCGGAAGTTAAGGCTCTTAGCGCCGATGGTACTGCACTGGCGACGGTGTGGGAGAGTAGGTCATCGCCGAATTAAATTTGGTGAGGAACCCCCAGTCGAAAGACTGGGGGTTCCTTTTTTGTGTATGCGGTTTCTGTGGGGTGCAAGCTGGTGGCGGGAGGTGGCATGCATGCGAGCGTGTGTGATATCGCTGAGCGTGCGCATGGTAGGTGCACGCTCAGCGATATGGTGCACTCTCGCGTCCCCGTCATAAATAGCCAGATATGGCCCCGTATAGGTAAACTGGACACCTCAAAAGTAAGTAGTATTGCAATCTCTGTGATTGCAGGTGCAAGGACGCACCAGCGAGAACAAAGGCAAAACCATGTCACCACAAGCAGTTGGCTTCGCCCTCCTTATCCTCGGCGTAGCCCTTCTCATCGGCAAGATTATTCGAGTCAAAGTGGGCTGGGTGCAGACCCTCTTCTTGCCCAGCTCCATTGTGGCGGGCGTCCTGCTACTCCTGCTCGGCCCGCAAGTACTCGGCCGCTTCTCCGGCCCCTGGGGTGAAAACGGCCTCTTCACCGACGCTATGCTCACCACCTGGGGTGCCCTCCCCGGGCTGCTGATTAGCGTCATTTTTGCCACCATGTTCCTGGGCCAAGAACTGCCCACCCCCAAGCGGGCAGTGCAACTGGCCGGGCCTCAGCTCTCCCTGGGCGTAGCGCTGGGCTCTGGCCAGTACGTGGTGGGTCTGCTGCTTGCAGCCTTGGTACTCGTGCCGATTTTCGCAGCATCCCCCATGACCGGTGCCCTGATCGAAATCGCCTTTGAAGGTGGGCACGGTACCGCTGCCGGTATGCGCGGAGTGATGGAAGATCTCGGCTTCGGTGAAGGTGCCGACCTGGCTGTCGGTCTGGCAACCGTCGGTATTGTGGGAGGTATCGTCATCGGTATCGCCCTCATCAACTGGGGTGTACGCACCGGCAAGACCGAAATTCTCAAGGGCGATGCCAAGATGTCGATTGCCGAGCAGAAGGGTCTCTTCCGCGAGGACGAGCACTACTCGGCTGGCACGATGACCTCCCGCCCGGCATCCGTTGAACCGCTCTCCCTACATATGGCGATTATGGCTCTGGCCGTGCTGATTGGCTGGCTGATCTTGGAGGCCCTGCGTTGGATTGAGCAGCAGACCTACGCCTCCGTCATGCTGGATGAGAATACCCCGCTTGAAATTTTTGCCTACGTGCCGCTCTTCCCCATGGCCCTGCTCGGCGGCGTTATCGTGCAGATGATTGCTAAGGCGGTGGGCGCTGACTCTATCATTGACCACCAGATGATGCTGCGTATTCAGGGCTGGGCCCTGGACTTCCTCATCGTTGCCGCTATCGCCAACCTCTCCCTGCAGGCTGTGGGTGAGAACATCGCCGTCTTCGCTATTCTGGCGGTAGCCGGTATCGGCTTCAACGTGGCCATGTTCCTCTGGCTGGCCCCGCGCCTGATCGGCCGCTACTGGTTCGAGCGCGGCATCGGTGATTTCGGCCAGTCTATGGGTGTGACCGCCACCGGCCTGATTCTGATGCGCGTGGTGGATCCCAAGGGCGAGTCTCCCGCCTTCGAGGCCTTTGGCTACAAACAGCTGGTTTTTGAGCCCTTCTTCGGCGGCGGCTTGGTCACGGCCCTGGCGGTGCCCGTCATTTACCTGACCGGCATCTGGCCCCTCTTCTTCGTCATGCTCGCTATCTTCATTATCTCTATTGCGGTGGGCCTGATTTTCCTGCGCCCCAAGGAGATGAAGGACCGCGAGCGCCACACCCAGCAGATGCAGCAGGTTAAGGCTAAGGACGCTTAGGTGCGGCCCGGGTGCCCCGGGTGCGGGGAGGGGCTCTGCTAGGCTGAAAACACCATGACCCACCCATACCCAGAACAGCCTTATAACGCCCCGCCTGGGGAAAGCGCGTCCGTTCAGACCCCGCCCGGGCAAACCGTGCCAGCTCCGCCTGTGCCAGCCGAAGCCGCGCCTGCCAGCGTGGCTCCCCAGACGCCTGTTGCTGCCGCCCCTGGCGTTGAGAATAAGTCCTACACCCGGCGTAATATTCTGATTCTGCTGGGTGTACTGGCCGTTCCCACTGTGCTGGTGCTGGCGCTCGTGGCCTATTTCGCGGGATCCCGCAGCCACATGACTCTGGACGGAGGGAGCATCTGGGATTCGTCGCTGCTGGCCGATGACGGCTCATCAAACTCAGATGCCACCTGGCTCAGCGTTGCCGATACCGGCAGCATAGAGTCGGGGGTGCTCGCCGAGCACCTTGCGCAGACAGTGCCCCAGCTGGGCGGCACCAGCGGAATCTTCCAGCGAGAACCTACCCATGCCACCTACATCTACCTGCCGAGCGGCGGCTCCATCGACATCGACAGCCACGAGGAAATCCCTATTATCCTCTCTGCCGAGACCTGGCAGGGAATCCTCACGCGGGCGTCCGACGAGCGCATGGGGTCGGTAAGCGTCTCAGCCCACGGGGCTGGTGATTACGAAACCGAGGCTCCCTGGGTTGAGGTCAAGTACTACCTCTACGGAGATAACAGCTCAGACCAACAATCCCTACTCGCTGATATGGCTAGCTGGGAGCCCCTGGGCGGGGTAGATATGGAGAGCGTCTCGTCCATGGACGAGATAGAGCTTGATACTGATACGGTGCAGGTTTTCGCCTTTGGGCCGCTGAGCGAGGTGCAGGCCTGGTCGAGTTCTGCCGCCCCGATTGCTCAGGCATTCGCGGCGCACACCGAGGGGCTGGAGGTCGTGAGCATCAACAAATACCGGGACTCCACCGACTACTTTGTGACCGCCCGCTTTGAGAGCTACACGGGAGATACGGACGCCGCCCGCCAGGCCATGGTCGAGGGCGTGCAGGGAACAGCGATTGGCAGCGCCTTTACCCTAGACCTGATGGACGCCACCACCTCGGCCTACTACTTCGAGGGCCGGTGGGACGTCTACGCATCAGAAACCTCAGAATAAGCCCCCCTACAGCAAAGGCCCCGGCCTCCCTGAGCGGGAGCCGGGGCCGGTCGTCCGCGCTCGCAATCAACGAGGGGCGGACGCGCGTGAGCAGCTAGTGAGGACTAGGCTGCGGGGGTCTTCCAGGGGTCCTCAACGGGGCGAGAAGCCTTGAAAGCGGCTGCGCCAGCGACAGCGCCAGCAACCAGCAGACCAAAGACCAGCAGGCCCTTGTTGCCGCCCTTAGCGGCCTTCTTCTGCTCCTTGGCGTAGCCCTTAGCAGCCTTAACGGCGGCCTTCTGAGCCTTCTTCAGAGCCTTCTTGTCGCCGGTAACCTTAGCGGCAACGGTCTCAACCTGGGTGGGAACCTCGGCGTCAGAGAGCTTGTCTGCAACGGTGCTTGCAACGTCGGCAGCCTTGACGCGGGCGGTAGCTACAGCGTTTTCAACGGCGGGGGTGACGTCGTCGATGGTGTGCTGAATCTTGTCAGCCAGGGTTGACTGGGCCTTCTCCAGCTTCTTGGAGCTGTCCTTAGCAACAGACTGGGTTGCCTTTGAGATGTTCTTACCCTGCTTCTCAGCAGCCTTCTGCAGCGCTGAAACCTTCTTGCCGGTGAGCTTCTCGGCGCGAGCGGCCTTCTTCTCGGCCAGGGCGGTCAGCTTGTCAGCCTTCTTGCCGGTGTTCTTAGCGGCCTTTGAGAAGAACTTCTCTGCCTGCTTCTGAGCCTTCTTAGCCTTGCTCTTCTTGCACAGTGCCATGGGTGTTTCCTCCATGTGTGGGGCTGCCCCTCACCTAACTCGTGAGTTCGAGTAGAGCGCGGTGGCCAGCAACTTACATTTAGTATCAGCTTACTTTCTAAAACCTTAAAAGTGTTTTGCGGCGGCACAAAAACCCTCGTGTTTCTCTGCCCGCTAAAGTTAAGGGCTCCTGAAGGGTGGGCGGACGCTGTTGCGCGCCTGCGCGAATGCGACGTGAATTCCCGAGCGGGTGGTGTTTGAACGGACGCTCGGAACGGAGAGTCACATTCGGGGACATGCGGTTCTAAATCTTTCTAAGGCGTTCTAAAATATTTTTTAGAACGCCTTAGAAAGATTTAGAAAGCAGCGAACGATGAATCAAGACCTCAATCCCTTCACCCCCGGAGCAGGGCTCACACCGCCTGAACTCACAGGTCGAGACCAAGAAATCATCGACTTCGACAGGCTCGTAGCCCGCAGCAAAATGCGCCTGACCGATAGAGGGCTTATGCTCTACGGTCTACGCGGAGTCGGTAAAACCGTCCTGCTTCGCAGACTAGAAACCCATGCAGAACGCTCCGGCTGGCTGACCCTCAGACTCGAAGGGAGCCTTACTTCCTCTGCCCAAAAACAGCTTCGTATCAAACTCGCACGAGATCTTGCCCAGCAGACCAGGGTAGCCACCCAAGGGCACACCGGAAGTGCAATACAGCGAGCAATCGCCTCTATTGCCGAACTGTCACTGACGCTGGGCTTTGCCCAAGCCCGCCTAGTGCTCAAACCTAAGACTGACGAACCTGCCTTCACCACCGGCGTCATCGATATAGACTTCCCCGAAGCAATCTTGAACCTGGCGGAAGCCCTCAAAGAACTTCCCCAGCCTAAAGCTATCGGTTTTTTCATTGACGAAATCCAAGACCTCGACAGCGAACTGCTCGATATGCTCCTGACAACCCAGCATGAGGCGGGACAACGGGAACTACCTTTTTACATCATCGGGGCTGGTCTGCCCTCAGTACCCACCCGGCTAGGGGAAATTAAAACCTACGCCGAACGCCTCTTCAGCTACCGCGAAATAGGTGCTCTTACCCCGGAGGCGACCCGGCGGGCTTTCATCGAACCTATCCGCAGGCCCGGCGGCCATATCGTAGAAAGCGCCCTCGAAAAAGCAACCGTAGCCTCGCAGGGCTACCCCTACTTCATTCAGCAGTACGGGCAGGCTATCTGGAACTCTGCCGCCCAACAGACCATCACCGACGACGATGTGCTTGCTGGCCTTGCCGTAGGGCGAAGCGAACTAGATAGCGGTTTTTACCTCACCCGCTGGCAGCGGACTACCGATGCAGAACAGGACTACCTGGTTGCTATGGCCCGCGTGATGAAAGGTCAGGCCGCCCGTACCGGAGAAATCGCAGAGACCCTGGATAAGACAGCTAACGGAACCAGCGTGGTGCGTAAATCCCTGATCGAGAAAGGCCTGGTGTACTCGCCGGGTGTAGGCCAGCTGGCCTTTACAGTGCCGGGAATGCAAGACTTCGTGCTGAGACAGGCGGGGCAGGTATAGGCCGCCCGCCGGCGTCCGCCCCTTTCACTCACCGCAAAAGCTCAGGTCATATCTAGCGGCTGCCCACCTGCCCGTGCGAGAATAGGGGCATGACTGCAACTGCAAAAGCAACTATTCACACCAACCACGGTGACATCGTCGTTAACCTCTTCGGTAACCACGCACCGCTGACCGTCAAGAACTTCATCGGCCTGTCAGATGGCACCCAGGAATGGCGCCACCCCCGCACCGGCGAAGTACAGGAAGGCCCCCTCTACAAGGACGTCATCTTCCACCGCATCATCCGCGACTTCATGATCCAGGGTGGCGACCCCCTCGGTCAGGGCATCGGCGGCCCCGGCTACCAGTTCAAGGACGAAATCCACCCCGAACTGAGCTTCAACAAGCCCTACCTGCTGGCCATGGCTAACGCAGGCCCCGGCACCAACGGCTCCCAGTTCTTCATCACCACTGTTGAGACCCCCTGGCTCAACGGCCGCCACACTATCTTCGGTGAGGTCGCAGATGAGGACTCCAAGAAGGTCGTTGACGCCATCGAAGGTGTAGCAACCGGCGCTATGGACCGCCCCGTCGAGGACGTCGTCATCTCTTCCATCGACATTGAGCAGCTCTAAGCTTTAGAAGCTACTGAGGTAAAGGCCCGCCCGCCCTGGGTGGGCCTTTACTCTACCCTAGAAAATTTTTTTGAGCGGCTAACGCCGCAGGTGAAAGGACGAGCCCGTGAGCGAGCAGGTCGGTAGGTACGGCTATTCCAGTGATGAGACTCCGGTATGCCCCCGCCACCCTGATCAGGTGACCTATGTGCGGTGCGGACGCTGCGGGCGGCTAGCCTGCGGGCAGTGCCAGGTACCGCTTGAGGTGGGCATGATGTGCGTGGACTGCCTGGCAGAAGCGCAGCGTTCAGCCCCGCGGGTTCGCTACGCTAAAGCTCGCCCCACTATTATATATGCCCTTATCGGTATAAATGTTCTGGTGTGGGTTCTGCAGTTTATCTTCCCGCAAGTCACGGTATTCGGTATCTACAACCCCCTCTACGTTGAGTACACGGGGCAGTGGTATCGTATGCTTACCTCGGGCTTCTTGCATTCCCCCGATAACATCAGCCACCTGCTGCTCAACATGTTTACCCTCTACCTCTTTGGCCAGGCCCTAGAACCCTTGATGGGGAAGGGGAAATTCCTTGCGACCTACCTGCTCTCAATCATGGGTGGGTCAGTAGCCGTACACTTGCTGGCTTCGGTGCTGGGCGGTATGGAGGTAAGCACCTTGGGTGCCTCCGGCGGCGTCTTTGGCCTCTTTGGAGCCTTCTTCGCACTCTCCCGGGCTCGCCAGCAGAGCACCAGTAGCATCGTGATCCTGGTGGCGATTAACTTCGTCTTCGGCTTCCTCATGCCGGGTATCTCCTGGGAAGCCCACCTGGGAGGTCTGATCACGGGTGCGCTTGTCGCTACAGTTCTTGATCGGATTCCACACCGTTCACAGTGAAGTCGATGTAGCGAAGAAGTGCGGGACCGCCGGTATGGCGGTCCCGCACTTCTTTTTATTCACAGGTTTTATCCACAGCTGTTAATAACTACAGGGGTGTAATTCCACAGATGTTAAAAACCTGTGTACAGGGCTAGAAGGCTGCAAGTAAGGTCTGTAATTACACCGGTGTAAGAGATTTCCCCAGTTTTATCCCCACCTGTGGATAACTTTCATCCGCAGGGTGTAGAAAACCTGTAATTTCAAAAAGGTGACTATTCAGCAGGCAATACTTCGCCCGTGAGGGCATCAATCTTGACCGAACCCACGTCGTTGCCGCGGGCGTCCTCAAAATCAACCTCCCACACCAGGGCGCCGTTCTGATCGTCAAGATCAAGGTCGGTGGCAACCTGCCCGCCACGACCCTCAGCAGCGGTACGGACGGCGTCCGCAGCTAGAACCTGAGCCGCAGCCGCACGCGCTACATCATCAGCATCGTCGCTGGTCTCTTCATCGGCTATAGAACCATCGGCGAAGACGGTGAACTCATGCTTGACCCCGTCCACCACTATGTCAAGATCAAAGCTGTCTTGGGTATCGTCTTCCTCATCCGCCTGCACCACGATGCCACCGGGGCGGGCAGCCAAACCCTGCTCAAGCGCAGCAAGTAGGGCCCCTGTTTCGGCAGGGCCCTCAGGGGTAGGGGAGGGGCTGGCGGATGTAGCTGCCTGGCTGCTTGTGGCAGATGCACTGGTGGTTGCTGCAGAGGTTTGAGGGGCGCTGGTCTCGGCGCTCCCTGAACCGCACGCTGCAAGTGCCAGCGCCGCTACTGTCGCTGAAGAAGTAAAAACAGTCTTTTTCATGGAAAACATCATGCGCTCATTCTTTCAAGTCAACATGAAACCAGGATTAAACGAGGCTTAAACCGCTACTTGCCTGAAGCCTCAATCAGCTCAGCTACGGTCTGCGGGGCGCTTGCAGCTGAGGCAACAAAAGACCGCTCAGCGGTGCGGACGGTCGGCACCACGGCATTACCGTCATTGACGCTCTTAACGTAGGCCTCGGCGTCTGCGTCCTCCCAGATATTCACCCAGAGGGCTCGCTCGCCCACCTCGCCCAGGCTGGCGTCCAGACGCTGGCAGAAAGGGCAACCCGGGCGCCAATAGATTGCAACACCACCCTCGGCGACAAAGGTTTCGGCGGCAGCGTGGGTGGAAGATGTGCTCGGCATGCAATGCTCCTTTTGTGAAAAATATGGCCTAGTGCCCGATATAACGCACTACGAGGGCAGATATTCCCGCTGCAGCTACTTGGGCGGGGAACCCCCACGCCCGGGCCTAGATACAAGTATCGCCGGGCTCCACGATTATCGTGAGAACCCGGCGATGTAGTGCCTCAATGGGGTGAGACTAGTCCTTCTTCAGGGAATCCTTGATGCCGCTGATGGCGTCCTTGGCCTTATCGACACCGTCTGAGATGGTCTGCTTAGCCTCATCGACCTTGTCCTTAGCCTGGGCCTGAACCTGGTCGGCCTTGCCCTCAGCTTCGAGGCGGTCATCGCCGGTCAGCTTGCCGCCGGCTTCCTTGGCCTTGCCAGCGAGGTTGTCGAGGCCGTTTTCAATCTTGTCTTCTGCAGCCATGGTGGGCTCCTTTCGTTTCTCGCCTGTGCGAGCTTGGAATGCAGGGATAGTTCGTAGGCTTCCCTTATTGATAAGTTTACGCACTAGTGCCGCAAAAAGAAACCCAGTAGGCTGAGAAAATCCTGATGGCTGCCCCTGGGTTACCTTAAAATAAGAGAGCCCTATATATCTCGATCTGCCGGGAATCCCGCCACCATGGGCAGGAACTCTGGGTCGGCATAGCCGTGCTGGGCGTAGGCTAGAGCCACCTGTTCTGCCGCCGACTCCAACAGGTGGGTCGGCAGCAGGGCCATTACGGCCCCGCCAAAACCGCCACCCACAATGCGGGCACCCAGGGCTCCGGCCGCCAGGCAGGTATCAACCGCCAGATCAATCTCGGGTCGCGAAACGCGCAGCTCATCGCGCATCGACACGAAACTCTCGGTAAAGAGCCTGCCCAGCTCGCTCCAGTCAACCTGCTCACCGGCGTCCTTGCGGCCCAGTAGGTAGGCTGCTCGCTCCACCAGGGTCATATCGTGCAGGGTATGGCGCACCCAGCCACGCGGAAAGGTGCGAGGCTGGCCGCTTTCCTCCAGGGCGCTTAAGGCGCGGTTGACGGTCTGGTCCACCAGATCCAGGCGGCACTGCTTAGCCTCGCGCTCGCTCATACCGGCACAGGTGAGATCCTCGGGCAGGGCATTGCGCAGATAGTCCAGCCCCATCGCCTCGGTCACCGCCTCGTTCGCCTCGCGGCGGGCAGCAAACTCACCCCCCGCCAGCTCGTGGGGGGTATTGGTGTTAATAACCAGCCAGCCTAGGTCGGCGCTCGCCACATCAACGGTCAGCGGGTTGATGGAGAAATCGCGGAAGTCCACCACCAGGGCCTTGCCCGGTGCCGAACGCAGCGAAGCGGTCTGGTCAAGGCCGCCGGTGCGGGCCCCCGCCACCTCGTTCTCGGCGCGCATGCAGACCTGGGCTAGGCGGGCACGCAGGGCATCATTGGCAGGGGAGAGGTCAGA
Source organism: Rothia sp. 11273D007AR (assembly GCF_053547255.1). NCBI lineage: Bacteria > Bacillati > Actinomycetota > Actinomycetes > Micrococcales > Micrococcaceae > Rothia > Rothia sp. 11273D007AR. The sequence continues at coordinate 143,676 of NZ_JBPPWJ010000006.1, read as the reverse complement.
AGGTAGCGCCTCGGTGCAGTCGCACCCCTTGCGTAGGGGGCAGGAAAGATCCAGCAGGGCAAGGGCCGTGGAGCACTCCAGGGCAGCAGAAGAAGATAGCCCCCCACCCACCGGAACCTGGGAGGTGATGAGGAGGTCTGCCCCAAAGTTGTGGGGCAGGGCGATATCCTTGCCGCCCTCGCGGTTCATGGCCCAGGCTACCCCTGCCACATAGGTAAACCAGCCCTTGAATGTGCCCGGGGTGATCTCGCGAATTACGACCGTGCGGTCGTCCCCCGGCATCTGCAAGGACGCCGCCCGTAGCACCCCGTCGGTGCGTAACCTACCCGCCACATAGGTGCGGTAGGGCAGGGGCATAGGCATGCAGGACCCACCGAGAAAGTCGATGTACTCACCCAGCAGATTGAGACGCCCGGGCGCTGACCACACCCCGTCGGGCTCCACCCCGTACTTTTCAACAAAAGCAGCGCGGGCTGCCTCAACTTCGGCGCGGTGATCTGGCAGGGTAGCCCAGGCGGGCTCAACACGGAGGGTCACGGTTTTTCTTCTTTTCGGTTGGTTGGATGTCGGGGGGGCTTAGGCGGTAAAGCCCTTAATAAGAGCTGTGAGCGCGGCGGTGTAGGACGCCGGTGGTTCAGCTGGCGGGGTGCTGCCTGCGAGTAGGGCCCGGGTCTGCTCCTGCTCAATGAGGCTCAGACAGGTATGCATGAAGATTTCAGCAGCCAGGGCCGCTTGCGGAGTGCCGGTGGCCAGCGCAAAGTCAGCTTCCAGGGCATCCAGTAAGGTGAGCCGGTCGGGGGTGAGGGTAGCGGGGTGAAGAGCTAGGGCCAGGCGGATGACTTCGGAACATTCCTTAACTGGAATAAGCTGCCGGTAGGTGTTTTCCCCGGTGATGAGAAGGCTGTTGGGGCTTGCCGCCGCCTGGGAGTGCTCAACCGTGGCCAGCATGCGGGAAGCGAGAGAGGCTAGGAGTTCCTGCTTATTCTTCACGTGATAGTAGAGAGCGCCGGGAGCCACACCCAGTTCGGTAGCCAGCCGACGCATAGAAAGGTCGGCCAAGCCAAACTGGCGCAGCACATCAAAAGCGGTGTCAAGAATCTTCTCACGGGATAAAGCCACCCCCTCATTGTGACCTACTTTCGCTCCCGGCAACAGCTGAGAGCAGGCGAGGTGGGGAAGAAGAGGAGTAGATTTGAACCCATGACCCTCAATTTTTCAGATCTTGCTGCCCGCCTGCGAGCCGGAGAAACAGCCTCACCGGCTGACCTTCACGACGTGCTCACCGCTAGCCCTGCCGCCACCTTCGCCCTCATGGATCTGGCCACAGAACTCCGCGTCGCCCACCACGGTTCAACCATCACCGCCACCAACCTGCTGGGCGCACCCGCGCCGCAGGTGGCGTCCGTCCGCCTGGAAGTGACCGCCCCGCTCGATGCCGACGCCCTGGCTGCCAACCTGGCAGACCTGGCGGCTGACCCTGCTATTGAGCGCATTGACGTGGACTATGTGGGCAGCCCGGCGCTCGCCCCCATGGAGGCTTTGCGCGTGCTGGCTGCTGCCCGTCTGGCCGCACCGGCCAAGAGTCTGCACCTGGGGGAGAGCCGCGAAATGACCCTGCGCTCCCTGCAACCTCTGGCCGTGGGTGCCCTGGATTCACTGGTGCTGACCGTAGACCCCGCCCAGCCCCGCCTGGTGTTTGAAGATCTTAAACTCATCGTGGGTGCTGGCCTGACCATCGCAGATGTGGGCGACCGCGACCTGGTAGCTGAGTATGTAGAGCACCTGCGTGCTGCCGGGGTAGAGGACGCGGACGCCTACGCCCAGGTTGCGCTGGAGGGCGCGGCGTCCGGTGGCGGCTGCGGTGGCAACTGTGCCTGTGGCTCTGGGGGCTGCGGCGCTTAGCCGGTTTTGCCGAAAGGTACCATCTAAATCAGAAAAACCCACGAACTAGGTGGGTTTTTCTGATTTAGATGGTACCTAGTTGATGTCATAAAACTAGACAATTTGAACACTGTTCAAAATCGGTGTTGACTGGTTCCATGATTGACTTCTCTGCCATTGCCGATCGTGCCCTGGCCGGTCAGCCCGCAAGTCGCGACGAAGCGCTTGCCGCCCTGACCGCCAGTGACGCCGAAACATTCGCCCTCGTCGATGCCGCCTCCCGCCTGCGCCGCCACTACTTCGGGAACACCGTCAAGGTGAACTACCTGGTCAACCTCAAGTCCGGCCTCTGCCCCGAAGACTGCACCTACTGCTCCCAGCGCCTTGGCTCCGAAGCTGAAGTGCTCAAATACTCCTGGATCAAAACCGACGAAGCCGTCAAACAGGCCGGCTACGGCATCGCGGGTGGAGCCTCCCGCGTCTGCATGGTCGCCTCAGGCAAGGGACCCACCGATCGCGACGTCGAGCGCGTTGCCACCATGGTCGAAGACCTCAAAGAAGAACACCCCCAGGTGGAAGTCTGCGCCTGCCTGGGCATTCTCAAGGATGGCCAGGCCGACCGCCTCAAGCAGGCCGGAGTGGACGCCTACAACCACAACCTCAACACCAGCGAAGACCACTACGCCGATATCTGCACCACCCACACCTACGCTGACCGCCTCGCCACCGTCGATAAGGCCCAGAGCGCCGGGCTCTCGGCCTGCTCCGGCTTGATTGTGGGTATGAAGGAAACCGACGAGCAGCTGGTCGATGCGATTTTTGCCCTGCGTGACTTGGGCGGCGACTCCATCCCCGTCAACTTCCTCATGCCCTTTGAAGGCACCCCGCTGGCTGGCACCTGGGAGCTCACCCCCATGCGCTGCCTGCGTATTCTCGCCACCGTCCGCCTGGTCGCCCCCGACAAGGAACTCCGCATGGCAGGCGGACGCGAAATGCACCTGCGCACCCTGCAACCCCTAGCCCTGCACGTGGTCAACTCCCTCTTCCTGGGTGACTATCTCACCTCAACCGGCCAGTCAGCCCTCGACGACCTGAAAATGATTCGGGACGGCGGGTTCGTGGTGCTCGGCGCCGAAGACCGCGACCTGGTCGCCGAACACGAGGACTACCTGCGCGCCCACGGCGTAGACCTCGCCCAGGAAACTGCTGTTGCGCCCGCGCCCTGCGGGGCATCCGGTGGCTGCGGTGGGTGCAGCTCCGGGGCCTGCGGGACCCACCCATCCGCGGGGGAGGCGGACGCCGGCGTCCGCCCCGCTGGTGGGCAGCGGGCTCCCGAGGTTCTGGTACCCGAAATCCGCCGCCGCGGGGTCGGGACGGACGCCACCCCCAACTTCTAGCCCCAACCGGTGTCTCAAAAACTGCACCTGCGGCACAGGTTCACCCTAGGTTGAGGTACTAGAGTTAAAAGCTGGTACATCAGGCTGGTTGTGAAGGGGTGGGCGTGGAAGTCCTCATTGTGATTGTGGTGCTGTTGCTGGCGACGGTGGTGCTGGTGAGTGTGGGAGACAGGCTAAACCTGCCCTGGCCCGTGCTGCTGACGCTGGTGACCGCCGTGGTCATTGTGATTCCGCAGATGCCCAGCCTACACATTGAGCCCGAGATTATTCTGCCCATCTTCCTGCCGCCCCTGCTGTGGGCTATTGGCCAGCGCGTCTCGTGGGGCATGCTGCGCAGAAGCTGGCGCAGCGTCCTGATTTATTCCATCGCCCTGACCGCTGTCTCTGCCCTGGTGGTGGGATGGGCTACCTGGATGATTGTGCCCGGCATCAGCATCGCCCTGGCGCTGGCTATCGGTGCGGCCGTCGCCCCGCCCGACCCCGTGGCGGTAGAAGCTGTGGCTGAGCCGGTGGGTATTCCCCGCCGCGTTATCTCCAATCTGCAGACCGAGGGTATCTTCAACGACGCCGTATCTCTGGTGCTCTTTCAAATCGCCCTCGCTGCCCTGACCGCTGGCACTGATCCCCAGCCCCTGTCTGCCCTTGGCAGTTTCGCCTATAGCGCTCTCGTTGCTGTGGCCCTGGGTCTAGCCCTGGGCTGGGGAGGTAGCCTGCTGCGCCGCAACCTTTCCGATACCGTGGCCCGCAGCGCGCTAACCCTGGTTATTCCCTTCGGTGTTTACATCATCGCCGAAGAGCTGCACGCCTCGGGTGTGGTTGCCGTGGTGATTGCGGCAATTCAGATGGCCAGCTACAGCGCCGACCTCACCGCCGAAGAGCGCCTGGCTAACACCGCCTTCTGGAATGTGCTTGAAATGCTCGCGACTGGCCTGGCTTTCGGCCTTATCGGCCTGCAGGCGGGTGAGCTGCTCTACAGCGCAGACAGCAACGTGCTGACCATGATTTGGCACGGCGTGCTGATCTCGGCCGTTGCCATTGGTACGCGCCTAGCCTGGCTGACCGGTATGTGGCTGTGGGGCCGCTGGCGGGGCTCCCGCCGCACCACCCCGCGCTCCTTTGCTGAGGTGCTGGTGATGACCTGGGCCGGTATGCGCGGCCTGGTCACTCTCGCTCTGGCACTGAGTCTGCCCGAGATGGCTGACGGCCTGCGCACCGAGGCTGTCTTTATCGTGCTGACCGTCCTCTTCTTCACCATGGTCTTCCCCGGCCTGACCCTGCCCTGGCTGGTGCGGGTGTTGGGCGTGAGCGCCACGGCTGAAAAGGACGACCACGAGGAACAGGAACTCTTGCAGATTGCCCAGCGGGCCATGTGGAAGTCTATGTATCAAACCGTTGCTGAGAGCGGGGATTTTCAGTCCTTCGAGCAGCTCAAGCACGTGGTCACCAGCATGATGGACCGCATCGAGGAGGGCCAGAAGACCGGTGACTTCCAGGAGCGTTGGGCTGAACGCCAGCGTCAGCGCGAGTTCATGAACCTGGTGCGGCAGAAATCGGTGCTGGCCGCCCAGGCTGCGGTGCTCAATGTGCGCAACAAGTACGACTATGAAGTAGTGAGTAACGTGCTCTACCAGATTGACGTGCAGGTGCAGGCCCAGGACGCCATGGACCAGGGCTCCGGGGCACTCACCATGTCACTGCCTAAGTCCCTCATCAACGGCGAGCACAAGTTGGATCGCGAGAAGGCAGAGCAGCTCTTTAAGACCACTGAGATGCGCATTATCTCGGCCCAAAAGGAGCTGGACGATGAAGCCCTGCGGGTGGCGACCCGTCAGCTGCCTGTAGTTGGGGGTGCGGACGCCCGCGAGCGGGAGTGATTCAAGGCACCGGCTAGGTGGCACTCAAGAAATTTGCAGAATCATCACCTACTATGGGTAAGTGCTTATTCTGATATAGGTCTATATGGATCCAAGGTTGATGAGGGTCTTTAGGGGCCGGTGGGCACATACTCAATATATTCTTCAATTAGAATATTAAATTTTTTCACAGAATCAGGACCAATGGACACCAAAGACCTTTCCCCGGCATATCTCACCTCCCTCGCAGCCCTCTTTGTAGCAGCTTTGATGGTGGGTGCGAGTTCCACCTGGGTATCAGTGCTGGGCTGGGTTGTACTACTGGCTGGTGTAGGTCTGAACGTCTTTGCCACCCTGGTGATGGTACAGCGCCTCAAGGGCGGCCCCCTGCCCGCGATGATTACCGGCGCCGGTAGCGACGCCCAGGTAGAGTATGAGGAAGAAGAGGACGCCCCGGCTGACCTCCACTTCTCTGAGCCCGAGGCAATTACCGAGTCCCAGCCCCTGGTATCAGCCGCAGCTCCCAGTGCTGCCGCCAGCGACGAGCGCATCTTCCGCTCTCGCGCCCCGCGCCCGCACGTCCGCTAACCACCGAGAGGACCCCATGGATACCCGCTTTCTTCTCTCTCCCGCCTACCTGGTTTCCGTTGCTGCCCTGATTGTTGGTGCGATTCTCAGCGGTACCGCTCTGATGGTGATTGGCTGGATTATCTTTATTATCGGCCTGGCCCTCAACGCCCTGGCCCTGGTGGTACTGGCTAACCGTGAACAGCTGTATAAGGCACAGCGGGTTGGGGTTATTCCGAAGGCACAGAAGGCTGATTCTGCTGATCAGCAGTAAAATCTAAAATTTTTTTCTCTGCCTAGCGGCAGAGCAAAGACAAGGGGCGGACGCTTACAAGCGTCCGCCCCTCTATGTATCTTCTAGGCTCTTACCCGCCTGCGCTCGGGGTGGGCAACCTTACCGAGAACACTGCGGGAAAAGTGGGCCAGGGCCCGGGCGATATCGGGGTCTAGCCCCTCAAAAACCGTGCGCTGCACCTCGCGGGTATAGATCGGGGTGGCTTCTCTGAAGACCTGCCGCCCCTGCTGGGTGATGAGCACTCCCTTGCCCCGCTTGTCGCTGGGCACCGAGACCTTGGTGACCCAGCCGTTTTTCTCCAGCACATCAACCTGATAGGTCAGCCGTGATGCCGAGACATTGGTGGCGCGGGCAAGGTCGCGCATGCGCACCACGGGGTGTGCATCGGTGGAATCTGTCTGTGGTGAATCTATGATTGCTGCCAGAATCCTGTAGTCTGCCAGTTTGATTTTCACCTCTTCTTTGAGGCACCTATCAAGGTGCAGGTTGAGGGTCTCTAAAGTGTTGGTGTAAATCTTCCATAGATTTTCCTGTTCTTGGGTGAAGCGAGCCGGTGTGGGGGCTGTTCCCATAGAACCTCCTCTCCTCTCTACCGGGTGGGCAGGTGTGGTTCAGGAGACTTTCTCAGAAAATCTCTATCTGGTGCCAGCCTAACGCGCAGAGTTACCTGTATGGAATATCTGTGGGAAATATTAAGACGGGTTAACGGGTCTGTGGGCCTTCACCAGCTAGGACTCCCTTTTGATTGCGCGGCAAAGAGGGTGATGATTTAGACATCTTAAAGAACAGGCGGGAGGGCATATACCCTCCCGCCTATGCGGTGTGCTTATGACGAGGCCTAGGATCCCGGCATATTCCTTTTAAGTAATTCCTCGAAAGGGGTCACGGTTAAAGCCTCTAAGCCCGGTGCCTTGTAGGCTGGCGCAGGCGCCTTCCCGCCCCGCTCTTCCTCAAGAATCCCGAAGAAGGAGCCGGCGTTGGCGTCCTGAACTGCCTGCTGCTTGGCCTCGTCCGCCCCGCTTTCGCGGGTCTGCTGGGGCGCCTGCTGCGAACCCTGCCCTGCGGTAGCTGCCGACCCGAGCGTCCAGAGCACCAGCTGGGCAAACTCGGTAGCTGCCTTGGTGACGCGCAGAGCCAGGTTTGCATCGGTGCCGAAGTCGTCTGTTGCGGCAAAGACGCCCGAGGGGGCTACGGTTGCCTTGAGGTAGCTAAAGAGCGGACGCATGGCCGTCTCCAGCATGAGGGAGTGGCGGGCGGTGCCGCCGGTGGCGGCAATCAGCACGGGCTTACCTGCCAGGGAGCCGTCCTCGACGAGGTCCCAGAAGCTCTTGAAGAGCCCCGAATAGCTGGCCTTAAAGACCGGGCTCACCACAATCAGGGCGTCAGCCTCCCGCACCTGATCCAGGGCGGTAGCCAGTGCCCCCAGTGGGAAGCCGGTCAGGTAGTGGTTGGTGATATCGGTAGCTAGAGAGCGGAGCGAAATCTGGGTGAAGCTCGCCTCAACTCCAGCAGCGGCTAGGGCGCGGTCGGTAGCTTCACTGAGGTTCTCACCCAGCAGGGCAGTGGTGGACGGCTCGCCCAAACCCGCCGTGACAACAACGATAGAAGGAGTGCTCATGGGTCCTACTCCTTACTTGCCCTGCTCAGCCAGGTGGGCAGCGTAGCGGGGGTGGACGGGGGCCTCGGGCACACCGGCAGGGCGCAGCTTAGCGAACTCCTCGCGCAACACGGGCACAACCTGCTCACCCAGCATGTCAATCTGGTTCAGAACCTCCTTGAGGGGCAGGCCTGCGTGGTCCACCAGGAAGAGCTGGCGCTGGTAATCGCCAGCGTAGTCGCGGAAGGACAGGGTCTTCTCAATGACCTGCTGGGGTGAACCCACGGTCAGCGGGGTCTGGTCAGCAAAATCTTCCAGAGAAGGGCCGCCGCCGTAGACCGGGGCGTTGTCGAAGTAGGGGCGGAACTTAGCAACAGCGTCCTGGGAGTTCTTACTCATGAAGACCTGCCCGCCCAGGCCCACGATGGCCTGCTCGGCGGTGCCGTGGCCGTAGTGCTCGTAGCGCTCGCGGTAGAGGTTAATCATCTGCTGGGTGTGCTCCTTGTTCCAGAAGATGTTGTTGTGGAAGAAGCCATCCCCGTAGTAGGCGGCCTGCTCAGCGATTTCGGGGGTGCGAATCGAGCCGTGCCAGACGAAGGGGGCGGTGCCGTCCAGGGGCTGCGGGGTGACGGTGAAGGAGTTGAGCGGGGTGCGGAAGTTGCCCTGCCAGTTGACCACCTGTTCGCTCCAGAGCTTGCGCAGTAGGGCGTAGTTTTCGATGGCCAGGTTGACTCCCTGGCGGATGTCCTTGCCGAACCAGGGGTAGACGGGGCCGGTGTTGCCGCGGCCCAGCATGAGGTCCATGCGGCCGTCAGTCAGATGCTGCAGGGTGCCGTAGTCTTCGGCGATGCGCACGGGGTCGGTGGTGGTAATCAGGGTGGTGGAGGTGGAGAGCAGGATGTTCTTGGTCTGGGCTGCGATGTAGGCCAGGGTGGTGGTCGGTGAGGACGCAATAAAGGGCGGGTTGTGGTGCTGGCCGACGGCAAAGACATCCAGGCCAACCTCGTCAGCCTTCTTGGCGATTTCAACGATGGCCTTTTGGCGCTCGTATTCGCTGGGGGTCTTGCCGGTGGTGGGGTCCATGGTGACGTCGCCGACGGAGAAAATACCGAACTGCATGGTGGTTACCTTTCGAGGTGGTGTGTTGTTTTGATGGTTTTAATCTACCCCTAAAAACTTTCCTTGTAAAGTAACTGTGGCCGGTGTGTTGTGCGAAGGGGGGGGTCTAAAAATTTTCTATGTAAACTATTCTGGCTTGTATTTTGTGTAAAAGAGAGTAGGGTGAGGGGTGTAAGAAGTACATCAATGAATTATATGAAGGGTTTAGTCATGGAAACCATCTCAACCGCCCAACAACTAACCGACGCCCTCTCGGACGGCACCAGCGTCCTTAATATCTCCGGCCGTATCACCGGCATGCCCTCCCTCAAACTTCCCGAGGGAGTCACCCTGCGCGGCGTCACCGACGACGCCGAGCTGGCTTTCGGTGCCAAGGGGCTGCAACTCACCGCCAACAACACCGTCTCCCACCTCAAAATCTCAACCTCGGTTCAAGAACTCGCCATCTTCAACTCCGACGACGTGGAAGACTTCGGCACCCTGCGCCTCGAAGATGTCCGCACCGTGGGGCAGGTCTTCCTCACCGCCGCTGGTGCTAACCGGGCAGGCTGCTTCGAAGCTGACGGTGTGCACGTCATCGCCGCTGACCTGCGCGGGCGCACCCTGCGCCCCCACGGCTACGGAGTTGATGCCCTGCAAGGCGGCTTCACCGCCTGGAACCTGCAGAAAGATGATTCCGTAGTCATCACCGCAGAACTACTGAATATCTCTGCTGGAACCGAAGACACCCCCGTCCGCGGCTCCGGCGTATTCGTTGGCGGTCAGGGCACTGAAGACGGCACACCGGCAGGTGGCACCCTCACCATCTCGAAGCTCACCACCGGCGACATCTACACCGACGGTGGTATTGCTCCAGGTACCCCTGACCTCATCTCTGGCGGTGTCTTCCTCATCTACGGCGGTATCGCAGACAAGGTCATCAACCTGGGCTCCACCACCACCTACGGGCAAAACGATATGGTGCTCGATAACTGGGGTAAGGCCACCGAATGGATCTCTGAAGGCCGCGTCACCTCTCATGGACCCTCTGGCATTGGCTTCGTCAACTTCGGCGGTATTGACACCCTCGACATCCGCCAGCCTATTCTCACCACCGGCAAGGGCGCTCGCGGTTTCAACCTCTACGACGGCTACCTCAAGAAGGCTATCTTTGAATCCATTGCCACTACCGGCGACGGTTCCATCGGTATTCAGGTCTCTAAGCCGCTTCCGTCGCTGACAGTCAAGCGCGACCTTACCACCGTCGGTGGTGAGGGACTGAGCCTGGTACGGGGTGTGCAGGTCACCCTGCAGGCTATTGCCCTATCCATCAAGGACGGGGGCGAGCTCGACTCCATTGAGGTTGGCGGCGAAATCTCCACCGGTGGTGATAATGTACCCGCCATCGAATCAGCTGGCTCGGTCAAGGCATTTGCTGCCACCGCCGTCCGCGCAACAGGATCCGGGGCGGACGCCGTCCGCTACCGTGCAGGCTCTCTGCCTCTAGACGGCCTTTCCCTCTACGCCCGTGACGGTCAAACTGCCGCCGAAATCTAAAGCAGTCCTCACCGCCCTATTCTTTCTCTCATGACCCTAGGGATTATCTCGGGGTGAAGAGAAAAGGAATAGGGCGCTCTTTGTGACGACGTAGAGGCCGTCTCGTGTCTTCTTGTCCACAGGCATCTGACGAGCGAAAATAAGGGTTATCCACAGGCGCAAATAGGGTCACTTGAAGCGCCCGCGCCTTTTTGCCACAGTAGCGGCATGGAACTCACCCTCTCACACATCTGTTCAGCGATGCACACTCACCGCGATCTCAAAGACTCAGGCATGAGCAATAATCTCATCAGCGCAAAACACCGTAGAGGTGAGCTTATACGTCTGACCCGCGGGGTCTATCTCAAAGGCGATATCGCACGACACTGCACAGACAGCGATCGAGCTAAAGCTGTGACGGTAGCCCTGCAGAAAGCCCGCCCCACAGCCGTAGTAAGTCACCAGTCAGCCGCTCTGCTGTGGGGTGCGCCGCTGATGACCCTACCTTCTAAAGTGCACCTCTCCCTCTTGGGTATCAATAAGTCGGGGCACCCGCAAACAATCTTGCATAGCCATAAGGTGAAAGAATGTTCCCTGGCCACTGATTTAGGTGGAGTCAAAGTCACGGATCCGCTAACGACCGTCGTAGACTGCGGAAAAACTATGCCCCTGCAAGAGTCGCTAGCTATAGCAGATTTCTTTTTAAAACACGGGAATCTTGAACTCGATACTGCACGGGAAGAGATTGAACAGATTACGGGACGAGGCTCCCAGAAATTACGTGTTGTGGCTGCGCTGATGAGCCCGCTGAGCGAATCACCTCTTGAATCTTTTGCCAGACTTCGCCTCTATCAGGGAGGTGTAGAACAGCCTGTTCAGCAGTTTGAAATTATTACCCCATCCGGGCGCCTGTACCGTGCTGATTTTGCCTGGCCTCACCTCAAGCTGCTTCTTGAGGTGGATGGTCTGCATAAGTATTACGGAGCCTACCGGGCAACCGATGAGCAGTTACGCAATGATGCGCTGAGGCAACGGGAATTAGAACTGGCGGGGTGGACGGTTATTCGCGCCACCTGGGGTGACCTGGCGCAGCGCCCAGAACTGTTGCTCTCGAGGTTGCGTCACCTCGGCGTCCGGGTAACAGATCAATGACCCTACTCTTTCTCTCATGACCCTAGGGATTATCTCGGGGTGAAGAGAAAAAGAATAGGGCGGACGCCGCTAGGAGGTGCCGTACTGGTCCCGGGCCAGGCGGGCGATATGAATCGTCAGATAGGTCAGCTCATCATCGGTCAGGTTCTGCTCCAGATGCATCTCAAGCACCAGCTTCACCTTCACCGCCGTAGCGAAGGCGCGGGGGTGGGCGTCCTTCAGGCTTTCAAGGAGCATGGGGACGCTCGTGCCCGCGTCCGCAGTCTGGGCGGCACCCGCGCGCACAAAGAGATAGCGTAGATGCGTCACGAAACGGGCAGCGCTCATGAGTGAGCGATCCACCGGGCCGCCAAAGCCAGCCCCAATCACCTCAAAAATTTGAGAGAGCACCTCAGTCATGCGGTAGGTGCCGCCCATATCCTCAGAGGCAAACTGCGAATTAACCAGGTGCATAGCTAACGGGATCGCCTCAATCTCGGGCAGCTCAACACCCAAGCGCTCCTTGACCAGCTCCAGGGCACGGCGCCCAAACCGCACCTCCTGCGGGTACAGCTGAGACACCTCAAGAGCCAGCGGGTAGTCCACAGTCAAACCTTCGCGGGCTCGTACCACCGCATAGCTGATATGGTCAGCCACCGGCACGATAAAGGAATGAGAAATCGTAATGCCCTCGGCCTTGACCAAGAACTCAAGCTCGGTTGCCAGACCCAGAATCTCCGACGGAATCTTAGCCAGCACCCCCGCGAGAGTCTCATCGGGGGTACCGTGCTCCGGCACAAAAGTCTGCTCAATCAGGGTGGGGTCAACCATATCGCCCTTGCGCTTACCAAAAGCCAAGCCCCGGCCAATAACCACCATCTGCTCGCCCGTATAGGCCTGAGCCAGAGCCACATTGTTGTTATAAATACGTGAAATGCGCAACGTGACCCCCTTTCGTCTCAGGTATAAAACGCGCGAATATCCTTACCAGTCTACCGACCCACCGCCAACTGCGGGCTTACTCGCTCGCAACCTACCCAATAAACAGGAGTAAACTAAACCCTTTCGTACAAATAGAGAATTACCCGAACCCATGAACTCAGCACCCACCAAATCATCACCGCTCATCAGCATCGTGGTCACAGCCCTCATGCTGTTCTCCATGTTCTTCGGAGCAGGCAACCTCATCTTCCCCGCCATGCTCGGTGCAGAAGCCGGTGAAAACTTCACCCCCGCCATCACAGGCTTCCTGGTGACCGGCGTCCTCATGCCCATCTTGGCCGTTATCGCGCTCGCCGTCACCGGCCGCGACCTGCAAGATTTGGCGGCCCGCGGCGGAAAAATCTTCGCCCTCATCTTCCCGCCCCTGGTCTACCTCTCCATCGGCGCCCTCTACGCCCTGCCGCGCACCGGCACCGTCAGCTATGCCATGGCCGTAGACCCCTATCTGTCGGTGGACGGCATGGTGCCCACCCTCATCTTCTCTGCCGTCTTCTTTGGCATCTCCTACCTGCTGGCCATGAACCCCACCGGCATCGTCGACACCCTGGGCAAGTACCTGACCCCCGCCCTGGTGATCCTGCTGGGTGTGCTGGTCGTGATGAGCTTTATTACCCTGCGCACTCCCTCGGCTGCACCGACTGAAGACTACGCCACCGGCGCTTTTGCCACCGGCTTCGTCAACGGCTACATGACCATGGATTCCCTGGCAGCTCTTGCCTTCGGCATCATCGTGATTGCCTCCCTGCGTGAAAAAGGGGTGACCGGACGCAGCGAGATGCTCCGCAGCGTCGCCTTGGCCGGCGGTATTGCCGGCGTGTTGCTGGGTGCGGTCTACCTGGGGCTGGGCTATATTGGCGAGCATATCGCGGACGGCCAGGGATACAAGGACGGCGCAGCCCTGCTTACCGACGCCGCAGCCCAGACCATGGGCGGCCCCGGTGCCGTCGTATTCGGCCTCATTGTGCTGCTGGCCTGCCTGACCACCTCGGTGGGTCTCATCGGCGCAACCAGCTCCTTCTTCAACAAGCTGGTGCCCTCGGTCTCCTACCGCACCTGGGCTATCATCTTCACCCTGATTGCCTTCGCGTTGGCGTCCTTCGGCCTTGAAGGGCTGATGAGCTTCGCTATCCCCATCATCACCACCCTCTACCCGCCGGCCCTGACTCTGGTCGTCCTCACTCTTATTGAGGCCGCCCTGCGCGCCCCCTGGATGAACCTCACCCACCGCTTTGCCCTGCTGGTCTCGGTGATTTGGGCCCTGCTCATGACTCTCAACTCCCAGGGTCTTGGTTCAAACGTGATCGAGCCCCTCATCGGCTGGGCTCCCGCCCACGCCTACGACCTGGGCTGGTTCGTACCCACTCTGGTTGCCGCCCTTATCGGCGCCGCTATCGACCTGGTGCAGCACCGCCGCGCGTCCGCCCGCTAAGCCGGGCACCGCCCCTGTATGAGGGCAAAAAGAAAGGGTCTTGCTCCGCAGATGCGGGAGCAAGACCCTTTGCTGTAGAGAGGCCCGCGCTGAGGGGAACCACAACCATCAACGCGAGCCCGTCTAACGAGTTGCGAGGTGGTTCATTCAACTCAAATTTAGAAAGCCTCTAGGCAACCCGTCATAAAGTTTCTTCAAAAATAAACAATTGACAGCCTGTTCAGAACTCTACCCGATGAAGTCCAGGAAATAAACCCGCGGTGCTCGTAAAGGCAGGTCTTTGTGAAACATTACATCTCTGTGTCATCCTCCTGACACTAAATGTTCTCTCACTTGCTCATACAAGACAGGCCCACCCCTCGGTTTGCTCCCGCTCACACTCGCATAAGAATCGCCTGTGAAAACAGCCCCCCCATATCCCCTCAAATAGGGGTCAAGAGACCCCTAAACTCCCGCGGTTGGCTACCCTTAGAAGTATGAGCAGCACAGCAACCGATATCGCCAAGAACCTTCCGGCCCTTGAACACCCCGACGGGTCGCCGATCCGTGCCCTCGTGGTAGACGATGAGCGCATGCTCGAAGAGCTGGTCAGCGTGGCACCCAAAATGATTGGCTGGGAGGTTAAATCAGCGGGCGAGGGCCCCGCAGCCCTGGCTATCGCCCGCGACCGGCGCCCCGACGTCCTCGTTCGATATCATGATGCCCGGCTTCGACGGCGTCGAGCTGCTCTCCCGCCCGGGGCGTACCGAGTTTACGGTGCGTCTACCCCTGCTGGCGGCGTAGGCTGGGGGAATGATCCCTACATTCCGCGCTACCTGGCTCGTCTTTCTGGGTGGTGGAGTAGGTGCCCTGGTGCGGGCCTTGCTCCTGGCTGCCTTTCCCGTCTCTGGCACCCTACCCGTGACCGTGCTGGTGGTGAACTGGGTGGGGGCCTTCCTGTTGGCTCTGTTGACGGGTGCCCTGCTTGCCGCTGCCCCGGGAGGGGTTGTATCGGCTCGTGCTGAGGAGCTCCGTCTTACGCTAGGCACCGGCTTTCTGGGTGGGTTCACCACCTATTCCACCTTTGCCCTCGCCTTGGCTCAGCTGGCCCTGGACGGGTACTGGGGGGTGGCTGCCGCATACGCCCTGCTCTCGCTGGTTGGCGGCTACCTGCTGGCCTGGGTTGGTTGGCAGCTCGGGGGCAGATGGGGGAGGCACGGACGCCCGCCCCACGCCGACACGTCAGCTCGTGGAGCGGGGGAGTAGGGTATGGTCTATCTTTTGGTCTTTATCGCCGGTGGCGCAGGCGCTGCCCTGCGCCTGTGGGTTGATGCCTGGGTTAAGGCCCTCGTGTCAAGGCTCTGGCAAGTGTCTATGCCGTTTGGGACATTCTTTATTAATGTCACTGGGTCCTTTCTTCTGGGTTGTCTCACCGGCCTTCTTGCTGCCCATATTGAGCCTATTCCCGGCGCGGAAACTTTTGTAATTACAGAAAATCTCACCCTCATTCTGGGCGTGGGCTTTTTGGGCGGCTACACCACCTTCTCCACCGCCCTGCTCGAAACCCTACGAGCCCCCGGTAAGCTGGCCACCGGCGTCCTTGCCCTCGGCCAACTACTTGCCGCAACCGCTGCCGCCGCGGCCGGGCTGGCCCTGACCGCCCTTATCTAGTCTCTCGTTATCTTCTCTGCTATGACCCAGCTAAACCCGGTACACTCAATCACTCAGATTCTTGTTGATATATAAGGCTATGCGGTACTACTTCTACTTCTCGATTCCTGTGCTCCAGCAGGCGCTTTCCCTCTGGGCCCTGCTCATGGTGTTTATCGTGCCCGCCCTCTGGTGGTTTGGCCGCTACCTGCCCGCCCGCAGGCTCCTGCGCCGCATAGCTGCCACGGGCGTCCTGGTGCTCTACGCTACCGGGGTCATCGCTTACACCTTCCTGCCCCTGCCCGATCGCGACGCCTTTGTCTGCCCTGACGGCTGGGGCAGCACCTACCCCCGCTTCTTCCTGGGATGGAGCATTGACTTCGCCATTGCCGCCAACGACGGCCTGCTCGACGCCCTTTTTTCGATCTACGTGCTACAGATGCTGCTGAACGTGCTGCTCTTCGTGCCCTTTGGCCTGCTGGCCCGCTGGCGCTGGGGGGCTAGCTTTCGCACCGTGCTCTTTGCTGCCTTTGGAACTTCGCTCGCGATCGAACTCACCCAGCTCACCGGCCTTTGGGGTTACTACGACTGCGCTATCCGAACCTTTGACGCCGAAGACATCTTCAACAACACCCTGGGTGCCGTTTTAGGCTGGGGCGCCCTTGCCGCCTGGCAGCACCGCCATACCCTGCCGGGGCAGCTGCGCCGCCTTTTCGGGCGCTAGTGGGGCGGGTGCGTCCGCCTCTTTGCCCCGCGCGGACGCCCGCCCCGTATATCGCCGTCTTAGCTGGTGGGCGGGGCCGGTGGGTGCTTGGTCACAGCGCTTGGAAAAGAGGGCGGTAAACCGCTTAAGTGTTAGGGCACTTTTACCCCTAAGCCTTGCCGGGCAAAACCCAATCATTCACACTTAAAGCCAAGTGAAGCAAACTATGGGCTGAAGGATCCGGCACCTGCCTGGGCGTACTAGCCCCCGACACTTGCGGAGAAACACGTGAACACTATCAGCCCCTACCTGGCCGAATTCCTGGGCACCATGATTATGGTGACCATCGGCTGCGGCGTCATCGCCACCGTCGAACTGCGCCGCTCCAAAGGCCACGGCGACAACTTCTTCACCATCGCTTTCGGCTGGGGCTTTGCCGTTGCCTTCGGCGTCTACGCCTCCCACGCCTACTCAGGTGGGCACCTCAACCCCGCTGTGTCCATCGGCCTAGCCGCCTACGGGGAGTTCGACTGGGCCATGGTGCCCGGCTACATCATCGCCCAGGTCGCCGGTGCCATGGTGGGTGCGGGCTTCGTCTTCCTCAACTATCTGCCCCACTGGAAGGCAACCGCCGACCGCAAGATCAAGCTCGGTGTTTTTGCGACTGTGCCGGCCATTCACAACTACTTCACCAACACCCTGTCTGAGATTATCGGTACCTTCCTGCTGGTCTTCTCAGCCCTCTACGTGGGGGTTAACTTCACCCCCGTTCTCGAGGGTTCAGCCCTGGCACTCAACCTGAACCACGTGCTCAAGCCCCTGGCCTTTGGCTTCCTGGTCACTGTGCTGGTGATTGGTCTGGGTGGCCAGACCGGCTTTGCCCTCAACCCGGCCCGCGACTTCGGCCCCCGCCTCATGCACGCCCTGCTGCCTATCCACGGCAAGGGTAGCTCCCGCTGGTACTACGCCTGGGTGCCGGTGTGCGCCCCCATCGCCGGTGGCATGATGGGTGGGTCCTTCTTCAAGCTCTACTACGATGGCCAGTTCTCTATCTTCCAGACGGTTGGCGTCGTGCTGGCTCTGGCTGTGCTCGGGTTTGGCTTGTGGGCTAATAAGCACATGTACCGGTCTAAGTCGGCTGAGGTGCTACCCCAGAGTGAGGACACCGAGGCTACCGCTGCGTCCGCCGCCGCCACCTACGTGCCCACCGGCAAAATCCCGGTCGTGCAGAAGAGGGCTTTCTGGGAGTAACCCACTCGGTGCTGTGTAGACTTCTTGGGCTGTGTGCAGGGTTTTCTCTGCACACAGCCCAAAAAGTCTGCACCGACATCTAGGCGCGGTCTTGCAGCTCGCTCCAGGGCTGGCTGCGGCTCACCAGATGGAGTTTGACGGTGTAGCCCGCACCCAGTTCGCTGGTGAGAGTCTCGCGCAGTCTCTCCCCCAGCTGCCGCCAGGCCCGGGTTGTGGGGTTGGTGGGGTCTTCCGGGTCCATGTCCAGGTCTTCCCAAAGGCTGGCCCAGTTGCCCAGCAACTGCCGGGTAGGCGGGGCCAGCTCAAGATCCTCGGCCAGACCTTTCCCGTCGGCGTACCAGAGAGGGAAGAACTCTCCCCAGTCATTGGCAAGGGCCAGGTGCACGGTCTCTGAATGCGGCCCGATACGCCACTGCGTTACCGGGGGCAGGCCGGGCTCCTCGTAGAGATCCCAGTGAATCGCCCGTACCAGGGGTTCTAGGGAAGAGTCGGCGCGGACGTCCGCCACCTCGTACTTGCCCCCGGTAAAGGGGAGGTTTTCCTGGGCCCCTACCAGTGGGGAGCCGTAGACAATATCCCAGTTGCCGCTGCGCTGAACATACAGGGTCATGCTGTTGAGCCAACTCAGCTTCAGTACCCAGCAATCGGTATCGGTGCTGGCCACACGGCGCAGGGTGGCGGGTCGGTAGCCCTGTTGCGCCTGGGAATAGTCCCTGTAGAGCCCTTTGGGCCACAGGCTCTCAGGCCGCGCCCCGCTGGCGGTTGCTGCCAGGCCCCGCACCTTGTCACAGGAGGGGCGGACGGGTACGAACCCCCACCAGCGCAGCGGAGAGGCGGGCAGGGCTAGGGTTAGATCGACCTCGGATACCGCCTGGGTGGCAGAGGTGAGATAGGGTAGGTTGCTACAGCGGGTCACTACCCCGGGTATGAGCCGGGGCCAGGTCGCCGGGTAGGGCTGGTTGCCCAGTTCTCGGTCAATGAGGTCGCGGACGCCCCGGCAAAAACCAGTAAGGAGCTCTAGCTCCTCGGTCAGTTCATCACCCGTAACGGCAGGTTGAAAGACGCCCGGGTTGGTTTCGGTCAGGACGGGGAGCCCCTCCCCACCGAGTAGGGGAGCCGACGAGGCGGTAATCTGCCAGGTGCCGGCGTCCGCACACTCTCCGTGCCCAGCGCGATAGACGGCACTGACCTGCACCCCCGCCGCGGTGTCGGGTCGGTAGGTGACGGTAATCTTCCCCCGGCCGGGCGGCTGGGGCAGGTGCTGTTCCACCTCTCCCTGGAGATAGACCAGGAGGGAGGGTTCACCCGCCCGCTCAAGGCTGACGGGAACCGTCAGAATACCGGCCAGGGCCGGGTGTAGGCCCGGTACCGACGGGTAGGGAATAAAGTGATATGAGGCACTCATAGGGCCCAGTCTAGATACCCGGCCCTATTCCTGGCTAGCCCTTATAGATAATCTCGAAGTCATCCCCTAAAACTGCCCGCAGGTTCTCTACCAGGGCCTTACCTTGGTTCTTCCACTCCAGTTCTTCCTGGTGGCGCTCCTGCTGGGTGAGGGGACGGGGAGAGATCTCGCCCATCTCTTCAGCTGCCCGAGTCACCCACGCCTGTGACCAAGCCGCAAGCTCTTCCACCAGGTCAGACGGAACCTGGGGTAAATCGTCCGGGTCATAAGGGTAGGGGTACTCTCCGGCTTGCTCTAGCTCACTGGGAGCACCCCACAGGGGGAAATCAATTCCCCATTCCGGAAAAACCCGAATACGCCGACGGGGTCGCGCACCTGCGTCCTGGGGTGTCATCGTATTCTCCTGTTCCTGGCTAGCCCACTCCAGTACCTTGAGCATGAAGCGGTCGCAGGCCTCAATCTGGGCCAGTTCAATCCACTCATTGGGGGTATGAGCCTGGGCGATATCGCCGGGGCCGCACACCACCGCCTGCACCCCGCCGTAGAGGGCGAACTGGCCAGCCTCAGTACCGTAGGTAACCTTCTGGGCTTCCATAGAACCGGGGCGCCCCGCCCACTCGTTGGCCAGGGCAATAATCTCAGCACCGTCAGCGGTTCCCAGGGCAGGGACAGCAGCCAGCAACTCATGGGTAATACCTACGGCGTCCACAAACTCGCCGGGCGCAGCGCCAGCCAGGGCCTCGGCGTCCGCCGCCCGCGCCTTCAGAGCAGGAAGAAGATTATCGGCAATCTTGGCCTCAATCTGGGTAACGACCTCGTCGGTGGTCATCTGGGGAACCGTGCGGAAGTCATACTCCAGCACCACGTGCTCACCCACAATGTTGTACTGAATACCACCGCGGGCAAAGTTCACCCCGCCGGTGGAATAGGGCACCACAAACCCCTCGTCAAAGGGACCCTCAGCCCGCCAGGTACCGGCCAGCTGCTCAAAGAAAGTAATAAACTCCGCCGCCTGCGCCAGGGCGTTAACCCCGTGCGGGCCCAGGGAGGCATGCTTGGCAATACCCTTGAAAGTCACCCGCCCGCGGTGGGCACCCTTATGGGCAGAAATTACCTGCATCATGGACGGCTCACCAATCACCGCAAAATCAGGGTTAATACCGCGGGCCTTAAAATCCCTGACCATGGCAGGCGCACCCACACAGCCAATTTCCTCATCGTAGGAAAAAGCGAAATGAACGGGCTTCACCAGCTCCGCTTCACGCAACTGGGGCAGCAGCCACATAGCCGACCCAATAAAAGACTTCATATCCGATGCCCCGCGCCCGTAAAGCTTGCCGTCCTTCACCAGGGGCGTGAAAGGGTCGGTGACCGTCCAGGCCTGGCCCTCAACCGGCACCACGTCCGTATGCCCCGACAGCACCACACCGCCGTCCGTACCACCATCAGCGGCGGGCACGGTTACAAACAGGTTGGCGCGCTCGCCGTCCTCGCTATAGGTGTAGTGCGGGGTCAGGCCGTGAGCCTCAAACTCAGCCGCCAGCAGGTCGAGCACGGGGCGGTTGCTGGTCTGGCTGATGGACTGCGCGGCAATAAGCTTTTCAATCCAGGGAAGAGATGCAGGGAGTGTCATAGCACCAGTCTAAAACCCCGGGCCTGCCGGGGGCGCTAGATTACAGGGCTGAATGGTCGCCCAAGCCGTGGAAACGGCGAGCGTGGTAAACGGTGGGGGCTGCGTTGGCGTCGTGGCGGATGAAGTCGGTGACCTCAGCGGTAAAGACCACGGCAGGGCCCGCATTGAGGGTAGCCAGGGGGCGGACGCGCAGCACCCGGCTTACCCCGTGAAGCAGGGGCTCGCCGGTGGGCAGACGGTCCCAGGTGGAGGTATCGCCAAACTTATCGGCCTTGCTGACCGAGAAAAGCTTGGCGATCTCGATGTTATCGGCACCAATCAGGTGAATCAGGAAAGAGTCAGCGTCGATGATGCGGGCAGCCGAACCGGTGCGGTCCTTGAAAGAAAAAGACACAATAGGGGGCTCAGCAGAAACCGACGACAGGGACGAGATGGTCAGGCCACCCGGCAGCCCGTCGGAGCCCTCAGCGGTGATGATGGCAACGCCGGCTGCCTGGGCGCCGAAAGCCTCGCAGAAAAGTTCGGTGGCGGTCTTCTCGCTGATATTTACCTGGGTGGTCATGGTCGGTTTTCCTTTGTGCGGCTGCTTGGGGACTACAGCGCTGGGAGCGCTTGGTCTTCAGCCTAGGACTTCAGATGCACCAAACCCTAGCCTTTCTCACATATTGCCCCTATGAGTAGAACTGTGACACTGTTACGCCAACCTGCTGTAACAAAGGGTAGAAGTCGTATGTCTTGAGTGCTTTGTGCATTCGATATACAGACTAAATGGGTGCACAATAATAGACATGACAACGGAAAACACACATCACATTGTCGTGATGGGTGTGAGCGGTACCGGCAAAACCAGCATCGCCCACGCCCTGCGCGACCAGCTAGGGTGGCCATTCGTCGAAGGCGACGACCTGCACCCTGCTGAAAACATCCAGAAAATGAGCGCCGGGATTCCCCTCACCGACGAAGATCGCGCCCCCTGGCTTGCCCGTATCGCCACCTGGATTAAGGACGCGGACGCCCGCGGCGAGCACACAATCGTCACCTGCTCCGCCCTCAAACGCACCTACCGTGACGTGCTGCGCGAAGCCGCCCCCGGCGTCCTCTTCGTACACCTGACCGGCCCTCGAGAAACTATTGCAGAACGCATGAAGCACCGCGAAGGCCACTTCATGCCCACCTCCCTACTCGACTCCCAATTCGCCACCCTCGAACCCCTCGAAGCTGACGAAGCCGGGGTGCTCGTTGACATCTCTGGCACCCCGGAACAGGTTGCAACCGCGGCACTGGCCGCCCTGCGTCCTACCCTATAAGCCCCTCACGAAAGCACACCACTATGCCTCTCCCCGAAGACTGGGTCCAAACCCTCACTGCTGGGCCCCTGCTCGCTATCGCCGCCGGCGCAATCCTGCTCCTGCTGCTCCTCATCATCAAATTCAAACTCCACGCTTTCCCTGCCCTCATTATCGTCAGCCTGCTCACCGCCGTCGCCACCGGAATCCCCGTTGCCAGCGTCGTGCCCGTCATGCTCAGCGGATTCGGATCAACCCTGGCGTCTGTAGCCCTGCTCGTTGGCCTTGGAGCCATGCTGGGGGCCCTCATCCAATACTCCGGCGGTGCCCAGGTACTTGCCCACAAACTCATCTCGGTCTTCGGTGAAGACCGCGCCCCCATCGCCCTCGGCGTGGCATCTATGCTCTTTGGCTTCCCCATCTTCTTTGACGCCGGCCTTGTCGTTATGCTCCCCATCGTCTTCTCTGTCGCTCGTTGGGTTGGCGGCTCCCTTCTGCTCTACGGAATCCCCGCCGTAGGCGCATTCTCCGTCATGCACGTCTTCGTGCCGCCCCACCCCGGGCCGGTCTCCGCAGCCTCTTTCTTCGAAGCCAACGTCGGTACTCTACTGCTCGTCTCCCTCATCATCGCGGTACCCACCTGGTACCTTGCCGTTTACCTCTTTTCAAAGTTCATCGGTAAGCGCATCGACCTTCCCG
Organism: Rothia sp. 11273D007AR; assembly: GCF_053547255.1. NCBI lineage: Bacteria > Bacillati > Actinomycetota > Actinomycetes > Micrococcales > Micrococcaceae > Rothia > Rothia sp. 11273D007AR. The sequence goes on along the minus strand of NZ_JBPPWJ010000006.1, from coordinate 121,284 downwards.
TCCCCGCCCTTATGGGCCACGAAGAAACCCAGGACGAGCCCCTCAACCCGCCCTCCTTCGGCACCGTTCTCTTCGTGCTGCTGCTCCCCATGTTCCTCATCTTCCTCAACACCGGCCTCAACACTCTGGCAAAGGGAGGCATGCTGCCTGAAAGTGCAGCAGATGAAACCTGGTTCCAAACCCTGCGCCTGCTTGGTGAGACCCCTGTTGCCCTGCTCATTACCTCCCTCGTTGCCATGTACCTGCTCGGCTTCAAACGTAAGGATCACGCGCTGGGTATCCAGCAGACTATGGACGGCGCACTTCCCGCGGTCTGCTCCGTCATCCTGATTACCGGCGCCGGTGGTATGTTCGGTGGTGTGCTACGATCCTCAGGAATCGGCGATGCTCTTGCCGATGTGCTGGGTGACCTGGGTGTTCCCCTCATTGTTGCGGGCTTCCTCATTGCCGCAATTCTGCGCGTTGCCCAGGGGTCAGCGACCGTAGCCCTGACAACCGCCGCAGGTCTCATCACCCCCGGTGTTCTGGCTGCAGATTTCAGCTCCATCCAGCTGGCTGCCCTTGTCGTTTCGGTCGCCGCAGGCTCTGTGGTGCTCTCACACTTCAACGACTCAGGTTTCTGGCTGGTCAGCCGCTTCTTCAATATGGACGAGAAGACCACCCTCAAAACCTGGACGGTAATGGAAACCCTCATTGGTGTCGTAGGTTTTGCCGGTGCCGTGGCCGTGTTTGGGGTCGCTAGCCTACTTTAGTTGCCTGTGGGCTATAGCCGGACGCGCCCGCCCCGCCTTCGTGCGTGAAGGCGGGGCGGGCGCGTCCTTGCGGGCTCTTAAACTACTTCTTCTTGTTGAGCTGGGCTGCCTGGGCGCCGAACTTCTCAAGCAGCTCGGGCATATCCATGGGTGCGGTGACTACCTCAATGAAAACCAGCTTGTCACGGTTCTCCTTAGCCACCCGGCAGGCCTCGTCGAACTCGCGAACCGTAGCAGCGCGTAGCGTGACGGTGTTAGAGTCTGTGCCGCCGAAGGCCGCCGGAATCTTCGACCAGTCGTAGGCGGTGATGTCGTTGTACTGGGCCTCGACGCCGTGAATCGACCGCTCGATGGTGTAGCCGTCGTTGTTGATCAAGAAGACCACCGGATTCACGCCCTCGCGGATAATGGTGCCAATCTCCTGAATCGTCAGCTGGGCGGAGCCGTCACCCACCATCAGCACGCCGCGGGAATCAGTATCGGCCATGGCCGCACCCAGCAGGGCCGGAATGGAGTAGCCGATAGAACCCCACAGGGGCATGCCGATAAAGCGAGAATCGCGCGGGAACTTACGGGTTGCCATGCCGAAGAAAGAGGTACCCATATCGACTACAACGGTGTTCTTCTCATCCAGGTTTGATGAGAGGACCCGCCACAGGGCGTCCTGGGTCAGGGCTTCGTCGGTGATCTCAGGTAGGGGTTCATCGGTGGTGGGTGCCTCAAAGGGGGTGCCCTTCAGGCCGAGCTCTAGGGACACCTCTTTAACGATGTTCAGGGCGCTGGCCATGGTGAGCGGGGCATAGTGGCGGCCGGCGATGCTGGTGCTCTCTGCCCCGATGTTAATGACCCGCCCAAAGTCTATCTGATGTGAGTATATGCCGGTTGTGGTATCTGTAAATTCCACACCAGCACAGACCAAAACCTCGGCATCTTCTACTACCGCACGGGTGTGTTCAGCCGACAGTCCACCCACGTAGATGCCCGCAAAGTTAGGCTTGGTTTCGTTCAGTACGGCCTTGCCCCACATGAGGGACGCGAAGGGGAACTTGGTTTCGGTTACCAGGGCGCGGACGTCCTGCACCGCCCCCAGACGCTCAGCCATGATATCTGCCAGCACCGTCACGCTCTTGCCGCGCATGAAGTCGGCGACGGCGTCCTTGAAAAGGGCCTCAATGTCGGGCGAGGAAACGTGGCTATCCACATCGAGCGGCTGGGCTGGTGGGGTAGCGGGCATAGTTGAAACATCAACCGGCAGCATCAGGTAGCCGGGCTTACGGTGGATGACGGCGGTGCGGATGACGCGGTCAATATCGGTCGCAGCGGTCGCCGGGTGCAGAGCCGCAACGGCGGCAGATACCTCGGACGCCATACGCATAAAATGCTTGAAATCCCCATCGCCCAGAGTGTGGTGCATACGCAGGTGAGAATTCTGGGCCGACAGGCTGGGTGCACCCACAATGTGAATCACGGGCACATTCTCAGCGTAAGAGCCGGCGGTTGCGTTGATAGCTGACAGCTCACCCACGCCGTAGGTAGTCACCAGGGCACCCAGGCCCTTAACGCGGGCGTAGCCGTCCGCCGCATACCCGGCGTTGAGTTCGTTGGCGTTACCCACCCAGTCCAGCTTTTCGTGCGCCAGTACATCGTCGAGGAAAAAGAGATTAAAGTCCCCGGGCACACCGAAAACCTTGTCTACGCCCAGCTCAGCCAGACGGTCGAGAATATAGTTACCCACGGTATAGGTCATCATTGACTCCTTGGTAGCAAACACGGCAGGTTGTGTGACCTGCGACATTCATAACTAGTGTAGTGGGTGGGGGTGGCTCCGGCATTAGGTAACGTGCACCGGGGATTTAGCCTGGCGTGCAGAATCACTGTATCTAGCGCGTGTGACCTTTGTTGAAAAGTTTCAGCACCCCCTTGCCTGGCTTTACTACTAGACTTGGGAAGAACGCTTTACCCCAGCGGCCACAAACAAGGAGAACGATGAGCTGGTTCGAAATTGCAATGCCTTTCACAGTGGGATTGCTGTACTTGTTTATTCCGGGGCTTTTGATGGCTGTCGCCTTGCGGGTGCGCGGATTTGACGCATTCGCTCTAGCACCCGTTCTCTCTGTCGGTGTAATTATGGTGGGTGCGACAGTTGCTCCCGCTATTGGTGTGACATGGGGCCCTGTTGTGCCGTTTGTGGCTGCCCTGGTAATCGCCGTAGTACTAGGCGGTTTAGGGTTCGCTGCCCACAAGCTTGGGATCTGGGACGCGCCGTCGCCCTATCGAGGGGGGCAAAATTTTAAGGCCCACAACCCTACTACTGCCAGTCTGGTTCAGAGCACCCCCTGGTACTCCAAGGAACAGGGACTCTACTGGCTAAGCGCTCTGGTAGGTGCTGCCTTCTTGATGCGAAATGTAACCAACGCCCTGGGGAGCCCCGAATGGATTTCTCAGACCTGGGATAACAACTTCCATCTCAACGCGGTACGTTACATCGAGAACACCGGTAGCGCTTCACCGCTTACCCTCGGTGCCATGACCGCAGGTGAAGGTGACTCAACCTTTTACCCAGGGGCCTGGCACGCTGTGGTATCACTTATTTTCATGGGGTCAGGTACTGATATTCCGGTAGCTACCAACACTATGGCTCTTTTAGTGTGCTCTGTGGTGTGGCCTTTAGGCATGGTTTTCATGTTGCGCCAGCTCCTTAACCTCAGTGCTCCTGCTGTGCTGGTGACCGGTGCACTGGCGGCGTCCTTCACCGCCTACCCTATACTGCTTCTAGACTTTGGTGTGCTCTACCCTAACCTGCTGGGTATCTCCCTGATTCCGCCGGTTATTGCTCTTATTGCGCAAGTCTTTCGTGTGGTGAGTATCCGACGATTAGCGACTGTTCAGGCAGTGTTGCTGGGGATTCCAGCTGGGCTTGCCCTCGCCCTTGCTCACCCCAATGCCCTGATGTCGGCTTTAGTTATGGCAATTCCTATTTTTGGCGCCCGGCTTTACGCTCAGTGGGCCGCTGCCTTTAGTCGGCGAGTCTCGTGGGCCAATGCCGGGGTTACCTCTGTAGGGATTACAGCTTTGCTTGCCACTATTTATGCCCTGTGGTTAGTAGTGCGTCCGCCGGAAGAAGCCGGTGAGATGTGGGGGCCTGTCCTGTCGCCTGCTCAGGCTATTGGTGAGTCTCTTGTCCAGGGTTCCATGGGGCAGGGAGCGCAGTGGCTACTCTTTACGTTGTTTGTAGTGGGTCTTTATGCACTGATGCGGATTAGGCGTGCCCCCCTGTGGATTTTCTTCTCATGGGTTGTGGTGACCTACTTCTATGTAGCTGCCCGTTCCCTGCCCTGGGAAGAAGGTCGCTACTTTGTGGTGGGCATCTGGTACCACGACTCTTTCCGTTTAGCTGCCCTTCTGCCCATTATGGCAATTCCCATGATGGCTCTGGGCGTTGACTGGCTAGTTGGAAAAATCCAGGACGTTCACGATTGGGCTGGTACGTTCAATTGGTCCCCCCGCACAGTGGTAACTGCACTCAGCGTGGCTACCCTCGGTGTGGTTGGCGTGATAGGTCAGACTTCTCAGCCTCTCGAAGATCAGGTACGAGCAAGCTACTTTGCCTACCAGCCCACCAATGACTCTCCGCTGCTTACTGAAGATGAACGTGCTGTGCTTGAAGCTCTTGATGATTATGTGCCTGAGGATTCAGAGATCGCCGTTCAGGCCTTTACGGGAGCACCCTTGGCTTACGCAATCGCTGATCGTAAGGTGACGGCTTACCACACCATCTACACGGCCGATGAAGAGACTGCGTACATTCAGCAAAACCTGAATAAAGCTCTCTACGACCAGCGGGTATGTCAGATTGCCGATAGTAATAACATCGACTTCTATCTAGATTTTGGTAAGAAAGAAGTGAACTCGGGTGACCATATTGGGTGGTACATGGGTTATGAAAACCTTCCTCAAACAGGTGTACTGCAGGAGGTCTACCGTTCAGGGGACGCTGTGCTTTATGAAATTGTGGCCTGCTCGTAACCGGTATGGGCTGAGTTTGTTGGCCGCACTATCTCACACTGTTCTTGCAGGGAAGTCATCTAAAGCTAACTGTTAGACTGGGTAGTATCTTTGCCCTGAGAACACGGGCGGACGGACCTCTGAGGAGAACCTTTGTCGATGAACCCCTCATCTGCTTCTGTTGGTGAACCGCGCACCCTCATCATCATGCCCGCATGGAATGAAGAGGAGGTCATCGGCGGCACTATCACTGAGCTTTACCACATGATGCCTGAAGTTGATCTTCTGGTGGTCAATGACGGTTCGACTGACCGCACCTCGGAAATTGCCCGTGAAGCTGGAGCTTTCGTGATTGATTTGCCCTACAACATGGGTATTGGCGGGGCTCTGCGTACCGGGTACAAATATGCCCGTCGAATGAACTACGACCGCGCAATTCAGGTAGATGCAGATGGGCAACATGACCCTAAGGGTATTCGTACTGTCCTTGCTGGTCTGGACGATGGCACTGATATCTCCATCGGCTCCCGCTTCGCTGAAGCTACTAACTATAAGGTGCGCGGACCCCGTAAATGGGCGATGGTTGTTTTGGCATTCCTATTTACGCGAATCTCAGGTGAAAAATTCACCGATGCGACCAGTGGTTTCCGTGCTGCTAACCGTCGTGCAATTGCTCAGTATTGCGAGCACCTGCCTGCGGAATATCTAGGTGACTGTATTGATGCTTGTGTCATGGCAATTCGTGCAGGGCTAACAGTCAAGCAGGTGCCGGTGGAGATGCGTGAACGTCAGGCTGGTACCCCTTCATCTAACCCGTGGAAGTCTGCGATTTACCTGGTCCGTTCATTCTTCTCATTTGCTATGTCGATGACCCGTTCTAAGACCTCAGTAGGGGGCAAGTAAAAATATGTCGATTAATGCATATATCTTCTTTTTGGTCTTTGCGGCAGTTATTGTACTGCTAGTCCTTGCGCAGGTGCGTAACCAGAATATGAAGGAAAAATACGCAGCTCTGTGGTTGATTGTTTCAGCCATTATTATTCTGCTGGTTATCTTCCCGCGCATGCTGTTCTTCTTCGCAGACCTTATTGGTATTGAGTCACCAGTAAACCTGCTCTTCTTGCTTTCAATCATCATGCTCATCGGTGTTTGCTTGCACCTCACCTCCGCTCTTTCCAAAATGGGTGAAGATGTGCGCGTACTAGCTGAAGAAGTCGCTATTATGCGCGCTATCCAAAATCAGCCTGATAATGAGCAGCACCAGCGTGCTGTGGAGCGCGCTAAGAATCTGCCTTCGGATAAGTAACCGACGCGAGGGTGCTATCGCAGAACAGATTTTCTGCTTGAAAGGACGTAACCGCATGACGGTTGACATTATGATCCCCTACTACGGCGACGTTCAGCAAATGAAAGATGCCGTATCGTCTGTGCTTCGACAGACTAGCCAGAATTGGCGGCTCGTAGTCGTTGATGACCGTTACCCTGACCCCACCATTCGCGAATGGCTAGAATCTATGGACGACCCCCGTATCGTCTATCTTCTTAATGAAGAAAACATGGGTTTGAACGCTAACTTCCGTCGCTGCGTTGAACTTGCTGCCAATGAGCTTACGGTCATTATGGGGTGCGACGACGTTCTTTTGCCCAACTACGTTGAGTGGGCGGAGCAAACAGCTCTAGCTCACCCCGAAGCTACTATTTTTCAGCCCGGCGTCGTGGTAATCGACGAACACGATGCCCTATCGAACACGTTGGTTGAGAAAACCAAGGCCTACTATCGGCCCAAGAGCTCAACCCTCATTTCAGGTGAAGATTTCGTCATGACCGTCCTTCGCGGTAACTGGCTATACTTCCCATCTCTAGCATGGCGTACCGATATGCTCAAGAAGCACAGCTTCCGTGAGGGGTACGACATTGTTCTAGACATGGGGTTGCTCCTCGATATCGCCTTTGATGGAGGAGCTCTTTACTATGATCAAACTCTTTCCTTTATGTACCGTCGTCACAGTGCTTCGTTTTCATCGGCGGGCGCTATCGACGGTATGCGGTTCGACGAAGAGCGACGCTTCTTCGCTGAGATGAAACAGCGTGCCAAGGAACGCGGGTGGTCCCGAGCGGCTCGTACTTCTGCTTTGCATCTTTCATCTCGTTTGCATGCTGCCACACTCTTACCGCGAGCTGGGGTAACTCAAAACTGGTCGGCTGCGTCTAAACTCCTTCACCATATGGTGCGTTAGACGTGTCTTCTGAAATTTCTCAGTCTGTTTCTGGCTCCGCCCCCAGCCGAGACAAGCCCCAAGCAACTATTAGCCGTAACGAGTCTTTAGCTTTGCTGATGGGTTCCCTGCTGGCAGCGGGATCATCTCTGCTGGTAACGGTCCTTGCTGCTCGCACACTTGCCCCCTCTCAGGCGAGCGAGTTCGTGGTTTTTTGGGGATTGCTTTTTGGTGTATACGGTGTTTTGACGGGTATTCAACAGGAAGTCACGAGAGCTGTAGGGTCTGCCCACCAGAACAAATCCCTACACGGTGTTCCTGTTCTACCTGTGGCCCTGCTGTTCGGAGCTGCCTGTGCTGTATTAGTAGTTGTGCTGGGTGTCTTGGAGGGGCCTGACCTCTTAGCGACCAATACGTGGAGTGCTTTTGGCATAGTAGCACTGGCGTCTATTCTGTACTCCGGTCAGAGCGCCATGATGGGGGCAGCTTCCGGCTCTCGGCGCTGGTACTTACTAGCGACTATTACAGGTGGGGACGCTTTGGCTCGTCTTCTCCTGTCTGGGTTAGTTGCACTGACCGTAGTTGATCTGGTGCCCTACTATGTAGCGGTTACCTTTCCCGTTATCGTGTGGGTTCTTCTTCTAGGGAGTAAAACTGGCAGAGCTGCCGCCGCCGAGAGAGCAGACATTCCTGCGCATATCCTCGTGCAAAAGCTGGGTTTTGCCGTAATTTCTTCTGCAGCTAACGCTGTTCTGGTCACGGGGTTTCCTGTGGTCTTACAGTTTGCTTCGTCGGAGGAAGAGCTGCGGAATGGGGCAGGGCTACTGGCAGCAGTAGTCTTTGCTATTACTGTAACCCGGTCCCCGATTATGATTCCTCTCCAGTCGTTTCAGGGGGTGGTGATTTCATCCTTCCTTAAACAGCAGCATCGACCGCTTCAAGCGCTGCGTAATCCCATCCTCATCCTCATGGGAGTAGGTATTCTTGGGGGCGTGCTGGCGTACCTGTTGGGGCCCTGGCTCTTTACTCTTATCTTTGGTAGCGCTTACGACGGTCTGCTTACAGGTATCTTCTTGGGAGCACTTACCTTTGCCTCAGCTTTTATGGCGCTGCTGATGATTACGGGAGCGGCAACTTTGGCTACTAACCATCACCGTGGTTACACGCTTGGGTGGGTTACAGCAGCAGCGGTTGCTATTTTGCTTGTTTTCGCGCCTGTGAGCCTGGAGGGAAGAACCCTTTTAGCTCTTTACCTTGGACCAGCAGCGGGAGCGCTGGTGCATTTTATCTCGCTCTACCTGGGGAGAAAACCAGCCGCTGTAGCTTAGACAGAGTGCGCTTCTAGACCTCGTCAGAGAAACCTCTGAGCACTATGGTAGACTGCCCAAGTTGCCCAGCCACCGGGTAACCACCACACCACAGAAAAGCAACATAGATGAATCGAACCAGCCACAGACACAAGCCCTTGGGTAGCTTCATTGAGCAACCCAAATTTAGGCCAGAAGTACAGGGACTCCGTTCCCTAGCGGTTCTTCTTGTGGTCATGTACCACGTCTGGTTTGGTAAAGTATCTGGCGGCGTTGACGTCTTCCTCTTTATTTCCGCCTTCCTGCTCTCCCTATCGTCCTTACGTAAGATTCAGGATGGCAAGCCCCTTAAGGTTGTCAGCTACTGGCTCCATGTCTTTCAGCGCCTACTGCCTGCCGCTGCAACTGTTATTGCGGCAACTTTGGTGGCCGCTTATTTCATCATCGCCCCCTCCCGCTGGGCATCCCTTTTAGCTGACGCCAAAGCAGCGCTCTTCTATTTCCTCAACTGGCGTCTGGCTTTCAACTCGGTGGACTACTACGCCCAAGACGCCACCCTCAAAACCCCCTTCCAGCATTTCTGGTCTCTCTCCATGCAGGGCCAAATCTTTATTCTCTGGCCCCTGCTGTTTGCTTTCGTGGCCTTTCTTGTGGGTTATCTGCGTCTGAAGGTTCTCCCCACCGCCCTATTTGTTTTTGGTACGGTCTTCGTTACCTCTCTTACCTTCTCCATTATCGAGACCTCTACCAACCAGTCCTTTGCCTACTTCGACACCCGCACCCGCCTCTGGGAGTTCGCAGCCGGCACCCTGCTCGCCATGCTCGTACTAGCCTGGCGAGTGCCGTCCTGGTTGAAGGTACCCATGGGTTGGGTGGGCGTTATCGGCCTTGTCACCTGCGGTTGGCTCCTGCCTGTTGAACGTGCCTTCCCCGGTTACCTGGCCCTCTGGCCCCTGCTATCGGGTGCTTTCGTCATCGCAGCGGGTCAAACTGGCTCCCGCCTGGGCGTAGACCGCCTTCTCTCAGCTAAACCTCTACAGAAGATGGGGGCAATTTCCTACTGCCTTTACCTGGTGCACTGGCCCATTCTCATCCTGTACACCACCTCTATTGGGGAGCCTAAAGCTGGCTGGCTTGACGGAACTCTGGTTATTCTCTCCTCTATCGCGGTAGCGTGGCTCCTGCACAACGTTGTTGAGAAGCCTCTGCGTGCCTGGGAGAAGAAGCCCAGCCGCCGCGCCCTGCGCCACGCAAAGCGTAGCGAGGCTCCGTGGAACCGTAAAAAGCAGGACGCCCGTGGTGCCTGGGTGCGCCCGGTAGCCATTATCGCGACCTGCCTGGCCCTTATCGGAGGGAGCGTATCTGCTGGTCAGGCTTGGGTACGTCAGCAGCAAGATCGAGCAGAAGAGCTTGCCCTTCTTGCCGGTACTGACGCCTACCCTGGAGCCCTAGCTGCCGGTAGTAATCAGCGGTACCGCGATATGCCTATCCCCCAGGGCGATAGTGTAAGTCAGTTCGATAACCTCAGTGAGCCCTGCACCGCCTATAACGCGACAGTTAACGTAAGTCTTGCGGAGTACTGCACTACCGACCACTGGGGTGGATCTGATGCCCCCCTCACCATCGTGGTGGGTGACTCGCACGCGGAGCAAGCTATCTCGATGTACCGACCCATCGCTGAGGCTAACGGGCAGAATATGATGGCCTTCCTTATGGGTGGCTGCAAGTTCCCCACTCAACCTGAAGGCTGGGAGGAGTGTGCTGCTTTCAACCGCGATGTTACTCAAGAGATTATTGACTTGCGCCCTGCTAACGTTCTAGTTATTTCCACCGCGGCTAGCGCTACTAGCGCTGATGAGGTTCCTATTAATGAGCTGGCCCCTGTAGTAGATCGTTTTACAGAAGCAGGAATCAACGTAATTGCGCTGCGGGATAACCCACGCTATGACTACAACATGTATGTGTGCGGCCAGGTTAATCTGCGCAATCTTTCTAACTGCTCTATGCAAGTTAGTGAGAAGCTAGCACCGGTTAATCCCTCACTCGGGTTGGCAGAGTTTAATCCTCGTGTTTATACCGTAGACCTAACCGAGCAAATCTGCCCCAACGGTACCTGCCGACCGGTCGAAGGAAATGTCTTTATTTACATCGACGACAACCATATTTCGAAGGCATACGGTTCGACCATGTCGGTAGAGATGGAAAGCCAGCTCCTTACCCAGGGCTGGGACCCCTCTGCTCCTAACCCGACGGACGAATAACCACCATACGAAATACGGGCGCCCCGGCTTTGACCGGCCGGGGCGCCCGCGCATACGCTCAGGGTACTACCGTACGCACATACGCCGGGCAGGGCTAGCCGAGCCGGGCGTCCGCACCCCTGCAGGAAAACTATGACCGCACCCGCAACCCCGCAAAAACGCCCGCGGAAGGCCGCGCTGGCCTCCTGGATCGGTTCTGCCCTTGAGTACTACGATTTCGCGGTTTTTGGCACAGCCGCAGCCCTGGTGCTTAACCGTATTTTCTTCCCCGAAGACTCCGACGCCGCTGGCATCCTCAAATCCATGATGGTGCTGGGCGTCGCCTACGTGGTTCGCCCCTTTGGCGCCATGCTGATGGGCCCGCTGGGCGACAGATTCGGACGCCGTTTTGTGCTGATGCTGACCCTCTTCATGATGGGCGGGGCCACCCTCGCCATTGGCTGCCTGCCCACCTACGACCAGGTGGGGCTGCTTGCCCCCGCCCTGCTGGTGCTCTGCCGGGTCTTCCAGGGGCTATCGGCGTCGGGTGAGCAGGCGTCCGCTATCTCAATGTCGCTGGAACACGCCCACAACCACCAGCGGGCCTTCACCACCTCCTGGACTCTCCACGGCACCCAGTTCGGCTCCCTGCTCGCAACAGCGGTCTTCCTGCCTTTTGCCGCCCTACCCGAAGAAGATCTGCTCAGCTGGGGCTGGCGCGTACCCTTCTGGCTCTCAGCTTTCGTACTGGTGGCTGCCTGGCTGATTCGCCGTCGCCTTGAAGAGGCCCCCTCCTTCGTTGAAACCCAGGCGCAGCAGGTAATTGACCCGGCCCGTCGTAAGGCACCTCTAGCTGTTGTTTTCACCCGCCACAAGCGGGCGGTCGCGGTAGTGGCCCTGTGCGCCATGGTCAATACCGTGAACATGGTCTTCACAACCTTCTCAATCTCTTTTGCCACCAAGGGGCACGGAATTGATTCGGGCATTATGCTCTGGGTGCCTATCGCCTCTAACGGCCTGAGCCTGCTCGCTATCCCGCTCTGGGCTACGGTCGCCGACCGGGTCGGCCGCAAACCCATCTTTGCTACCGGCGCCCTGGTTGCTGGCGGTCTGATGTTCCCCTACCTGCACGCCATCACAAGCGGCAACATTGTTCTCGTATTCGTGTTTGGTGTGCTCATGCACGGGGCTTTCTATTCCATGGCCAACGGTATCTGGCCCTCCTTCTACGCTGAAATGTTCCCCACTCGGGTGCGGGTGACCGGCCTGGCCCTGGGCACCCAGATTGGTTTTGCCCTGTCGGGTGGTATCGCTCCTGCAGCCGCAACGGCTCTTGCCGGGGACGATTTTGGCAACTGGGTAGGCCCCGCCGCCTTTACTCTGGGCATGGCTGCCCTGGCAGCTACGGCCGCTTTAACTGCTCGAGAGACCGGGAAGCTCTCCTTGGCCGAGGTCGATCGGGTGCAGGAGCGCTAGTTTTTCTGAGGGTAAGGACGTGCCCGCCCCGGCTTCTGTGAGCCGGGGCGGGCACGTCCTTGTTAAGGGAGTTTGAGGTAACCCTACTTGCTTGCGAGCTTGGCTTCGATGGCCTTGCGGAGGGCCTGTGCTCCTTCGACCCAGGCGTCGAAGTCGCCGTTACCCTCAATATCGGGCAGGGTGCCAGCTTCGAGACGGGCTGCGCGGAAGGCGCGGGCAATATCGTTCACTGAAGCCCCGTGCTTCTTCTTCATCTCGTACACGAAGGTGATACCCGCGTGGTTGATCATGCGGTTAGCTGCGCGGGTTGCGATGATTTCGCTACGCAGGGGGTGCTCGTCGAAATATGGGCCAAACTTCTCGGTAGCAGGAGCAGGGAAGTAGTCAGCCAGGACGTCGCTGAGGTCGAGGTCGGGCTCATCAGCGTAGCCGCTGTCAACGAGCGCTGCGGTGAGGTCGATCTTTGCGTAGGCGGTGAGTACCGAGAGTTCGGGGCTGGTGAGGGGGACGTGCGCTTCTGCCCGGTCTGCCAGGTCGGCATCTGAGGGGAGCAGTTCAACCTCGCGGTCAAGATGCACGGTCTCGGTGAGGTAGTCCATGAACTCGCCTGCGATGTCGTTGGTGTTGAAGGCTTCGGTGCGTTCTGCCTGCAGGAGCACGTTCTGCTCCAGGTTGGACCGCAGCACGCGACGGCCTACTTCTTCGACCTGTTCAGCGATGAAGTCGGCACGGTCGCCCTCGTTGAGCTGGCCGGCTTCAATGGCGCGACCCATGAGAATCTTGAGGTTGACTTCGCGGTCTGAGGTCTCAACGCCGGCAGAGTTGTCGATGGCATCGGTGTTGACCAGGATGCCGCCCGCTGCTGCCTCGATACGGGCTCGCTGGGTGAGACCCAGGTTGCCGCCTTCGGCGATGACGCGTACTCGCAGCTCGGGTGCGGTGATACGGAGCTTGTCGTTGGTGGAGTCACCAACCTGGCTGTTGCTTTCTTCGGTGGAGCGCACGTAGGTGCCGGTTCCGCCGGTGTAGAGCAGGTCTACGGGGGCCTTAAGCAGGGCGGTAATGAGCTGGTCGCCGCTCATAGTTTCGGCGGTGTCGTCAAGGCCGAGAGCCTCGCGCATCTGAGGGGTGACCTCGATGGCCTTGTCTTTGCGGGAGTAAACGCCGCCGCCCTCTGAAATCAATTCGGGCTTGTAGTCGGTCCAGTAGGCGCGGGGCAGGTTGAAGAGGCGCTGACGCTCAGCAAAAGAAGCAGCTGCATCGGGGTTGGGGTCGATGAAGATGTGGCGGGAGTCGAAGGCGCCAATCAGGCGGATGTGCTCTGAGAGCAGGGCGCCGTTGCCGAACACATCGCCGGCCATGCCGCCGATACCAACCATAGTGAAGTCTTCAGCCTGAGAATCGTGCCCCAGGGCAGCGAAGTGGCGCTTGACAGATTCCCAGGCGCCGCGGGCGGTAATACCCATTTCCTTGTGGTCGAAGCCGACTGAGCCGCCGGAGGCAAAAGCATCGCCCAGCCAGAAGCCGCGGTCTAGAGAGATGCTATTAGCGATGTCTGAGAAGGTGGCAGTGCCCTTATCGGCGGCAACGACCAGGTAGTGGTCGTCCTCATCGAGGGCTACCACCGCGTCGGGGCGCACGATGGTGTGCTGGCCGTTGTTAGTCACCAGGTTATCAGTGACATCGAGCAGGGAAGAGATGAAGAGCTTGTAGGCAGCCACACCCATCTCGTTGTACTTATCCTGCTCAGCATCGCGGTCGGGCAGGTTCTTGGGAACAAAGCCGCCCTTGGAGCCGGTGGGGATAATGACGGCATTCTTGGTGACCTGAGCCTTAACCAGACCGAGCACCTCGGTGCGGAAGTCCTCGGGGCGGTCGCTCCAGCGCAGACCACCGCGAGCAACCTTGCCAAAGCGCAGGTGCACGCCTTCGAGGGCTTCACCTTCGACAAAGATTTCAAAGAGCGGCTTGGGGAGGGGGGCAAAAGAAACGTCGCGGGTTGAAATTTTTAGGGCGATGGTTTCTTTGCCCTGGTAGGCGTTGGTGCGCACGGTTGCGAGGACGACCTCAAGCAGCTTGGTAAAGAAATCCTGGGTTTCGTCGTCCAGCTTTTCGATATCGGTGCGCACCTCTTCAGCCGCTGTGCGCTGGGAGGTGCGGCGGGCGTCCGCGTCCTTGTCGAGGGCGGGGTCGAAGCCGGTGCTGAAAATGTCGGCGATGCTGTCGGCAAGATCGGGATTGTTAGCAAGGGCCTGGGACATGAAGTCTGCGCTGAAGTCGGCTCCGAGCTGTAGGAGATAGCGGGAATAGGCGTGCAGAACCTTGGCTGAGAGAGCTGAAGTAGTAGTGGCTGACATCATCTGCCCTTCTGATTGGGAGGGGGCGCTGGCGCCCGGTGGAAATTCCAGCATAAGATGTGGGGAAGAAACCTGGCGATAGTGTTTTTGCAATGTGAGACTGTATGTCTCGCATGTGAAGAGCTAGCGGGTGCTTGCTCCTTCCAGGGTGTTACGGTTCACTCCCACCGTCTTCCCGACTACTATGTAAATGGAGCGCAGACCTGCGCACACAGATATCACAACGGAGTGACATCCGCCCAGCGAAAGGCAAACCCTTGCTCACGAACGATCGTTCAGCCCACTGGTCCGGCAGCGAAGACTGGATCAACGAATACTACCGTCACAGCTCAGCTGACGAGCTCGAAGGTCTGAGTGACCAGCAGCTTACCAACCTCGCCCAGGCCCATCGTGCCCTGGCAGAGCAGCGGGAAGCCGGTGAAGCCCTGATCTCGGTGAGCAATGACGACGCTGGCAGCACTCTCTACATCGTTGTAGACGACACCAGCTTCTTAGTCTCATCTATTACCGCCCAAATCGCCGCAAACTGGGGCGGTATCTCGGGTCTTATCCACCCCACCTTCGTTGTAGAGCGCGACCAGAGCGGCCGCCTGGTCAATATCACCGGCACCGGCTTTAAGCAGCCCGTAGCAAGCGGTGACACCGTCTCTATGCCCATTCTGCGCGACGCTGCTGGCGGCAATATCGGTGCCGGGGCCACCATCGAGTCGTGGATTGCCGTCCGCCTCACCTCCCGCGTTGAAGGCGAGAGCGTCGCCCGCCTCGAGCAGGAAATCCGCTCCATTCTGATCGACGTGCGCCGAGCTGCCCGTGACAACGACGCCATGGCAGCCCGCACCCTCGACATCGCAGAAAAACTGGGTGAACTGGCAGATGTAACCCTGGGCGGCGCTGCCCACTACACCGGTTCCATCAACTCCGATGCCGACCCCATGACCCGCATCGAATCGGTCCAGGAATTCCTGCGCTGGCTTACCCGCGGCAACTTCCTCTTCATGGGCATTAAGGAACGCGACCTTTCAGGCCGCTCCGGTGACCTGCTGCTGACCGACCGTGACGGCTCTGGCCTGGGTATTCTTGCCGATACCGGAGAAGGTGACCCCATCGTCCTCACCGGCCTGGGCCTCGAAAACGCTCGTGATCCCAAGCCCCTCTACATCACCAAGGCCAACTCCCGCTCCACCGTGCACCGCCACGAGTACCTGGACTACATCGGCGTGCGTGACTTTGACCGCTCTGGCAAGATTGTGGGCGAATACGTCATTCTGGGTCTCTTCTCCCGCCAGGCGTACTCTCTGCCCGCCGTTGAAACCCCCATCGTGCGTGAGCGCGTAGCTATTATGCGCCGCCACCTGGGCTACCAGCCGGGCTCCCACTCCGACAAGACCCTGGCCGGTATCATCGAGGACTACCCCCGTCTCGAACTTCTCCACGCCGACCTGCAGGAACTGACCGACACCTTCCGCGGCATCATGGGTCTGGAAGAGCGCCGTACCACTCGCCTCTTCCTGCGTCCGGATGCCTTCGGCCGCTTTGTATCCGCCACCGTCTTCCTGCCTCGCGACCGCTACAACACTCTTGTGCGTCAGCGCCTTGAGGCTGTCTTCCACGAGTTCATCGACATTGAAAGCCTAGACTTCGAGGTCTACCTTTCCACCTCGTCTCTGGCTCGTATTTTCTTCCGCCTGCGCCTGGCCACCCCCAATATCATTCCTGCCCTGGACTCCAAGGCGATCGAGCGCCGCTTGCAAGAAGCTACCCGCTCCTGGGGCGAGGCAACCGCCGCTGCCGTTGAGACAGCAGCCGCCGGCGAAGGCTTGAGTGCCGAGGACGGCCGTGCAGCCGCCTCAGCCTGGTCTGAGGCTGTGCCCATGACCTACCGCGCCGACTACGAGGTCGAAAACGCCGTTGAAGATATCAACATCTTCGAATCGCTCAGCGATGAGCAGCCGGCCGCTATCCGCATGGGGGAGCGCCAGGGTCGCACCCGCATTAAGACCTACCTGGCTAGCGCCCACACCCTCACCGAACTGCTACCCGTGATGCAGAACATGGGCCTGGTCGTTATCGACCAGAAGCCCTACGACATCACCCCGGCAGACGGCCGCAGCTTCTCCCTCTACGATTTCGGCGTTGAACTGCCCGAAGGCATCGAAGCGGAGAAGGTCGCTGCCCTCTACGAGGACGCCCTCAACGCCTACCTGCTGGGCAAGCGCGAGTCCGACAGCCTCGACCGCCTGATTCTGGCAGAAGGCCTGACCTGGGAACAGGTCCGTGTGCTGCGCGCCTACACCCACTACCTGGTGCAGCTGGGCCAGGTCTACACCGCCGAATTCATGTCTGACACCCTGCTGGCCTACCCGCAGGCAACCGGTCTGCTGGCACGCTACTTCGAGGTCAGCTTCGACCCCGACGCTCAGTTCGAAAGCGATGAGCAGCGCGAGGACGCCCGTGAGCAGGTCTGGCGCGAACTGAGCAGTGTGCTCGACGCCATCCCCACCCTCGACGTGGACCGTTTCATGCGCTCCCTGGCCGCCGTTATGAAGGCGACCCTGCGCACCAACGCATACCTGGACCGTCCGGCCCTGGCTCTCAAGGTGGCACCCGGCCAGATTGACTTTGCGCCCCTGCCCCGCCCCACCTTCGAAATCTTCGTCTACTCACCCCGCGTTGAGGGCGTGCACCTGCGCTTTGGCTCCGTTGCCCGCGGTGGCCTGCGCTGGTCTGACCGCCGCGAAGACTTCCGCACCGAGGTGCTCGGTCTGGTCAAGGCCCAGATGGTCAAGAACGCCGTCATTATCCCCACCGGCGCCAAGGGCGGCTTCTACCCCAAGCAGCTCCCCAACCCGGCCCTCGACCGAGACGCCTGGATCACCGAAGGTCGGGAGTCCTACAAGGTTTTCATCGCCTCCCTGCTCGACGTCACCGACAACCTGGCTATCGAAGCCGACGGTAGCGAAACCGTCGTGCACAACCCCCGCGTTATCGCCCGCGACGGCGACGACTACTACCTGGTTGTAGCTGCCGACAAGGGCACCGCATCCTTCTCAGACACCGCGAACGCCATCAGCGCAGACTACGGCTTCTGGCTGGGTGATGCCTTCGCCTCCGGCGGCTCCGTGGGCTACGACCACAAGGCTATGGGCATCACCGCCCGCGGCGCCTGGGAATCCGTCAAGCGCCACTTTGCTGAGCTAGGCATCGACTGCCAGACCGAAGAATTCACCGCCGTCGGCATCGGCGATATGAGCGGCGACGTCTTCGGTAACGGCCTCATGCGCTCCCGCGCCACCCGACTGGTTGCCGCCTTCGACCACCGCGACATCTTCCTCGACCCCAACCCCAACGCCGAGGTCGCCTTCGACGAGCGCGTACGCCTCTACAACCTGCCCCGCTCGTCCTGGCAGGACTACAACCCCGAGCTCATCTCAGCCGGTGGTGGCGTCTACTCGCGCGGCGCTAAGTCAATCCCGATCTCTGATCAGGTACGCGAAGTGCTAGGCCTAGACGAAGACGTCACCGAGATGGCCCCGCCCGAACTGCTCTCCGCCATCCTCAAGGCCCCCGTCGACCTGCTCTACAACGGTGGTATCGGTACCTACGTCAAGGGCTTCACCGAGACCCACGCTGCCGTAGGTGACAAGGCCAACGACGCCATCCGCGTCAACGGCCGCGACCTGCGCGCTCGCATCGTGGGTGAGGGCGGCAACCTGGGCTTCACCCAGCTGGGTCGTATTGAAGCTGCCCGAGCTGGCATCCTCATCAATACCGATGCCATCGATAACTCCGCCGGTGTTGAGACCTCAGACCGCGAGGTCAACATCAAGATTCTGGTTGATCGCCTGGTCACCGCTGGTGAGCTCTCTGCCGAAGAACGGGCAGGCTTTATCGAAGCCCAGCGCGAGGACGTCGGTGCTCAGGTGCTGCGCACCAACGTTGAGCAGAACGTGCTGCTGCAGGCAGAACGCCACGGTGTAATTCCCGGGGTCGAGGCCTACATCCGCCTGATTCACGACCTCGAAGAGAACGCCGGTCTCAACCGCGAGGTGGAATTCCTGCCGACCGATCAGGAAATCCGCGAACGCTACGAAGCCACCGGTGAAACCCTCAACGGGCCTGAGCTGGCTGTTCTTGCTGCCTACGTGAAGATTCACCTCACCGCAGAGCTTGAGAAGACCGACCTGGCAGACGACCCCTACCTGGCCCGTGTGCTTACCGAGTACTTCCCGCCCGCCCTGGTTGAACGCTTCGGTGAGCACCTAGAATCTCACCCCCTGCGCAAGCAGATTATCTGCACCCGTGTAGCCAATGAGATGGTCAATCTGGGTGGCATCACCCATGTCTTCCGCGCAGTGGAAGAAACCGGTATGAGGGTAGACGCCCTGGCACGAGCCTTCTACGTTTCACGTGAAACATTTGGCATTGGCAACTCAGCACGGTTGCATCGCGAGCTTCCTGCCTCTGTTCCCCTGGAAGGCTGGCAGGCTGTTATCAAGGACTGGCAGCGCGTGCTCGACCGCCTGGCTCGCTGGTTTGCGGCCGAACGTTCGGTGGTTGTGGGCACGCCCATCGCCGAGATGGTTGAGCGCTTCAAGCCCGTTGCAGAGCTCATTCCTTCACTCAAGGATTACTTCTCAGAAGATACTCGTGCCCGAGTTCGAGCCATGCGTGACCAGGCTGAAGAGTGGGGTCTGCCTGAGGAACTCATCGTCAACTGGATTCGTGAGTTCGAAGCCTTCGCCCTCATGGACGTGGTTCGCATTGCCGAAGCTCACGGCCTCTCCACCGAACAGGTTGCCCGTGTCTACTACTCGGTTTACGACCGCTTCCAGGTAGACCTGCTGCTGACCACTATCTCCAAGCTGCCGCGTAATGACCGCTGGGAGACCCTGGCTCGTTCCTCCCTGCGCGATGACCTCTACGAGATCGCAGCCTCCCTGGCGCTCAACGTCGTCCAGGAGGTCGGCGAAGGCGTTGCCGCTGGAACCGAGAGCGGCGACGCTGCCCTGGCTCGCTGGGTAGAGAACCACCCTGTCCGCATGGGCCGTGTGGACTCCATGCTGGCTGAGATTCAGGACGCCGCCCCCGGCGCCGACGGCCGCCCCCGCCTGGCCGTCCTGCAGGTAGCCCTGCGCACCCTGCGCGGCGCCGTGAGCTAGAAGGGCTAGCCCAGGGAATCTGATGCCCCCGCTTCTCTGTCTGAGATATTCCAGACTGATACTAGAGAAGCGGGGGCATGTCTTTGCCCCGCATCAGTGGGTTTTAGATAATTACCTCAGCCTCTCAGCTCCCTTTGTTAGAACTGAGGAAGTAGGGAATCGGCGCTTACCTATTGCGGGGGCTGGCTGGTGGGAGCTGGGTGGCCTGCTAGCTCACCGGTGTTGTATCGAGTCAGTAGTTCTAAGAATAGGTTCTGGTCAGCCGCTGACCAGCCTACCAAGCGTTTTCTGATGAGCTTTGTCCAGAGTTCATCAGAAGTGGCAAGGACCCGCTGCCCCTCATCGGTGAGGGTGATGCGGTGTGCCCTGCGATTAGTGGGGTCGGTTTCGCGTTGCAAATATCCTTTAGCTTCAAGTGCGGCTACCTGGCGGCTAATTGTTGATTTGTCGGAGTGAAGAGCCTCAGCTAAAGCAGCTGAGCTTGCCCCTGCATGCTCTCTTACAAAACCCATGAGCAGGGATTCAACATAGCTAAACCCTGGGTCATGCCTTACCCGGGAGTTTCGATAGTCCTTAATGAGTACGCGCAGCTGGTGTAAGAGTGGGTCAAGCGTCTCATCTGCGGCCATTGATTTTTCCATCGGGTCTCCTTAGTATCAATAGTTGTATAATACAACTATCTTTGGGAATCTTATGTCAGTCATCAAGTCATCTGCCGGGGCTGTGCCGGCAATGCCTGCTTCTGCAACCAAGCATAAACACGCCCACTCGCCCATCCCCGGGATGCCTGCCCTGGCAGGCCATGCTCTGCTGAGTACACTGATGGCCTTTCTTATGCTCTTACTCTACCTAGGTGGCTTCCACCGACCGGCACCTCAAGATCTTAACCTTGCTATTGTGACCGATAATCCCCAGATAGCAGCTGCCTATCAAGCCGGGCTGCAAGAAGCTCTGGGGGAGGGTGCCCATATTTACCCTCTGGCATCTGCCGAAGAGGCAAGGATTCAGCTACAGAACCGGGAGCTCCAGGGGGCTTACATCCCCGAAGAAGGAAGGGCTACAGTCCTTATTGCTTCGGGCGCATCGGGGACTACTGCAGAAATCGTCAACAAGATATTCCAGAGTGCAGCCCAGAAACAGGGAGTAGCCCTCACCGTTGAAGACCTGGTACCCCTTGAGGAAGCTGACCCCATTGGCCAGAACTCCTTTTTCTACCTAGTAGCCCTATCCGTTGGGTCCTATGCTACTTCTCTTGCTATTGCTGCCGTTGGCATGCACAGTTCTCTCAAAGGGCGCCTGTTGATGGCGTTCATCGCTGCCCTAGCAATCCCCACCCTTTTCGTGCTGGCATCAAATTGGGGCTTCGGTGTCTTTGAGGGGCATTTAGGAGCGGCATGGGGCCTTTCCCTGGTTTATTCCGCGGCAGTTCTTATGATTGGCATAGGGCTGCGTCCCATTGTGACCCACTACAGCACCTTGCTGATGGCCACCCTCTTTGTCGGAATGAACTTCACCAGCTCGGGCGGTGTTTTCTCACCTGAGGTGCAACCTGCCTTTTTTGGCTTCCTCCACGAATTCTGGATTGGTGCTGGGTTTGTTGAGACGATGCGCAACCTGACCTATTTTCCTCAGCTTCCAAACACCCACTCCCTCGCAGTTCTCTTCGGCTGGTTGCTTGTAGGGTTCATCTGTTTGATAGCAGGTAAGGCCTGGGAAAACCGTCAGCGGCAGAAACTACATTTTGCACACTAACCTGCCAGCAGGTCGCCCTTCCCTTACCACGTACACACATTGCCCCTCACCATGTGTGAGGGGCAGTTCTAGTCACTAAAAGAAAAGTACGTCTAGGCCGCTTTAACCGGCACCCAGACCTGCATCTGAAAATCATCAGCGGACGGGTCGCCCGGCCCATAGGCCTCAAAGACCGGGCCATTGGGCTTAAAACCTGATGCGGGCAGGAAGGTGCCCATCAGGTGGTCCACCCCGGCCATGGTGCTCATGGGCACCGGGCCCTCAACGGTCGTCACCGCGAACTCACCGCCGTCCACCTTAAGGGCATTGAGGCCCAGAGCCTGCGCGGTTTCCAGGTTCTCCACCAGAATCCCCGCCATGTAGTCGAACTCGCCGGCAGCGTTCATCCCCACAATCACACCCATCGAATGGACCTCAGGCATGGTCACCCCCCGCGCCTCGGCATGGGCGGTGAGCTTCTTCCAGAGCTCGCCAATGCCGGCGCCCTGCTTCACGGTCTCGCGGAAGCCCGCAATAAAGAACTCATCCTTGTGCTCTACACGCGCACCAATCATCGACTACTCCTTAGAAAAATGTGTGTCGGCTCTATTTTAGTCGCCACACCCGCAGCCACAGCCACACGAGGCCTGCTTCGCAGACTGCCCTGATTCGGCAGAGGCCCCCTGCAACGCCGGCGCAGAACTGTGGCCCCCCATCAGATTGACCCGGTTGCCGATGTCGGGCCCCCCGGCAGGCTTAGGGGTCACCCCTGCCAGTACCGCAGCAAAGCCAGCCGGCTCAGCGGCAGGAACCGTTGCGGGGGCGTCCGTACCACCGGTACCGCAAGCCGCCGCAGCGGCGTTGACCCTGGGCTGCTTCACCTCCCCAAAATGGGAAAAGCGGCGAAGCTGCTCAGCGGTAGGGTACATATACGACACCTTGACCAGGCCCTCCACCAGCAAGATGGGCAGAACCTCAGCCCCGGCCATAGCAAGCTGATCGGCTACCGGCTCACAGTCGGTAAAAGCAGAAGGGTAGGAATCGGTGGAGTAGACGGCAATATCTAGGCCCTCATCGAGCAGCTCCTGGGCCGCGGTGAGGAAGACGTCGCGCTGGGTGTCGCCGGGGTCGTCCGGATTTTCACCGGCAGCTGGGATGAAAACTTCAAGGGGGGTGCTACCCAGGGTGTCTTGAGAGGGGCGTGCCACTGCTGCTCCGTTCGTTGGTTGGTGTGCCCTACCAGCCTACGCCCGTAAACGCCTGCAGAAAAGGTCAGGCGGCACACCCCAGTCGGGGTGCACCTCCTGTTATTCCTTGTCAGTTCGATGTAGGTGGGCTAGTCGCCGATAAAGAACTTGCGCAGGGCTGAACGCAGGCTGCGGTCGTCCTGCTTCTGCTCAGTCTCATCCATAGGCTGCTGGGGCTCAGTCGACTCAGCTGCCAGTGATACCTTCTTAGCCCGGGCAGCAATGCTGGGTACAGCGTCGGTATCGGTGGTCTGGTACTCCTTGCGCTCTTCGGGGGTGCCGAAAGCGAGGGTTCCTATCGTGTTGGCGATGTTCTTCTGCTCAGGAGAAGCAGGCACACGGGCCACCCCGGGGTCGATATCGCGGATATCCGGGGTTTTCTCATCGTTAGTTACGGGGAGGTCAGTGGGGAACGCTGCCGCTGCGTAGGCACTTGCTGCCCGGCTCAGAGGGCTGGCGGTGCTTTCGTCCTGCTCCTGAGCGGACGGCGCCGGTAGAGCCTCGGCCTCGGGTGAGGTGCCCGGTTCAGGGGTGGCAGTTGGCTCAGAAGCAGACTCATCTGCATCTGGAGTGGTGAAGAGGCTAGAGGCGTTTTCTGAGGTCGTGGTCGACTTAATAACCACCGGCGCTGCGGGAGCAATCACCGGCTCGGAGCTATTGGTCGGGGTGGGTTCGTCTGCCAGAGCGGGGGCTTCATCGCTCTTGGCGGGCTCTTCGGCTGCGGCAGTCTCAGGCTCAGCCGCTGACTCGGGATCAATTTCGGCTAGAACCGCGCGGTAACGGGCTTCGGTGGGGGCGAGCGTCCACCCCAGGAAGCCGGGGAGGGCGACTGGCTCAACGGTGCCCACCCAGGCGATAGTCTGCGCGAGAGTGGACGCCCCCGGTGCCACCCTGGGGGCAACGGCAGCTGCCGGGGCGGGGGAGTTGCTGCCGGCGTCCTGACCTACCAGCTCGCCGGTCACAAAATCTGCCAACGAGAGCGCAACCTGAACCGGCACGGAAGCCTCACCGCGCCTGCGCGCGATGACTTGACCTGCGGTGCCCTGAGCGCCGCGCGCCAGGTCAATGGCGTAGAGGTGGGTAGGGGAGTTGGCAATTTCGATCCACAGGGTGTGGTTAAGGACGGCCTGGACGGTGCCGTCCGTCTTTTCGGGCGCCTTCCAGGGAGCTGAATCGAGGGTGGACGCCCCAAAGTCAGCCTGCGGGGTGGAGGCGATAACGTTCTGGCCTGCGACTTCGGCAACCACACCGTTGCGTACTAGTGCCCGGTAGAACTTGAGCTCAGGGGTGAAGGTAAAGCCGCGCTGCTTCTCTTCGGCGGCAATTTCGGCAGGTGAGTAGCCGGAGTTGTGCCCGCGGGCAAGCAGGGCAGAGCGCAACCGCAGCCCGTTATTTGAGACGGTGGACGCTGAATCAGGGGCAGGTGCCTCAGTGTGGTCAGTTTCATGTTCAGGCGCGGAAGAGAGCGGCATCTGCTTGACAATGGTTTGACCGCCCGGTGATGAGTTGACACGCACGTTATAGGAACCCTCGAAGTTCCCTGCGCGGGCCATTTCGTAGATAGCGACAGTGGCAGAGCGGGCGTAATCGGCTGGGGGAGGGGTGCCTAGAGAACCGGTGACGGCACAGGTAACGCTGTCTAGTTCGGTGTTGTGTACGGTAAAACGGACCTCCAGAGGCTGCTGATGAGCCTCTGAATGCCACTGGGTAAGGTGTGCGAGAGCTAAAAGGTGCGGGGGGAGCTCGGAGTGCGAATCAAAACTCATAGACTCTATTTTTGCATGCTTAAGCGGATGGGGAAGATAAGGCTTGCGAGGGCGGTGGGTTGGAGTTGGGGATGCGGGTGAATAGTAGAGCGGATGTATTAAATTTTCTTAGCTGCGCAGGGGTGCCTGAGTGTTTTTGTGGTACAAGTTTTGGCCGCCATTAATAGACAAGTTGGAGATGGGCTCTGGTCCCTAACTCTTTAGGTCTGAGGTGGTGTCAATTTTTATCGAAAATTTCCACCGATAAGACCTGCCCTGGGTGTTAGCATGAATAAGATTTTTATTACTTTTAGGGGAAATTAAAAACATGACTCACACACTGTCGCGCCGTAACGTGGTCAAGGGTAGCGCATGGGCTGCTCCTGTTGTTGTAGCCACTGCCGCCGTTCCTGCCTACGCAGCCTCTTTCACCTGCCCTGACGTTGCACCTACTTTTGCTCATGAAACAGCGGAAGGCACCCATCGGGTGACTGCAACCTACAGCTTCCCTGATGCTGGTTCCTACGCCCAGATCGTTCTTGTTTCCAACGCTGAGTTGGCAGATCCCACTGGCATTGCCGGGGCTACCCTTTCTACTGACCGTAAGACCCTCACTATTCCTGCTGGCTCTGGCCCTGTGGAATTCTCTGCAACCGCCCTTGTGCCTCAGGAGCAAACCAATAATGGGGGCTTCACTCTGCGTTTTACCTACACCATTAACAACTCGCAGTGTGGCTTCTCCTCCACCTTCACCGAGTGGGGTACCGTCGGTTCCAACTAGGTGGCATGTATCTTAATAGTCGGGTCGCGTAACCATTCTTTCTTGAAAAGAGGGTAGACGCGACCCAGACTTTTTAAGGCTTAGTCTCTCGAAGATACGACAAGCTACTGGGTATTGGTTCTGACTCTTGGGCGGGGTATCAGCGTTGCACTCAGCCCGGTGAGCAGGGCTGAGAGGTCAAAGGTGAAAGCCTCGTCCTGGGGGTGCTCCCCAGAGCCGTGTAGGCCTCTGTCATGACGGGGTGTGTCGTGTTGGTAGTGAGGCTGTGCTTAACTAAGTAAAAAACGGTATTCAAAGTGCTGAATTTTTACTTTTTAATTAAAAGAACATAGGAAAAATTTTAAATAATGGTGCTCACGCAAGGTTTTTCATGGAAAATACCAAGCTGAAGCTTGGCTTTTTGGAAGAAATGAAACACCTAGTTAGCACGTAGTTGCGGCTAGATTGAGTGCTGTAAATTACTATTTCTAATCACAGTAGGTTACTCCCTTTAAAGTTTTATGTTGAGTGTATGCTAACTCTTGTCCGAATGCTTTTAGATGAAAGTAAAAACATGACTCACACACTGTCGCGCCGTAACGTGGTCAAGGGTGGCGCATGGGCCGCTCCCGTTGTGGTGGCTACTGCCGCTGTTCCTGCCTACGCAGCCTCCTCCCTGGTGTGCCCGACTGACTACCTGCTTGATAATCCAGGGGTATATGAAGAAGTATCAATAGACACCGCAGATGGTTATCATATTGTGCTATTTTCTTACGCTTTTACCTCGACAAGTAGATACACCACTATTACTTTTGTTGCGAGCGATGAAGTGGTAACCTTCGATTCGTTTGATGCTCAGAATTACACCATTAATTCTGATAACCGTACTATCACTGTAGTCAACGATGGTGCTCTTGATGAGCTCGGTTTTGACGTGTATGTTAAGGTTCCCGCCACCAAGGTTAGAGAAGCAGAATCAACCGGTGGCTACACGGTTTCTGTGAATTTCACTATTGATGGTGAATGTGCAACTACCGATGGTTTCTCAGATTTTTCCAGAACAACAGGAATCCGTGAGTAAGCTCCTGAAGCCAGTCGCATGATTATTTAAATAAAAGGTAGGCAGCCCTGCGTGGGCTGCCTACCTTTATGTTTATCTCTATGCCGGGGAACCTGCGACGGATGTAAGTGACATTGACCTGCCCGAATAAGCTCCACCCCCGGGGCGGGCGTCCGCTCAGGACGTGTGAGACAGGCTACCTGCCGACCGGTAGGGGGCGTAAGATAAGCAGAAGAATGGGTCTAATGACGCACCCATCACATATATAGTTCACGAAAGGTGCACACCGGCTATGACCGTAGATGTGAAAGAACTTTTGGCAAAGGTGCCTACCGGCCTACTCATCGATGGCCAGTGGCGCGATGCCTCAAACGGCGAAACCTTCGACGTTGAAAACCCCGCCACCGGCGAAGTCATCGCCACTCTAGCTTCTGCTACTGAAGAAGACGCCTTAGCTGCCCTCGATGCCGCCTGCCGCGCAGAAAAAGAAGCGGGGGACCACGGCTGGGCCGCCATACCTCCGCGTGAACGCGCTGAGATTCTGCGCCGTGCCTTCGAGCTGGTCACCGAACGCGCCGAAGAATTTGCCACCCTCATGACCCTAGAAATGGGCAAGCCCTACGCCGAAGCCCTCGGCGAGGTCAAGTACGGGGCTGAGTTCCTACGCTGGTTCGCCGAAGAAACCCCCCGCCACTACGGCCGCTCCCTCGACATGCCCGAGGGCACCCTGCGCATGATCACCCGCCGCAAGCCCGTAGGCCCCTGCCTGCTCATTACCCCCTGGAACTTCCCCCTGGCCATGGGCACCCGCAAGGTTGCCCCCGCCATAGCAGCAGGCTGCACCATGGTACTCAAGCCCGCCCGCCTAACTCCGCTGACCAGCCAGTACTTCGCCCAGACCATGCTGGACGCTGGCCTGCCCGCGGGCGTCCTCAACGTCGTCTCGTCTAAGTCGGCAGCCGCTGTCTCCGAGCCCATCATGAGCGATTCCCGTCTGCGCAAGGTCTCCTTCACCGGCTCCACCCCCGTCGGCAAGGACCTGCTCAAGAAGGCCGCCGAGAACGTGCTGCGCACCTCCATGGAACTCGGCGGTAACGCCCCCTTCCTGGTCTTCGAGGACGCCGATCTCGATCAGGCCGTCGCCGGAGCCATGGCCGCCAAAATGCGTAACATCGGCGAAGCCTGTACCGCCGCCAACCGCTTCATCGTGCACGAATCCCTAGCCGAAGAATTCTCCCGGAAGTTCGCCGAAAAAATGGGCGAACTCAAGCTCGGCAACGGCCTGGACGAAGGCGTCACCTGCGGCCCCCTCGTCGAAAAGAAAGCCCAGGACTCCATGGTTGCCCTCGTCGAGGACGCCGTCGCCAAGGGCGCCCGCGTACTCACCGGCGGTGAAAAGGGCGAGGGCGCAGGCTACTTCTTCAAGCCCACCGTGCTCGTTGACGTGCCCCTCGACGCCCGCGTCGCCCGCGAAGAAATCTTCGGCCCCATCGCCCCCGTCTTCACCTTCAAGGACGAATACGAGGCCTACGAGCTAGCCAACGACACCGAATACGGCCTGGCCTCATACGTCTACACCGAATCCATCGACCGCCTCTACCGCGCCAGCGACCACCTAGAGTTCGGCATCATGGGCTTCAACGCCGGTGTAGTCTCCAATGCGGCCGCCCCCTTCGGTGGCGTCAAGCAGTCCGGCATGGGCCGCGAAGGAGCAGCCGAAGGCATCGACGAGTACTCCTCCATCCAGTACATCGGCATCCGCGACCCCTACGCCAACTAAGACCCAAACCCCGCGGACGCCCGCCCTGGCACCGTTGCCTCAGCACCGTCGCCCCAGCGCGGGCGTCCGCACCCCAACTTTTTGTAGTTACAAAAATCCATCACCAAAGGAACCCTCAACCATGGCCGACATTGCCTACCGCCTACCCCAGCAGATCAGCCTCAACGGCACCGTCCCCGGCCCCAAATCAGCCGAACTCGCAGCCCGCCGCGCCGCCAACGTCCCCGCCGGCGTAGCCTCCACCCTGCCCGTCTACGCAGCGGACGCCGACGGCGGCGTCATCGTCGACGTCGACGGCAACTCCTTCGCTGACCTCGGCTCCGGCATCGCCGTCACCTCCGTTGGCGCCTCCGCCCCCAAAGTCGTAGACGCCGTACGCGAAGCAGCCACCCACTTCACCCACACCTGCTTCATGGTCACCCCCTACGAAGGCTATGTAGCCGTCGCCGAAAAACTCAACCAGCTCACCCCCGGCGACTTTGACAAGCGCACCGTACTCTTCAACTCCGGCGCCGAAGCTGTAGAAAACGCCGTCAAAATCGCCCGCGCAGCCACCGGCCGCAACGCCGTCGTCGTCTTCGACCACGCCTACCACGGCCGCACCAACCTCACCATGGCCCTCACCGCCAAGGCCGCCCCCTACAAGAAGGGCTTCGGCCCCTTCGCCCCCGAGGTCTACCGCGCCCCCATGAGCTACCCCTACCGTGACGGTGATCTAGGTGGCAAGGAAGCAGCCGCCCGCGTCATCAACATGATCGAAAAGCAGATCGGCTCCGAATACGTCGCCGCAATCCTCATCGAACCCATCCAGGGCGAAGGCGGCTTCATCGTCCCCGCCGAAGGCTTCCTGCCCGAGCTGGTCACCTGGGCCCGCGAAAAGGGCATCGTCTTCATCGCGGACGAAGTCCAGGCAGGCTTCTGCCGCACCGGCAGCTGGTTCGCCTCCGACCACGAAGGCATCGAACCCGACCTCATCACCACCGCCAAGGGCATCGCCGGCGGTATGCCCCTCTCCGCCGTCACCGGCCGCGCCGAACTCTTCGACAAGGTCCAGCCCGGCGGCCTCGGCGGCACCTACGGCGGCAACCCCGTCGCCTGCGCCGCAGCCCTAGCCGCCATCGAAACCATGGAAGAGTGGGACCTCAACGCCCGCGCCGCCCGCATCGAAGACATCGCCCGCGAAAAGCTCGGTCCCCTCGTTGACGAACTCGACATCGTCGGTGAAATCCGCGGCCGCGGCGCCATGTTCGCGGTCGAATTCGTAGCAGACTCCGACTCCAAGGAACCCCACGCCACCGCCGCCAAAGACATCGCAGCAGCCTGCGCCGAACGCGGCGTCCTCATCCTCACCTGCGGCACCTACGGCAACGTCGTGCGCCTGCTACCCCCGCTGACCATCAGCGAAGAACTCCTTGGCCAGGCCCTGGACATCTTCGTGGAAGAAATCCGCAAGGTCGCGGGGAACTAATCACCTGTTTGCAGTTTCGTAAGGGCAGGGTAGGAGCGGGCAGGTGCCCCTGAGCCAGGAAACAGGCAGGAAATACCCTCCGCCAGGCTGACCCTCTCGTAGCTCGCCCTGGGGGCTCGCTACGATTCACGCCAGACCCAGCCAGCCTGGCTTTGAGGGTATTTCCCGCCCGAGAGCTGGCCCCGCATCCAGCTTGTTGAGTTGCATCTAGGTGCGGTACGGACGCCCCGTAAGCCGACTGGCTGGGGCTGGCATGAATCGCATGCGAGCTTGCGAGCCTGCGAGAAGGTTAGTCGGCGCAGGGGCGTCCGTACCGCACATACCCACAAACACAAAGGAACTAAACCCATGAGCTACCGACTTGAAGACCCCACCACCGGCGAGGTGCTCGAAACCTTCGACACCCTCACCGACGAGCAGGCCGTTGCGGCTGTAGAGCGTGCCCACGCCGCCTACCTTTCCTGGCGCAACACCAGCGTCGAAGAGCGCGCCGCTATCGTCAACCGCATCGCCGAGCTCTTCGAAGAGCGCAAGCAGGAACTGGCCGAAATCATCTCCCAGGAGATGGGTAAGCCTATCTCAGAGGGCATCGAAGAAGCCGAATTCTCCTCAGCCATCTTCGCCTACTACGCCGGGATCGCCGCCGACCACCTCAAAGACGAGCCGATTCCCTCAGAGACCGAAAACTCCGAGGCCTACATCCAGCGCAAGCCCCTGGGTGCCCTGCTGGGTATCATGCCCTGGAACTTCCCCTACTACCAGGTTGCCCGCTTCGCTGCCCCCAACCTCATGCTGGGCAACACCATCGTGCTCAAGCACGCCGAAATCTGCCCCAAGTCAGCGCTCGTCATTGCTGAGATCATGAAGGACGCCGGGCTGCCCGAAGGTGCCTACGAGGCAGTTTTTGCTAGCCACGAGCAGATCGAGACCATGATTGGTCACCGCCACATTCAGGGTGTCTCCCTGACCGGCTCCGAACGAGCTGGCGCTATCGTTGCCGGTATTGCCGGGCGCAACCTCAAGAAGGCCGTGCTCGAACTGGGCGGCTCCGACCCCTACATCGTGCTCGACACCGACAATGTCGCTGAAGCTGCCGCCACCGCCTGGGGCTTCCGCATGTACAACACCGGCCAGGCCTGCAACTCCAACAAGCGCATGATCGTCATGGCCGACATTTACGACGAGTTTGTCGCTGAACTCGTCAAGCTGGCCGAGGCCATGAAGCCGGGCAAGCCCGCCGAAGCGGACGAGACCACCTACATGGCCCTCTCCTCCCGCTCGGCTGCCGAAGGTCTCAAGAAGCAGCTGGACGAGGCCGTTGCCGCCGGTGCCACCCTGCGCGTCGGTGGGCAGCTACTGGATGAGAAGAGCGCCTACCTCTCCCCGGCCGTCCTTACCGACGTGCCCGTCGGCTCCGAGGTCTACTACCAGGAGCTCTTCGGCCCCGTCGCCACCGTCTACCGGGTAGAAAGCGACGAAGAAGCCATCGAGCTGGCTAACAACACCCAGTACGGCCTGGGTGGCGCCGTCTTCTCCCGGGACGAGGCTCGCGCCCGCCGCCTGGCCCAGCAGATTGACGCCGGCATGGTCAACGTCAACACCCCCGCCGGTGAAGGCGCCGAAATCCCCTTCGGCGGCGTCAAGAACTCCGGCTACGGCCGCGAACTTGGCCCCTACGGCATGGACGAATTCGTCAATAAGCGCCTCTACTTCGTGCAGAAGTAGGCCTGTTTGACCCGCAGGCTTAGGCGTAGGGTGTGCTGTCGCTAGTGCAGATTGCCCAGCCCCACGGTTTGTCATGAAACCCCGGACGATACATCCGGCTCGTGACGAACCGTGGGACTGGTGTTATGTGGGGGTGGGCAACCTTGTCTTTCACATACCCCTAGGGGTATTATCTCTAGGGTGAAGAAAGAGAAAGAAGAACCGTGCTGTTAGCTCTTGCAGGCGGCCTGGCCGTGGGTCTGCTCATGGGTGCCCTAGGTGGGGGCGGAGCTATTTTGGCGATTCCCCTGCTGGTCTATGGGTTTGGCTTTACACCCACCCAGGCGACCCTGGCCTCCCTGGTTGTTGTGGGAATCGGCGCTAGCACGGGTGTGGTGACTCAGGCCCGCTCTGTTGACTGGCGACGCGGCGCCCTTTTTGGTGCCCTTGGTTTAGCCGGTGCCTACGGCGGTCGAGTGCTGGCTCATGGCATCGATGGGCAGCTGCTCCTGCTGGCCTTCTCTGTTCTGCTGCTGGTGGTTGCCAGTCTGATGGTGCGTGCAGCGCGCAGGGGGTCTATTCGGGCACAAAGTGCGGACGCCGCCTCCCGCCCCTCTGCCTTTCGGCAGGGACTTGCGCTGGTGGGTGCGGCTACAGGGGTTGGCTTCTTGACCGGCTTCTTTGGAGTAGGGGGAGGTTTCGCTATTGTTCCCGCCCTGACCCTGCTTCTGGGGCTTAGTATGGCAACTGCCGTGGGAACGTCCTTACTTGTCATCCTAATCAACAGCCTGGTTGCTTTAGCTCTGGGTGCTGGGGCGCTACCGTCCTTGGATTGGTCGGCGCTTGCCCCCTTGCTGGCTACAACTGTGGTCGGTACCCTGGCCGGTACCTGGGGTGGTAGGCGGGTGCCCCAGCGTTCCCTGCAGCTAGCCTTCGCAATTTTTCTCTACGTCGTCGCAGCCTACATGGCAGCTACCACCCTCATTGAACTGATGGCATAAAGAAAGGAAAAACATGTCAGATACTATAAGCTCCCTCCCCTCAACTCTTGAGGTGCAGCAGCTGGCGCAGAACATTAAAGACTCCCACACGACCCTGCTGCTCGATGTGCGCACCCCAGCTGAATACGAGGGCGCCCACATTCCCGGCAGTGTAAATGTTCCCCTAGCCCTGATTGAACAGCACCCCGAAGAACTGAGCGCCTTCATCGACGATGAAGCTATTATCATCTGCCGTTCTGGTGCTCGCGCTACCCGCGCCCAGAAATTCCTGGCAGGTGCTGGTGTTACTCGCACCAGTGTGCTCACTGGCGGTATGGAGGCATGGAAGAAGGCTGATCAGCCCGTCAATGTGGGCCCAGCCCGCTGGGATCTCGAGCGCCAGGTGCGCCTGGTGGCAGGTTCTCTGGTGCTGGGTGGGGTAGTGGCTAGCACTATCTTCCCCAAGGCTAAGTATCTGGCTGGCGCTATCGGTGGTGGCCTAACCTTTTCAGCGGTCAGCAATACCTGTGCCATGGGTACAGCACTTTCCAAGCTGCCCTACAACAGGGGTGGTGACGTGACCCTGCGCGAAGCTAAGCGCCGCCTGGCTACTGCTGGCACCTCCCAGGCGAGCTAGGCTCCGGCTTTAAAATAAGGACGCCGCACCCCGGCTCCTACTCCGCACCTAGTGGTGCTGGGGTAGGGGTCGGGGTGCGGCTTTGTGGTGATCTGGGCGGGTTTAGGCCAGGGAGAGGAACATTTTCTCTAGCTGGTCGGGGGTCATTTCGGGCTCATCTGCGGTGAGGCACTGCTGGAGGCCGCTGGCAACCACGGCAAAACTGGCGCGATCAACCGCCTTGGAGGCGGCGGCCAACTGGGTGACGATTTTTTGGCAGTCATCACCTTCTTCGAGCATGCGGATAATACCGTTGAGCTGCCCCTGGGCTCGCTTGAGGCGGTTGATCACGGGTTTCATCTCTTCGGGGTTGAGTTGCACGACTCCTGCTTTCTGGTAAAAACTTTTTCTCTAGTATACCCCCGGGGGTTTGTTTTTGGGTGGGGCTCTGTTATCTTTTAAATACCCCCAGGGGTATTTTTAAACGAGTGATACCGAAAGGACCTACCGTGCTCTTTGAACGCATCTACGAAGAAGGCCTCGCCCAGGCCAGCTACTTCATCGGCTGCCAGCGCAAGGGTGAAGCCATTGTGGTGGACGCCCGTCGCGACATCCAGGTCTACCTCGACCTAGCTGCCAAAAACAACATGAAGATTGTGGCAGCTACCGAAACCCACATCCACGCCGACTACCTCTCAGGAACCCGCGAACTGGCGTCCGTAACCGGCGCCACCGTATACCTCTCCGGCGAAGGCGGGGACGACTGGCAGTATGATTTCGACGGCACCCGCCTCTACCACGGCGACACCATCCAGCTCGGAAAGATTACCGTCACCGCCCAGCACACCCCCGGCCACACCCCGGAGCATCTCTCATTCCTTATCACCGATGGTGCTGTGGCCGACGCCCCCGGCTACATGCTCACCGGCGACTTCGTCTTCGTGGGCGACCTGGGCCGCCCCGACCTACTCGACGAGGCAGCAGGCGGCATCGACACCCGCTTTAACGGGGCCCGCGACCTCTTTACCAGCCTCAAACATGTATTCATGCCCCTACCTGGCCACGTGCAGGTGCACCCCGCCCACGGCGCAGGATCCCCCTGCGGCAAGGCTCTCGGCGCGGTTCCCTCAAGCACCGTTGGCTACGAAAAAGCCTACGCCTGGTGGGCTCCCTACGTGCGCAACAACGACGAACAGGGCTTTATTGACGAGCTACTCAACGGCCAGCCCGACGCCCATGCCTACTTTGCCCGCATGAAGAAGGAAAACCGGGTCGGCCCTGCCCTCATCGGTTACCCTGCCCCCGAACCTGCTGAACTCACCGCTGCCCAGGTGGCAGAAAAACTTGAGGCTGACGAGGCTATCTTCATTGATACCCGCGACCAGCACGACGTGCACAGCGGCACTGTGGAAGGCTCGCTGAACGTTCCGGCAGGCCCCCAGGCCTCTAACTTCGCAGCCTGGGTGCTAGACCCCGAACGCGAAAGCCGCCCCCTGGTCGTCCTGGCCGATACTGAAGCCCAAGCGACTCACCTGCGCGATGCCCTCTACCGGGTAGGCATCGATACCGTGCGCTACTACACCACCGACATCGAACCCCTGGTGAACTTCACCCCGCCCCTGGTCACAGTGGACGAGCTGGACGCCACCGACCGCGACGCCCTGGTCGATGTGCGCGCTAAAAATGAGTACGCCGCAGGCACCATTCCCGGTGCCCAGCAGCTCTCAGGTGGTTCAGCCCTCTGGCGCCTTGATGAACTGCCCGCCCCCGGCTCGACCCTGCTGACCTTCTGCCAGTCCGGCGTGCGCAACTCGGTGGTTGCCAGCGGTCTGCGTCGAGCCGGTTACACCGTGCTCGAACTTGAAGGCAGCTACGCCGCCTGGGCGGCGCAGAACTAGCCGGGTGCGGGATGGACCAGGCTACCTTTAGGAGTTGGCGCGGGTGAGCGCGGCGGCGACGTCGGCCAGCAGGGCGGGCACGTCGTCCTTATCCATCATGACCTCCAGGAAAACCAGCTTGTCGCGTGTGGCCTGGGTCAGGGCGGTTGCTTCCAGCAGCTCAGCGGCGGTGGTCACGCGCAGCATGAGCACGTCGTCCTCGGTCGCCCCCAGCGCTGCCGGAATCAGCTGCCAGTTATAGCGGCGAATATCGTTGTAGGGCTGGGTGGGGCCGTGAATGGCACGCTCCACCGTGTAGCCGTCATTGTTGATCAGCACCACCACCGGGTTGGTCTTCTGCTCCAGCATGGTGCCGATTTCCTGGAAGGTTAGCTGGGCTGAGCCGTCGCCAATGAGCAGGACGCCGCGCGCACCCCGGTCTGCGATGGAAGCCCCCAGCATGGCAGGCAGGGTATAGCCGATTGAACCCCACAGGGGCTGGCCGATAAACATGGAATTCTCGGGGAAGCGGCGGGAGGCCATACCGAAGAAGGAAGTGCCCTGGTCGGCCACCACAATGTTGCCCGGGGACAGCTCACGGGAGAGCAGGGACCAGAGGACGTCCTGGGTCAGCGGGGCGTCCATGTCGATGTCTTCGTGGGTTTCTTCTTCCCAGGGCAGTAGCTCCTTGGGGGCTGCACCCACTTCAAGGGCGACCTCGCGCACCAGGTCAAGGGCGGTATCGAGGGTGAGCGGGGCGTAGGTCTTGCGGCCAATCTTGGCGGTCTGGGCCCCCAAAAAGACGGTGTTCTCGGGCAGGTTCTGGGAGAAACCGGCGGTGGTGGTGTCGGTGAAGGTTACGCCCGCGCAGATCAGGGCTTCTGCCTGCTCCACGGCGTCCTTGGTGCGGGCCGACGACACCACCCCGGCGTAAATACCAGCAAAAGCCGGCTTGGACTCGTCCACCAGGGTCTTGCCCCACATCAGGGTGGCGTAGGGCAGGCCGGTTGCCGCCAGCATCTCGGTCAGGTTAGCCTGCGCACCCATGCGGTGAACCAAAAGGTCAGCAAGCACCGTGGTCTGCTTGCCCGCCAGCACTTCAGCCAGGTCAGCGCGGAAGGCTTCAACAGCACCGGGGGACGAGAGGGCCTTGGGCACCTCCAGCGGGCCGCTCGGCGGGGCCACCTCAACCCGGGCAACGTCGGTTGCCAGCAGAATGTAGCCGGGGCGCTTCTGAATCATCATCTCGCGCAGCACGCGGTCAATTTCGGCGGTAGCGGTGGCGTGCTCAAGGTTAGCAACCGCGCAGGACACCTCAGAGGCCATACGAATAAAGTGGGTGAAATCGCCATCACCCAGGGTGTGGTGCATGGTCAGGTGGGCGGCCTGGGCGTCCTTCGACGGAGCACCCACGATATGCAGGACGGGCACGTGCTCGGCGTAGGAACCGGCCGTTGCGTTAATAGCGGAAAGCTCACCCACACCGTAGGTGGTCACCAGAGCGCCAATACCGCCTACGCGGGCGTAGCCGTCCGCAGCATACCCGGCATTGAGCTCATTGGCGTTGCCCACCCAGGTAAGTTCCTTATGGGCAATCACATGGTCAAGGAACTGAAGGTTGAAGTCGCCGGGCACACCGAAAATATCGGTGGCGCCCAGGGAAACAAGGCGGTCAAGCAGGTAGTCGCTGACGGTGTAGGTCATGGGTGGTGTCCTTATAAATCTAAGAAGAGGAGCAAGGGGTCTTTTGCATGAGATACCTGCGGGGTGTTGCGGGTATCACTTCTATAAGAATGTTAGCGGTGAATGGCTCTATGCCTCTACATTCCATGTTTGAGAGCGGAGTGGTGAACTGAAATCATGCATCAACCCAGGCCTGGACAGCGGCGCGGATAGCTTCTGAACGGTTAAGATGCTCAACCTCAGCTTTATGTAAGAGGGCTGCAAGGAGTTCCTCCTCCATGCGGACGGGAATGACCGATGCAGGAGCGCTCCCAAGGCTTGGGCGGCCACGTTTCTTAAATTTTTCTACTGCGTAGCCTGCTTCAGCCTCGTCAGCCCAGGCTTGAATCTGCTCTTCTGTGACCGGGGTGCCGTTGATAGTTTCCATAGAAATATCGTAATACGAAAATGCGCACGAGAGTATAGTGGGTTTTATGACACAGCCAGACATTCTCGGTGCCCCCTACACCGCCGAAACCATCGACCTAGGCCACGACGCAGAAGGCCCCATCGTTGCCACTCTCGTCCACCGACCCGCAGATACTGGCGGGGCGGACGCAGCTCCCCACCTCCCGGCGTCCGCGCAGGGGCAAGACTGGGCGGCACAGCCCGCCGTACTCTACCTGCACGGCTTTGTGGACTACTTCTTCCAGAAGGACCTCGGCGACTGGTGGGCAGCCCGCGGCCACGACTTCTACGCCCTTGACCTGCGCAAATATGGGCGCTCCCTGCTACCGGGGCAGACCCCCTTCTACACCGAAAACCTCGACGACTACTTCGAAGACCTCACCGCCGCCTGGCAGCTCATCACCGGCCGCGACGGGCACCAACAGGTTATTCTCATGGCCCACTCCACCGGCGGACTCATCGCCTCCCTCTGGGCCAGCCGAACCGCCCCGCCCGAGCTGGCTGCTGTCGTCCTCAACTCCCCCTGGCTCGACCACTTCAACAACCCGCTTGAGCGTGCCCTCATGACCGGGTCGGTGGCGGCGCTCGCGCGCTTCAAGCCGCGCGCCATCGTGCAGAAGGAGCAGGAGGACGCCTACGCCCGCTCCCTGCACGCTGAGCACGCGGGCACCTGGCAGTTCAACACCGACTGGAAGACCCTCAACTTCCCACCCGTCTACGCGGGCTGGCTGGCGGCTGTGCGCCGAGCCCACCGGCAGCTACAGCGCGGCCTCGACATCCAAGCTCCCGTTCTGCTGCTAACCTCGGCCCGCTCCGGCAAACTCACAAACCCCACTGATCGCCACGACTTCGACGCGGTGCTCAACGTGCAGGGCATCCGCCGCTGGGGTCTAGGGCTGGGCAAGGACGTCACCAGCCGTGTCATCGACGGCGGAACCCACGACCTCGTCCTCTCACCCGAACCCGCCCGTACCGCCACCTACCGGGCTATCGGCGAGTTCATCGACCGTCTCTAGGTAGCCCAGCCTAGCCTCACCCGGCGGTTAAGCGGGGGAGCAGGCAAGCTCACTCTAGACTTGCTGGAAGAAAGCTGGGGGGACTCTCTACACTTAGACCTATGACGAACCAACCGAACGAAGCAGCCCCCGTAGCTGCCGCCCCTCACTCCCACACCGGAGAAGCCCACAACATGGGCGGAGCCTACCAGGAAAAACTCAACCGCCTCCGCGCCTCCGTCCTCGGTGCTAACGACGGCATTGTCTCTGTCGCCGCCACCGTTGTTGGTGTTGCCGGTGCAAACACCAGCACTTCAGCCATTGGTGTTGCCGCCGCTGCTGCTGTTGTCGGTGGTGCTATCTCCATGGCCCTGGGCGAGTTCGTCTCGGTATCGTCCCAGGTGGATAGCCAGGAAGCGCTTATTTCCAAGGAAAAGGCTGAGCTGCACGACATGCCCGAGTACGAGCTCGATGAGTTGACCGAGATCCTTGAAGAGCGCGGCATCTCGCCCGAAACCGCCCGCAAGGCGGCTATCGAGATGACCGAGAAGAACGCCCTCAAGACCCACCTGCGTTTTGAACTGGGCATCGACGAAGAAGACATCCCTTCCCCCTGGTCTGCTGCCTTCGCGTCGGCCGGCTCCTTCCTGGTGGGTGCCCTGCTACCGACCCTGCTGATTCTGCTCTTCCCCGAGTCCATCCGTATTCCGGTGACCTTTGCGGGCGTGCTGATCGCCCTGGCTATTACCGGCACTCTGGGGGCTAAGTGGGGCGGTTCCCCGCACTACGGCAAGGCCGCCCTGCGCGTCGTCATCGGTGGCGCCCTAGCCCTGGCCGTCACCTTCGGTGTTGGCTCCCTGCTGGGGGCAACCGGCGTGGTCTAGGCCAACGAGGCTGACGACCTCCCAGCTGAAGGCGGGGCCGGCGTCCTTACCGCAGGACGCCGGTCGCGGTGCTAGCTCGGTGCGGCGGGCGGTCACGACCCAGAAACGGCCGTCGCGGTGAGCGATATGGGCGGCGTGTAGGTCGGGTTCGGTGACGGTCATTTCACCGGGGTTTAGGTCGTTGGGGTCTGCCTGCTCACCGGCGTCCGCCAGGAGGGTGCGGACGGCTACCTCGGCTACCTGCTCGATGGGGGAATGGGAGGAGCGCCCGCGCAGCCCGGCGAGTTCTACCCTGCCCTGCTGGGCACTCTGGGCTAAGGTCAGGGCCTGTTCGAAGGTCAGGCGCCCGTAGGTGTAGCCGGTGGGCAGGCTGATAGCGACCGGGGCGAAGCGGTGCCCGCCGGTGTGGGAGCACTCCCAGACGCTGCCGTCTGCGAGTTGTTCGGATACAAAGGACGCAATGGGTCGGCCGCGTACCGCGCAGCAGCGGTCGCGCTTGGAGTGGGTGCAGACAAGGGTCAGTGTTTCACGTGAAACAACCGCACCGGGTATATTTCCGGGGGTTTCGAGGGGGAGGGAGAGTAAATCCTCCGCGCCTGTTACTTCAAAAGAGTAGAGCCGGGCGGGTGAAAAATCCCTACCCCCGGTGACCGCAAGGAAGGCGCGGCGGCGGGCGCCGGCGTCCTTAACCTTCTGTCCCTCACGACCGGGCTGCCGAATCAGCAGCAGGCGGGCACCCACCTGCGCCATCTTTTCTTTAAGGGCGGCTGAGAGTTCTGCCCCAAAGACGGTTCCATCGAGAATATCGCGGCCCCAGCCACCGGGGTGCTCCAGCAGGACCCAGAGCGTCTCGCGGGCAGCGGTACCCGGCAGGTTCTCATCAACCGGCAGGGAGCAGGAATCGGCAGGAATAGCGGGCGCGGTAGGGCTAGTCATGGGCATAAGTGTACGCCAGCGCGGGCTTTACGGGGCATCGAGCGTGCGTCATATCGCCGAGAGTGCGCACGGTTGCTGCACGCTCAGCGATATGACGCACGCTCGCGCGGGGTCAGGGCTTCGCCTACTCATTGGGTAGCCTAGATACATGACTTCACCCGCAGACTCAGCCCCCGCAGAGCCGCAGCCACCTGTGCGCATCGACGCCTGGCTATGGTCAGTGCGCGTGTTCAAAACCCGCTCACTGGCGTCCACCGAGGTCAAAGCCGGGCACGTGCGCATCAACAGCGAGCACGCCAAGCCCTCCCAGAAAATCAAACCCGGCGACACCGTCACCGTGCGCTACCCCGGCTGGGAGCGCGTACTTATCGTACGAAAAACCATCTCCAAGCGCGTCGGTGCTCCCGTAGCCGTCACCTGCTACAACGATATCTCCGCCCCCAAACCCGCGTACCTCACCAGCGGTGCCCTACCCCGTCGCGACCGGGGTGCAGGCCGCCCCACCAAAAATGAACGCCGCGCCCTCAATAAACTCCGCGGCTACGAGAAAGAATAGCCATGCCCCACACCCTGCGCCCGGCCGTCCTTGCCGACGTGCCCGCCCTCTCAGCCTTTGCCAGTGCCCACTTTCCCGACGCCGCCCCGCCTGTGGTTCCCCGCGAGTTCGTTGCGGCCTTTGTGAGCGAAAACCTAGATGAGGCGTCCTTCACCCGCTACATTGAAACCGGCGCCTACAGCTTCACCCTGGCCGTCAACGAAGCGGGCGACATCATCGCCTACTTCGGCATCGACCACGAGGCACCCCAGCCCGCCGAAATTCCCGGCAACGCCGCCTATCTGAGCAAGTTCTACCTCTCCGCAGAAACCCGTGGAACCGGTCTGGCTAGGGAACTCATGGACGCCGCTATCGCCGCCGCCCGCGCAGGCGGTAAAGACGGCCTGCACCTTGGCACCCACCAGCTCAACCACCGCGCCCAGGCCTTCTACGAAAAGATGGGATTCACCCGGGTGGGTGAGCGCACCTTCCAGCTCACTGCCACCGAAGTCGCCCACGACTACATCTACCACCTGTCTATTTAAAACCTGAAGATTGTGCAGGTCGGTGCGGTATTATGACTCTACGCCTTGCCTTCCCCCACTCGCTCGCAGCGGCAGGGCTCGAGGAGAATAATGAATTTCGAGATCCGCCCACCTGTGCCCGCAGAGGCCAGAGCGTGGGAAGAGCTGCGCATGACGTCCTGGCGTCACGCCTACGCAGGCACATTTACCCCCGAAATGTTCGCCAAGCAGGAAGAGCAGCTGGACGCCCGCGCCACCGGATTCGCAGAGTGGCTAGATTCCACCGGTGGCACCGGTGAAGATATTCAGCAGCAACTGGGCCAGCACCGCCGCGCCCTGGTGGCGGTAGAAAAGGACGCCGCGGGCAAGTTACTGGGCCTGGCTTTCGCCTCACAGATGCCCTACGAGGTACAAAAACTTGAAATGCTCTACCTGCTGCCCGAGGCCTTCGGCACGGGAGTTGCCCAGGCCCTGCTGGGTGAGGTGCTCGACCCCGGCCCGGCTGAACTTGAGGTGCTCTCCACCAACGCCCGCGCGATTCGTTTCTATGAAAAAGAAGGCTTCACTATCGCCCGCTCTGACGAGTTTGCGGGCCGTAAAACCTACATCATGACCCGGCCCTAGCAGCCCCACTTTTGACCGTAACGCTAAATGCCATGTGCGCGGTAACGATTCGCGCACATGGCATTTATCGTTACACTCAGCCGAGGCGGAGCGGTGCGCGGACGCCGGTGGTAGGGTGAAAGAGTCAGGCCGGGTTGGCCCCGCTGTGAGGAGCCCGGCTCGAACCCTCACCAAGGAAAACACCCTATGACTAGCTCACCTGCCGCGCCTGGCCGTCCGCCCCTGAACCGCGACA
Source organism: Rothia sp. 11273D007AR (assembly GCF_053547255.1). Lineage (NCBI taxonomy): Bacteria > Bacillati > Actinomycetota > Actinomycetes > Micrococcales > Micrococcaceae > Rothia > Rothia sp. 11273D007AR. The sequence goes on along the minus strand of NZ_JBPPWJ010000006.1, from coordinate 79,941 downwards.
CCACCGTCTGCATTTCTCTCTCGGGCCGCCCCTCAAACCACGGCATCAAGTTCCACAACTACCTCTACGAAAAGTTTGGCCTGGACTTTCTCTATAAGGCCATGACCACCACCGACATTGAGGCCGCTATCGGTGGCGTGCGGGCCCTGGGAATTCGCGGGTGCTCGGTGTCCATGCCCTTCAAGCAGGCGGTGATTCCCCTGGTCAACGAGATGGACCACTCCGCTGAGGTCATCGGTGCGGTCAACACCATTGTGAATACTGACGGCTACCTCAAGGCCTACAACACCGACGTGATTGCGGTGGCCTCCCTGCTGGCCTCCCACCGGGTAGACCCCGCCCTGCCTTTCCTGCTGCGCGGCTCTGGCGGCATGGCGGCGGCTGTGGCTGGAGCCTTCTATGATGCGGGATTCCGCACCGGCACCATCATCGCCCGTAACGAAGAGGCGGGTCGGGCCCTGGCCGAGCGTTACGGCTACACCTGGGCCGCTGAGGTGGGCGAGCTGACCGCCCCCGTCATTGTGAACGTCACCCCCATCGGCATGGAGGGCGGCCCCGAGGTTGACACCCTGGCCTACCCCGCTCCCGCGATTGAGGCCGCCCAGGTGGTCTTTGACGTGGTCGCCATGCCCGTTGAAACCCCGCTGATTCGCGCTGGCCGGGCTGCTGGTAAGGAGGTCATTACCGGCGGTGAGGTCATTGCCCTGCAGGCTGCTGAACAGTTCAAGCTCTACACCGGGGTTGAGGTGAGCGACGCCGATGTGGCCGAGGCTGAGGCCCAGGCCAACTAGGTTCTTGAAGGTAGCCGAAACCTTCATCTGCGCGTTCTTTGCACACGCAGATGAAGGTTTCGCTTACCCATACGGACGCCGGTAGGGTGGTTTTATGCCCTCTACACCGTCTTCTTCACCCCGGCAGCCTTCGCTCAACCGCCAGATTCTTGCCCTGGCGGTGCCTGCTTTTGGTGCCCTCATTGCTGAGCCCCTGCTGGTGCTGGCCGATTCTGCCATCGTGGGCCATCTGGGCAGCGCTCCATTAGCTGGCCTGACGCTGGGCTCAACCGTGGTGCAGACCCTGGTGGGCTTCATGGTTTTTCTGGCCTACTCCACCACCCCGGCGGTGGCCCGGGCCGTGGGGGCAGGCGATACTCCCAGCGCTTTTGCTGCCGCCCGCAACGGCCTGTGGGTGGCTGCTGGCCTGGGTCTTTTCTTCGCGGTGCTGCTGGCGCTGACCGCCGGCCCCCTGCTGCGTGCACTGGGGGCGGGCGGGGACGTCCTGACCCACGCCACCGCCTACCTGCTACCCTCCCTGGCGGGCTTGCCCGGCATGCTCCTGGTGCTGGCGGCGACCGGTGCCCTGCGCGGTTTCCAGGACGCCACAACCCCCCTCTACGTTGCTACCACCGGCGCTGCCCTCAACGTGCCGCTGAGCTGGGCCCTGGTCTACCCGGCAGGCTGGGGCGTGGCTGGCTCGGCGGTGGCAACGGCGGTGGTGCAGTGGGGCATGGCCCTGGCACTGACCTATGCGGTAGTGGCGCGGACGCGGGCACCCGGCTCTACTGCCCGACCCTCCGGCTTATCAGTGCGGACGCGGGTGCCCGGCTGGCTGCCTGACCTCGCCGGTCTTAAGGCTGTTTTTAGGGTGGGGGCCTGGCTAATGGTGCGGGCCGCCTGCCTGCGGATTGCCCTGCTGGCTACGGTCTTTGTGGTGACCAGCCAGGGGGAGAAAAACCTGGCCGCCTACCAGCTGACGATGGCCTTCTTTAACCTGCTGGCCTTCGCCCTAGACGCCCTGGCCATTGCTGCCCAGGCCCTGCTGGGTAAGGAGATGGGTGCGCAGGATCTTTCAACCCGGCAGGGGCAGGGCGCGGTGGTTCAGCTCAAAAACCGCCTGGTGCGGTGGAGCCTGGCCTTTGGTCTGGTCACGGCCCTGGTCTGCCCAGTGGTCGGGTTTGGCCTGGCCTGGGTGTTTACCCCCGACCCCGAGGTGCAGCGCCTCTTTGCTCTGTCGTTGCTGGTGCTGGCGGTGGGGCAGCCCCTGGCCGCCTACGTTTTCATTCTGGACGGCGTGCTCATCGGCGCCCAGGACGTACGCTATCTGGGTCTAGCAGGGCTCTTTACCCTGGTGGCCTATCTGCCGGTGCTGGCTGGGCTGTATCTCTGGTTCGGTACCGGTGCGGACGCTCCCGCCCAGTTCGCTGGGGGCACCTCCTGGGGCTGGGGCGGTCTGTTCGATGGCCCCACCCTGGCCTACCTGCTGCTCTGGTGCTCCTACGCCCTGTGGTACATGGGCGCCCGCGCCCTCACCCTGGGTCTGCGCGCCCGCAGCGGGGTGTGGCTGCGCTAGCCCGCCATAAGCTCAGCCAGCAGGGCTTCGACGCGGTGCTCCTGGCCGGTAGCGCGCAGCAGCTCAATGCAGGCGTCCAGGGCAGCAGCACGGGACTTCTTCAGTCTCAAAGGCTCAAAAAACTCCGCCGCCAACTCGTAGCGGCCAATCGCCAACTCACTCTGCCCGGCGGTAGCCGCAGCTTCAGCGGCAACCATCAGCAGGCGGGCTGCCCGCTCCAGGCACTCGTTCTCGCGGTAGGTTTCTACCAGCTCATCCACGAGCTGCTGGCTCGCAGAGTCATCGGCCGCCAGTGAAAGACGGGCAGCGAGATCCTGAGCCTGCATCACAGTCAGAAGGTCGGGGTGGGCCGCCTGCCGAGCCAGCTCCTGTAGCTCATTGACCGGGGTGCGAAGGGCTTCAAGGTCATTCACCCGTTCGGCAACCGGTGCCCACACGCGCACTACCTCGGCCAGCAGGGCGGGGGCGGCACCGCCGTCCGCCAGCAGAGGCCAGGCCGTCTCAAAGAACCCGTGGGCCTCAAGCGCCTGCGCCCCAGTGACAGGCCCACCGGCCAGCACCAAGAAAGCAGCCTCGGCATAGGCCATACCCGCCTCAAGGGAAGCCCCCGCCGCCTCATGCTCGCGGGCCACCGCCAGGTAGGACTCCACCGGGGTAAAGGACAGGGGAGTAGCGTCGGTCGCGCTCGCACCACCGGTCTGGGCACCTTCGGCGGCGTCCGCTTCGGTCAAACTAGCCGAACCAGCCCCGTCCGCCCCCGTAGGCAGCACAATGGGTACCAGGGCGGGCAGCTCGGTGGCGGCCTCCAGGGACTCCGAGAACCGGGTGTTACCCGCCCGGCGGTCAAAGGCCTGGGCCAGCGGCCGGGACTCATCCAGCGCCCAGTCGTAAAGCTCCCGCAGGGTCGCCCGCGATGTCTGACCGGCAGGCCGCAGGCCGGTGGGCATATCCCCGTGGTCCTCTAAAGCCCAGGCCAGGCCAGCGACGATATAGCGCAGGAAGTTGCGGTTATCGCCGGGATCCCCTGCCAAGTCAAGGGCACGTTTACCGTGGTCAGCGAGCAGGTCAAAGGCCGCCTGAAGATTCTGGCCGCGGGCCAGCACCTCAAACTCAACCCCCAGATCGTCCGGGTCATACTGGTCGCGGTTAGCCGCAGCCCGCAGCAGGTGCCGGCCGGCAGCTTCGCCGTCCTCCACATGTAGGTAGGCAAGGGCCAGCTGCCGGTGGGAGGCCGCAGGTTCCCGGTTACACAAATCTTCGGTGGGGGCACCCATGCGGATAGCCGCCTCAAACTCCCCGTCGGTCACGTGGTCGCGCAGAATCCCGCCGTGCCTGCAGGAGCCGCAGTCCATCTCGTCCTCACCGTGTGCAAGCCAGCGGGCGCGCCAGGTCTCGGCGGCCTCGTCCTCGCCAATATGGGCAGCCCACATGTACTCGGCCCGGTCAGGGGCCATCTCGCCCATGCCCGCCAGGCGGTAGCGGCGGCGCATCTCATCGAGCAGCTCGCGCGCCTGCGCCTTAGAGATCTGCGGGTAGGCGGTCATGTCGCCAATAATCCACTTGAACTGCCAGAAGAGGGTGCGGGCGGTGAACTCGTCAAAGTGCTCGGGGTGGGCGTCGTAGAGGCGCAGCAGCTTAGAGAACACCGCAAAGGACGCCGGGGTCGGCTGCCCAAAAACATAGGCCTCCACCAGGTTGAGGTAGGCCTCGGGCAGCATGGATTCGGGGCCCTCCCGCTCAAGAGTGCGGGTGATGTACTCCATGGCGGCGGTGCGGGCGCTACCGTAGGGCAGGTCGCGGATCGCGGCAATTTTCTGGGCGGCTTCGTGGGTTGACCACACAGTTTTCTCCCTTATCAGTAGCTAGTTTAGGGCTGGCGCAGGGCAGCTTCGAGCAGCTGGGCCAGGCTGTCGCTGAGCAGGTTGGTTTCGGCCCCGCGTAGGCCCTCACCGGCGAGCATGAGGGCTGAGAGGTAGAGGGTTGTCAGGCCCGGTTCAAAGGACGCGTGCTCCGGCTGGTGCAGCAGACGGCGGGTATTTTCGTTGGCGTCGTTGAGCACCAGGGTGCGGGTTGGCTCGGTTGCCGCCTCGGTAAAGGAGCCGAGCAGCCCACCCCAGGCGCCACCGGCGTCCTCGGCCTCTTGGGCTAGGTCGCGGGCGCGTTCGGCGTCCGCATCGCGCAGCAGCACCGCGGGTACCTCGGCGGGGTCAAAGGTGCGCAGAAGGACGCCGCAGTCCTGGGCGGCGAGCACAGCCCGGGCACGCTCCAAGCCGCGCAGCACCTCGAACTCGCGTTCCATCTCAACGGCTGCCAGGGTCTGGGTGACGTCCTTGCTGGTCAGCTCGGTGACCTTCCAGCGGGGGCGGTCAGCCAGCTTAGCCAGCAGGTCAGCGTCGTAGACGTAGCCGCCGTTGACCACCCACAGCCCCTGGGCCCGCGCCACCGGAGCCACCCGGCGGTAGGCCTCGGTGGTGGGGGTGTAGAGCACCTGCCCGGTCTCTTCAATAACCTGGGCCAGCGTGGCGATACCCCCGGTGGTTTCAAAGGGCAGGGAGGACGCCACCACATCGAGCATGTCGTCGCTAGCCAGGGCCACTGCCCGCAGGGCCAAAGAATGGGTCTCGACAAAGCGGTCACGCAGGGCGCTGGGCTCAGAAAGGGTAGCGGTAATCCAGGTCTTGAGCTGCTCACCGATCGCCTCGCGGGTGAGCAGAAGAATCTCGTCCTCGCGCAGCTGCTCGCGGGAGGCCGTTGGGGTCAGGGACTCCGAGTTCACCACGGCCCGCACGAAGAAAGCCCAATCGGGCAGCAGGGTGTCTTCGCGGGTATTCACCAGCATGTTCTTCACGTAGACGCGGTGGCGGCCTGAGCCCGGTGACACCGCCTGAGGCAGCACATAGGCCACGCCGGTCGTACCGGTGGCGGGCACGTCGAGCTCAAGAGCCGCCAGGGGAGTGAAGCCCAGGGTCTTCTCGGCGTAGTTAGTCAGGGCCAGGGCTCGCTCGTGCTGGTTGGGCTGGTGCTCACCCTCCCCCTTCGCCCAGGGCAGGGCAGGCAGGGAAATACGGCGCCAGAGACGCTGGCCGGCAGCCGTCACCCGAACCGCCACCTCAACCGGCAGCATATCGGCGTAGTCGCTCGCCAGCGTCACCACCGTCTCCTCGGCAACCCAGTGGGCGGCGTCCGCCCGCGCCTTCAGGCGAATCGTCGTGCCGACCTCGGGAACCTGCCCGGTGGCGTCCTCACCGCCGGCTAGCTGAAGCACCTCAAAGGTGCCGTCCGCATGACCCAGCCAGCGCACCGGGGCAGCCCCCGGCAGCACGCTCTGCGAGGTGACCTCAACCGTATCGGCAATCAAAAAACAGGCCAGCAGGCCAATACCGAACTGGCCCAAAAACTCGGCGCGACCCTCGTTAAAGACCTCATCGCGCTTAGAGGTACGGCCAATCGTCGCCAGAAACTCCTCAGCCTGCTCAGCCGTCAGACCCACACCGGTGTCGGTAATGGTGATGCCGGTGCCGTCCTCCCAGGGCTCAAGGAGCACCCGGGCGGGGGCGTCGGCGTCCTGCTCCCGGCGGGCAGTAATAGCGTCAACCCCGTTCTGAATCGCCTCGCGCAGGTAAACCTGCGGGCCCGAATACAGGTTCTTCGACAGCAGCTCAACCAGGCCACCCAAATCAACTTTAAAGCGCTGTGACAAGGCTACTCCTCCCCGCCGAAGGTGGAGGCCACGGTCTCGAAGTACTCCAGCGAAGTCTGCAGGGCAGCGCGCAGGTGTTCATCCAGCTGGGCGTCCGTCACCCCGCCCGCGTAAACCATGCTCAGCTCAACCGGCAGCACCACAAACCCCTGCCCCTCCTCTTCAACCCGGTAGGGGAAGACCTTGGGGAAGAGGTTCTGCTGGTTCCAGGCGTTGGTGAACTCGTTGAGGGCGGGCAGCGCCTCGAAGGGGAAGGTGCCCCGGTAGCTGCCGCGCACGCTCAGCAGGTCGCGGCTGGCGTTACTGGAGAGGGTGTAGTAGAAGTAGCCCCGCTCAAAATGGAACACAGCGGCCCCGTCATCGCCCAGCTCGTAGTCCACCTCAAGGCGGTCAAGAGCCTGCAACATACGCTCATCGGTGAGCGGCTTGAGCAGCTGCGCGGCAGACTGGACGGACTCAAAGTACCCCATGGTTCCTCTTTCAGCGGTGGAAGATAGTGGTGCGGTTCCTTCTATCCTATAGGTTCGGGCGAAGGTGGGGTTGGGGTGGAGGGCTAGCCTGTTATTTATAGGTGGCCCCTTTAACCCTCTACGCCCCTTCGCTCCTGCCTCCGGGGTGATACACCGGGGTAGAAACGAAAGGGCGTAGGTTAGGGGCCTTGATTCTTTAGGCGCTCGCCAGGACGGTCCGGCGGGCCTGGCGTTCGGCCTCTGCCTTATCTTCGCGGCGGTGGCGAATCCAGATGCTCAGGGCAGTGCCCGCAACAGCCAGGGCAATCCAGCCCAGCAGCCAGACAATACCCGTTGCAATACCGATGGAGCCACCGGCGATCAGGGAGCGGAAAGCCTCCAGCGCGTGAGTCAGCGGCAGCCAGGGGTGGATAGCCTGTAGGAAGGCAGGGGCTGTCTCAATCGGGTAGGTACCACCCGCCGCGCCAATCTGAACCACGGTCAGAATCAGAGCGATGAAACGGCCGGGAGCATCCAGCAGGGCGATGAGGGCCTGGTTGATAGCCAGGAAGGTGATAGAGGTCAGAATGGCGAAGCCGGTCAGGCCCCAGAAGTTGGTCTCTTCAATGCCTACCCAGTAGTGGATGACTAAGGACATCACTGTACCTTGAACGATACCCATCAGAACTACCGGCACCAGAGCCCCACGCAGAGTGCGCAGACCTGAGTGGCCGCCGCGGGCGAACTTGCTGGAGATCGCCGGGTACATCATGAAGTAGGCGATAGCGCCGACCCACAGGCCCAGGGTCATGAAGTAGGGAGCCAGGCCGTGGCCGTAGGTGGACACCTCGTTCAGGCGGGTTTTCTCAATGGTGACGGGGTCGCTGGTGACCGCACTGAGTTCGCTGGCCTGGTTGGTGGTGTAGCTGGGAACCTGCCCTACGGCGTCCCCCAGGGAGGTCGCGAGCTCGCTGTTACCATCGTTCAGGTCGCTGAGGCCGTTGGAGAGGCTGGTGGCGCCGTCAACGGCGGATCCTGCGCCTTCGCCCAGGGTCTGGGTGCCGTCGGCGAGGGTGCCTGCGCCGGACGCCAGGGAGTTGGTACCGTCGGCCAGGGTTCCTGCACCGTCGGCGAGGGTGCCTGCGCCGGACGCCAGGGTGCTGGTGCCGTTAGCCAGGGTTCCTGCGCCCGATGCCAGGGAGCTGGTTCCATCAGCCAGGGTTCCTGCGCCCGATGCCAGGGAGCTGGTTCCATCAGCCAGGGTTCCCGCACCGGAAGCCAGGGTGCTGGTTCCATCAGCCAGGGTTCCCGCTCCCGATGCCAGGGTGCTGGTTCCATCAGCCAGCGTCCCCGCTCCCGATGCCAGGGAGCTGGTTCCATCAGCGAGGCTGTGCGCGCCGGAGGCCAGGGTACCTGTGCCGTCAGCCAGGGCAGAGGCACCGTCATTGGCCTGAGAAATTGCGGTGGCTAGCGAGCTCAAGCCGCTCGCCATAGAACCGGCCTTGTCATTGAGGGTTGCAGCCCCGCCGGCCAGGGTGTCGGCCCCGTCAGAGAGGGAGGTTGCGCCAGCGGCGAGCTGTCCGGCTCCGCTTTCAAGGGATGAAGCGCCGGCGGCAAGCTTAGTCAACCCGCCCGATTCGTTGCCGACGAGGGAGGATGCACCGGTAGCGAGGTCGCCTGATGCGCTATCCACGGCGCTCGCACCCTCCGAGAGGGTGGTGGCACCGGCGTTAATCTGTTGGAGCGCGGCAAGCCTTTGAGCGTCGCTGAGGGAGCCCCAGTTATCGATGAGCTGCTGGGAGCTGCTGGCTAGATCACTCGCGCCGGACGCGAGGGTACCGGTGGCGGTGTGGAGAGCTTGCGTTCCGTCGGCAAGGGTTTGTGCACCCTTGACCGCCGCGTCGGCGCCGTCAGAGACTGCGGTGCTTCCACTGACGAGCTGCCCGGCGGCGTCCTCAAGGTTCTGAGCGCCGGTGGCGAGGTTGCTCGCGCCGGACGCCAGGGAGCTCGTTCCGTCGGTGAGGGCTGGTAGCTGGGAGGGTAGGGCAGAGACGCCGTCATTGATTTGGTTCAGGCCATTAGCGAGGGTTGCGGCTCCGCTGGCGGCACTATCGGTACCGGATGCGAGGGATGAGGCTCCGTCGTTGACCTGGGTTGCACCGGATGCGAGGGACGAGGCTCCGTCGTTGACCTGGGTTGCACCGGATGCGAGGGACGAGGCTCCGTCGTTGACCTGGGTTGCACCGGATGCGAGGGATGAGGCTCCGTCGTTGACCTGGGTTGCGCCGGATGCGAGGGATGAGGCTCCGTCGTTGACCTGGGTTGCGCCGTCCGACAGGGACGCTGCGCCCGAGGCGAGGGAGGTTGCGCCGTCATTAACCTGGGTCGCACCGTCCGCCAAAGAGGCTGCGCCCGAGCTCAACTCGCTCGTACCGGACTTCAAGTCGGTCAGGCCCACCACGAGCTCGTCGGAGCCTTCCTTGGCGCTGGTGGAGCCGTCAGCGAGCTGGCTGGCGCCATCGGCTGCCTGCCCCAGGGAGTCGTGGATATCGGTGAAGCCCGCGTAGATGTTGTTGAGGTACTCGGTGGACACCTGGCTGGCCAGGGTGTCGGTGACCGCCGTGCCCAGAGAGCTGGCGATATTGCCCGAGATGATGTTGGAGCCGTCATTGGTGGTGATATTTAGCTTGGCGGTTTGGGCTGCCGCCGCGTCGTTTTCAGACACCGACGCTACATTCGCAGAGAAGTCAGACGGAATCGTCAAAATAGCCTGGATGTCACCGTTTTCGAGCTTGGTCTGCGCTTCGTCTGCGCTCATGGTCGACCAGTCAAAATTCTGTTTGCTGTCGTTGCTCAGAAGCTCGTCGGTGAGGTCTTGACCCAGGTTAAGGGTGCTGCCGGTGGCTGTGGTTGCCGGTGAATCTTCGTTCACAATGGCAGCCGGAACGGCATCAATCGTGCCCGTGGGGTCATAGTTAGCCCAGGTTAGAATACCTGCGTAGATCGAGGGGATGATAATGACGGCCAGCAGCACCAGGTACTTCATGGGGCTGAAGCGATGCGGGTGCAGCTTGGGGCGTTTAGCGCGTGTTGAGGGCACGGGATCTCACCTACTTTCGGGTTGTTGGGATCGTGAAAAGTCTGTCTCTCGGGTTAGGAAATCACGGCTTGCATCATGTGGGCAAGGTGTTCGCCGGTGGCTTCTGCGGTGTTTTCGCCGGTGAAGTCGGTGGCCAGCCAGCGGACGGCCAGCCAGGCGACCCCGGCGGCAACGAACTGGACGTAGTCGCTGGTCAGATATGGGTTCTTGGCGATGAAACGTTCGGCAACGGCCGGTCGGCTGAGAAAACGGTGGCTGAGGAAGTCGATGAGCTCGGCGACCAGGGAGGAGTTGCCCGAGATAGCCAGCACATTGCGGTAGAAATCCGCGTCGACCTGCAGCTGCTTGAGCAGGTTGGTGCTGACCTCGCTGGTAAAGACAGCGACGGATGCGGTGGGATTGGCGGGCAGTAACGCGTCGAAGGCGGCGCTGAGTTTGGTGAGGGCCGCGGCGTGAATGAGCTCGTGCACGTCGGCGAAGTGCTGGTAGAAGGTGGGGCGGCTGACCCCTGCGGTCTTGACCAGGGTTGTGACGCTGAGATTGCCGGGGTCGCTGGTAGCCAGGGCCTCGGTGGCGGCGTCGATGAGGGCTGCGCGAGAGCGGGCCGGACGCGGGTCGGCGGCGCGGGCGTCCTCTGCGGCGTGCGCCAGGGCGGGGTTCATAGCGGGTATCCTCTGCCAACAATTTTTCTTACAGATGTAAAGTTTACACTTGTAAAAAATATCGGCAAGCGGTGGGCGTGTGAGATAAGAAATAGCTGTCTAGGTAGATTAGAAACATGAGCACACTGCCCCGCCCCCTCGCCTTTGCCGCCCTGGCCTGCGGTGCTGCCGCAGCCGCGTCCGCCCTCTATCACCGCTACAAACCTCTGCCAGCCGGCCTGGGCGTTACCGGGCCCTGGCGAAGCGGACGGGTAGAGCTGTTAGCAGACCTCACCTATACGGCCGACGGTGAAAGCCGCTCTGACCAGCAGATTTTTACCGCTATTGAGGGGGTTATTGAGCGGGCTACAAGCTTCTTGGTGCTCGATATGTTCCTCTTCAACAGCGACTATGACCGCTCCAGCGGGCGCACCTACCCGGCCCTCTCCCAGCGCCTCACCGAGGCCCTTCTTGCCAAGCGGGCCGCCGCCCCCGATATGCCCATCGTGCTCATCACCGACCCCATCAACACCTTCTACGGCAGCTACTCCCTGCCTCATCTAGAGCGACTGCGGGCCGCCGGGGTGCAGGTGGTTGAAACCCGGCTAGAGGCCCTGCGCGACTCCAACCCCGCCTACTCCGGCTTCTACCGGGCGGCCCTGGCGCACCTGCCGGAGCTCCCTGCCGTGCTGCCCAATGCCCTGGCACTGGGCGGGCCGCGCGTCTCTGCCAATGCCTACGCCAGGCTCTTTAACTTCAAGGCCAACCACCGCAAGGTGGCCCTGTCTGAGGCCGAGGCTGTGGTGGCGTCCGCCAACCCGCACGATGCCTCTGCGCCCAACTCCAACCTGGGTCTGCGGGTCACTGGTGCTGTGGTGGGTGACCTGCTGGCTAGCGAGCTGGCGGTTCTAGACTTTTCTGCTCCCGACCTCGCCCGTTCCCTGAGGGGGCTAAGCTTTGCTGGTGGTGTTGGGTTCCCGGGGCAGGCGTCTGAGGTGCAGCTGGTGACCGAGGGCGGTATTCGCACCGCGGTGCTGGAGCTGCTGGCTGGTGCCGGCGCGGGGGACAGGGTCTGCCTGGGTATGTTCTATCTATCGGAACGCGCTGTCATTGCCGGGCTTAAGGCTGCCGCAGCTCGTGGCGCTTCGGTGCAGGTGGTGCTCGACCTCAACATTGACGCCTTCGGCCGCACAAAAACCGGCCTGCCCGCCCTGCCCGTTGCGCGAGAACTGGTACGCGCCGGGCTTCAGGTGCGCTGGTACGCCACAGGGGGCGAGCAGTTCCACCCCAAGTATCTGGCGGTTCACCGAGGGGCGGACGCTCCCGCCCCGGCAGATTCTGGCGGCTTTGAGCTCCTGAGCGGGTCGGGTAATTTTACCCGCCGAAATATTTGTAATTACAACCTAGAAACCAGTCTGCGGGTGCGGGCTGAGAGCGATTCAGCCCTGGCTCAGGAATTCGCCGTCTACTGGTCCCTCATCTGGAACAACGAACCCGTGGGTGGTGCTCCCGCCCTCTTTACCCTGCCCTATGAGACTAAGGCGGGTGGGGGCGTCCTAAAATCGACCCTGCAAACCCTGGCCTACCGCGCCCAGGAGGCGACGGGGCTGGGGACCTTCTAGGTGCAGACAGTGCAAAAGTTTGTAATAAGTGCAATAAATGAAAACACTTGCACTTATTTCACTTAATCGATAGTCTGAGGATGTATAAATCCAAGAACCTCTACCACCAAGGAAGACGATGACCGCGCAGACTCTCAAAAACACTGCGACTATCGAAACAAGCCAAGCTGTGGCTCAAGAGGCTCATAACCTTCTCACTCATCTTGAGAAGTCACCTGCGCTGTCTGTGTCGTTGACTGTATCTGGCGAGGCCAGTGAAGTGCTGGGGCCAGAGCTGGTCGCAGCGTTGAAGGCAACCCTGTCAATCATCAGTCAAGGAGGTCAAGCGCAGGTTGTCTCCGTACCCAAGGATCTGACTACGACTGTGGCGGCCCGCCGCATCGGGGTTTCTCGCCCAACTCTTATGAAGCTCATTCGTGAAGGTCAGATTCCTGCCCATCAGGTAGGTACCCACTGGCGTGTTCGTACGGCAGATGTTGATGCTTACAGGGCGCAGCTGCTTGCTGTGAAAACTGCTGAACAGAAAGCCGCCTTCGAAGAGCTGATGAAACTTGACGAAGAGCTCGGAATTTTAGACTAAACAAAATAGAAATATCGCTACTTGTGCTACCCCACGTCTTTAGGATGGGGTGGTATGAGTAGCGATATCTATCGGATAGTTCTCGACACCAACGTGCTGATGAGCAAGACGTTGAGAGACTGGATTTTCCTTACCTGTTTGGAGACAAATAATCTTTTTTATCAGGTATATCTTTCGCAGGGTATCTTAGATGAGTTCGGTTATCACTGGCGTAAACAGCATCCACACCATGATGATGCCGTGAGGCAGCGCTATATGAAGCAGATTATGGATAGCGCGACGGGCATTGTGGAGGGGTTTAAAGTAGAAACTCCTGCCGGATATCCTGACGAGCATGACGCCCATGTTCATTCGGCCGTGCTTGCATCTACAGCGGATGCTCTCATAACCGATGATTCTAAACTGATAGCTTTTGGTCAAAGTTGCCAAGGGGAGGAAGCCCTGCCCTATGACACCATGAGTGCGGATGACTTTCTCATGCAGATGGCTCACTTCATACCCCCAGAGATTCTCGACTCGGTGTACCTAAAGCAGGAAACCTATCTTGAGTATAGGAACCCTGATGCAACTGTACCTAGCTTGCTTCGACAAGCAGGGGCTTTGAATTTTGCTCGTCACCTTCAAACGGTTGTAATTCCGCGTTTATGATGTGGGACCTGGTCTAGATGAAAACCTTATGACCTACTCTTCGGTGGACTCATGCGGGCCTAGTTGCGAGACTATATGGAGTTTTCCCTTACCCTCTTTCATCCTGCCGGGGGAGCTCTTTTGTCAGCAGGCTTGCTATGCTGGCGGTGAGAGCAGGTAAAGACGCCTGCTACCCGACGCCAGAAAGGACGCAGCCGTGACACACCCACTTGATACCAGAAGCCCCCAGTCCGGAAGGCTCTCCCGCAGATTCCTTACCCTGCCTGCGCTAGCGGCGGCGAGCGTCCTCACTTTTGCACCCCTTGCCTTCGCACCGGCTCAGGCAGCAGACCTGCCTGCCGCCCCGGCCTCCGGCAATATTCGGGACGACGCCGACCTGCTCACCGATACCGAAGAGGACAGCCTCAACGACCTCATTGACCAGAAAAACCGCGGCACCGACCGTGCCCGCTTCGCTATCTATACCACCGACCAAAGCCCCGGCGACCTGCCCGACTACGCCACTGACCTGGGCAACGCCTGGGGCGTCGGCGACCAGGGTAAAGACAACGGGGCTGTGCTGGTCATCGATATGGAGGGCCGTGAAACCTTCATCGCGGTAGCAGACGGCGCCGGGGACTACATCAGCGATTCCGAGGCAGAAACCATCGCCAACGACGTCCTGGGCCCCTACCTCACCGACGGCGACTACGCCGCCGGTCTAGAGACCACCATCGACGAAATCTATACCGCCGCAGAAACCGAGAGTGCAGATAGCAACCTGATCCTGTGGGGCATCCTGGGAACCCTGGGTGCTGTTGCAGCAATTATCGTCGGGTGGGTTTTCCACGACTACCGCAAGGTCAAGCGGGCTGCCGAGGACGAGATGCGCCGGGCCAAGGAGGAGAACCCCGGCCTGAGCATTCCCGACGATATGCGCCGTGACTACATCAAATACCGCTACGCCAACCGCACCGCCCCGGCAGACCCCGACCAGCGCGAGGCCGAGCTTGCTGAGCAGGAAGCGGAGAACAAGGACACCTACACCCGCTACGCCCCCACCTTTAGTGCCTGGCTGCCCCTCTATGCGACCATGCCCCACCTCTACTCGGGCAGCAACCATGTGCCAGAAAATTCGGCAGGGTCAGGGGGTAGCTTCTCGGGCGGCTCATCCTTCGGCGGCGGCGGGGGCTTTAGCGGCGGCGGTGGAGGCGGACGCTTCTAGGACACCTCCGCCCGGCTGGCCAGGCCCAGCAGGGCCCGGTGCACGGTGGTGTCGCCGGTGAGTTCCGGGTGGAAGGAGATACCCAGCAGGTGGCCCTGCTGCACCCCGACCACCTGCCCGGCGTGACGGGCCAGTACGGTGACGTCCGCCCCCACCCGGGTGACAATGGGTGCTCGGATGAAGGCGGCCTTCACTGGTACCTGCCCGCCTGCATCGGTAAGCTGACCGGAGCCGTCCGCCCCGGTAGCGCCCCAGGCCAGCTCGGCCTCAGCCGAATCCACCTGGGAACCAAAAGCGTTACGGCGCACGGTCACATCGAGCAGACCCAGGGTTTGCTGGCCTGCCGCCGGGTCCTCAATTTCCCGAGCCAGAAGAATCAGCCCGGCGCAGGTGCCCAGGGTGGGCAGGCCACCCGCGATAGCATCAATGAGGGGCTGGCGCAGGCCAAAAATCCTGGTCAGCCGGTCAATGGTCGTCGATTCCCCGCCGGGAAGAACCATGGCATCCAGCCCCTCCAACTGCTCGGGGCGCTTGACCAAAACCACCTGCGCTCCCAGCCTCTCCAGCAGGGACGCGTGCTCGGCGACCCCGCCCTGCAGGGCAAGGACGCCAACAACAGGGGGAAACACTACCATCCACGCTCCGCCAGGCGGTGGGGGGCGGGCAGGTCTGCCACGTTGATACCGACCATGGCCTCGCCCAAACCGCGGGAAGCATCCGCAACAGCAGCCGGGTCGTTGTAGAAGGCGGTTGCCTTGACGATGGCCTTGGCACGGGCCTCGGGGTTGCCAGACTTGAAAATACCAGAGCCGACAAAGACGCCGTCCGCACCCAGCTGCATCATCATGGCCGCATCTGCCGGGGTTGCCACGCCACCAGCGGTGAAGAGCACGACGGGCAGCTTGCCGGTTTCGGCCACCTCGCGTACCAGCTCGTAGGGGGCAGCGAGCTCCTTGGCCTTGACGTAGAGCAGGTCGGGGGCGGTGGCGTGCAGGGCCTGCAGCTCGGCAATCTGGGTCTTGATGGTGCGGATGTGCTTGGTGGCTTCAGAGACGTCACCGGTGCCGGCCTCGCCTTTAGAGCGAATCATGGCAGCGCCCTCGGTGATACGGCGCAGGGCCTCACCCAGGTTGGTGGCACCGCAGACAAAGGGCACTTTAAAGGCGTGCTTGTCGATGTGATTGACGTAGTCAGCGGGGGAGAGGACCTCGGATTCGTCGATGTAGTCAACCTTGAGGTGTTCCAGAATTTGGGCTTCTACGAAGTGGCCTATGCGGGCCTTGGCCATGACGGGAATAGAGACAGCGTCGATGATTCCCTCGATCATGTCAGGGTCGCTCATGCGGGCAACACCACCCTGGGCGCGGATGTCGGCGGGGACGCGTTCGAGGGCCATGACGGCTACGGCGCCGGCGTCCTCTGCGATTTTTGCCTGTTCGGGGGTGACGACGTCCATGATGACGCCGCCCTTGAGCATGTCGGCTAGGCCGCGCTTGACGAGGGGGGAGCCGGTAACGGTGGTTTCTGCGGTGTTGTGTTCAGTCATGGTTTCAACTGTGCCCGCCGATGTGGTCTAAGAATAGGGCCAGTTTCTAGCAAAGTTTTTAGACCACAGGTAGCGAGGCGGACGCTCGTCAGCACGTTTTAGGGGGCAATTTGTCCCCAAAAGCTAAAATTTTGCCCCCTCCATACCGAAGGGTGAAGAGGTTTGGGGGACAAAACTGCAGCAAAATCTTTGAAAAAATGAGCTGATTTGCCCAAAAAACCCGACCTTGGGGACAGGTTCAAAATTTTTTCCGAAAAATTTTTTTGCCGGACAAGCGAACATCTACAAGGGGAAATAAAATTGCTTGACCGAGAAAGTGCTAATTTTGTCCCCATCTCGCCTTGTTTTGTCCCCCAAACGTCCTATAAAGTTTTCAACCGAAGCACAAAGGGCTAACCCAAAGCTCACAGGCTCCACCCAGGAGCCACACGAACCCACCCAGGGTTCACCCCGAGATTCCCCAAGAATCTCAACCACCCCAGCTCTCCCCAAGAGCTTCCCATCCCAAACAAGTACACACGAAAGAGACCCAAGCCATGCTTTCTGTATCCCGCCGCAACTTCCTGTCACTGACCGCCGCTACCGCCGTTGCAACCGCGCTGACCACCCAGGCTGCGCACGCAAACACCGGTATGGTACTCAACGGTGAAGGCCTGAAATCAGGCGTCCTGCGCTTTACCCCCCTGGCAGACGTCAACTACACCTCCCCCTTCGCTCAGACATTCACTGACGCTCGTGCCTTCACTACCGTAGGCACCAAGCACTCAGACGCCCTGGTGGAAGCAACCTACACCACCTCACGTCCCGCAGCTGGCACTGTTTACACCCGCGTTATTGCCCGCCGCACTTCGACCGGTCGTGACTACTACACCGCGATGCTCTCCATCGCTAACAGCGGCGCAATGACCCTGCACATCGAGCGTGTGATCAACCACCGCACCGTTGTACTCGGTCAGAAGGTTCTGGCAACCGCAGCCCCCACCGCCGCCTTCTCCTACGAGCTGGCTCTGTCGGTGCGTGCTACCCGCCTGGTTGCCCAGGTGATTGTCAATGGCCAGGCTGTTGAGAACCTGGTTTTCAACGACAACCAGGTCCCCTTCCACGCAACCCCTCAGGGTGCCGGCACCGGTATTAGTGCTTATGCAGGTCGCACCGTTCCCTCTACCCACCTGGTCAAGGTTGAGAAGTCCAAGGCAGATAACTGGGGCGAGCACCGCGGTGCCCTGACCTCCTCAGGCTGGGGCAAGCTCATCTTCGAGGACGACTTCAACAACGGCGCTATCGACGGCACCAAGTGGCGCGTGCGCGATAAGTCCTACGTAGGCTACGATTCCGGCGTCAACCTCAAGGAAGCTGTCACCATGGGTGACTCCTCCACCAAGATCTGGCTGAAGAAGCTGGCTACCCCCGTCACCTACAAGGACGGCAAGCTGCGCGAATGGGCCACCGGCTACATCGACACCATGGGCAAGTTCTCCGCCGAGAGCTTCCGCCTGGAATACCGCGCTAAGCAGCCCGCTTCAAACCCCACCCACATCGGCGCCTGGGGCGGCATCTGGATGCGCCCCAACAACACCGCTCTGCTCGGTGAAATCGACATCTCCGAGTCCTACGGCTACGCTTCCGGCAAGCAGAAGGTTGATATCTCCAACCGCTCTGAGGGTACCGTGCACTACGGCCAGCAGCAGGGTAACAAGGCTAAGAAGAACGCCCTGATTCCCGTACTGGGTCAGAACCTTGCCGACGAATACCACACCTGGGCAGTTGAGAAGACTCCTGCCGGTATTAAGTTCTTCTTTGACGGGGTTGAATATCTGTTCGTCTCGTCAGAGGATCCTCGCTACCAGGCCGCACTGCCTGCTGGTGAGAAGTTCAACATCCGTTTGTGCATGCAGGCAGGTAATGCCTACTGGGGCGGTCTCGCTGAGACCACCGCAGACTGCGCAATCGAGGTTGACTACGTACGCGTTTGGGAGTACGTAGGCTAGTCAGATTCCCTGGGAAGAATCTGATGCGAGAGGGGGTACCGGCGCCAGCAGCCCGGTGCCTCCTCTTCGTTTTGTTTGGGATAGGTGCCCGCCGCGTGTGCTTCGCGGCGGGCATTTTTCGTGGTGGACATGTTTCGTGGGGTGCGGACGCCGGTGGGCTAATATCGGGGGAGCGCGGCTTTGATGTCAGGGGAGGGTAACGTGGCGGAGTATTCACGGTTTGATCAGTTGCCGGTGAGCGTATCGCGGTCGGCGCCGGGTTCTTTGCCGTCGCAGGTGGCTGAGCAGATTCGCACCCTGGTGTTGGGTGGTTTTCTGGTGGCGGGTGACCCGCTGCCTTCTACCCGTGCACTGGCTGAGCGGCTGAATGTTTCACGTGGAACGGTTGTTTTTGCGTATGAACAGCTGGTGGGCGAAGGGTATTTAACCAGCGGACGCGGGGGCACCCGCGTAGCTGACTACCTCACCCTGGGTGCCGCGGGGGTTTCTCAGTCGGCGGTGCCGGTTTGGGGTGTGGGCTCCGCGCGATTGCTGCCTGGGGGCAGGGAGGGAGGGCAGGCGTCCGTCCCTCTGCAAGGTCCGCAGGGTATATCTCCCTATCGTGGCGACCCCTCGATGATTGATCTTCGCCCTGGTAGCCCCGATACTTCTCTGGTGGCAAGTGCTACCTGGCGGGCTGCCTGGCGGCAGGCGGCTGCCACTCCCGGTACGGCCTACCCGCCTGCTGGCTCCTATGAGTTACGGGTGCAGCTGGCTGAGCACCTGCGGCTGATGCGGTCGGTGCTGCGCACCCCGGACGACCTACTGGTAACTGCCGGTGCCCGCGACGGCTTCCGTCTGATTCTTACCGCCCTGCGGCGCCGGGTGCGCAACCGTCCGCTTCGAATCGCGGTCGAGAACCCCGGCTACCCCTCCCTGCACCGCATCCCCCTCGCCTTCGGGCACGAAATCCTACCGATTGAGGTTGATGAGCAGGGCCTCAACCCCGCCCACCTGCCTACGGGGCCTCGCCGGCCCGACCTCGTCCTGATAGCTCCTAGCCACCAGTACCCCCTGGGAGCTTCCATGCCGCTGGCGCGCCGTCTGGAACTGCTGGCCTGGGCGCGCACCCACGACGCCCTGCTGGTTGAAGACGACTACGATTCTGAGCTGCGCTATGTGGGCGACCCCCTACCGGCTCTAGCTTCTCTTGACCGCCCGCCTCTGCCGGGCGGGGCTGAGGCCCACCCGGCCCGTTGGGCCTCCGACCGGGTGGTGACACTGGGGTCTTTTGCGAAGATGCTGGCTCCCGGCCTAAACCTGGGCTATGTGGTGCTGCCCCGGCACTTGCAGGCTGACCTGCTAGAACTGCGTGCCGACTTGGGCAACCCGGTGTCGTCGGTCGTGCAGGACGCCATGGCGGCCTTCCTCGCTGCGGGCGGGGTGCGCCGCCATACGGCGCGCATGCGCCGGGTTTACCGCGGACGCCGGGAGCAGGTACTCACCGCCCTGCAGGGTTTGGATGCTGCTCGGGTGCTACCCATGGACGGCGGCCTGCACGCGGTGCTTCACCTGCCCGGCATTGATTCTGCCCGGGGGAGGGACCTTGAGAGTGAACTGGTTGAAGCCGTCCGCCTAGAAGGCGTGCTTGTGGCCCCGCTGGGGGATTACTGGTCAGCGCGGGCTGAGTCGGGCGAGGCCTTATACGGCTTGGTGCTTGGGTTTGGGGCCGTCAGTGACCGCAAGCTGGCTCTCGGTCTAGAGGGTTTGCGGCAGGTGTTGGAAGGTTACTCTGCTGGTCTAGGTGCCCATTCTGGCCGCTAGGACGTAACAGGCTGCCTGTGGCTCGGCGGCTTTCAGCTTGGCTGGTTAGACTGGTGGGGTGACTTTTGATTCTCAGCACTCCAATTCCCGGCACTCCGATTCCCAGCGCACCGATTCCGAGCCCTCTGGCTCCCACCTGGCTGCCGGCGGGCAACAGACCGACCCCAAGCGTCCTGTGGACCCCGTTCTGGCAGCCGCCCTCACCGGCCCCACCCTGGTGCACGCCCTGGTTTTCCTGGCCTTCGGCCTCACCACGGTCTTTTGGCAGCAACCGACCCTGGGCGTCATTACTGTCATGCTGGGTCTTTACATGCTGGGCTATGCGGGGGCGTCCTACCTGACGGCCCAAACCCTGCGCCGCGTAGGGGACGCCAGCTCGGCCCAGGCCTTTACCTCCATCGCCCTGGTGCAGGCGGCCGGTGGCGTGCTGGCTTTTGTGGCCCCCCGCGGGGAGTTCTGGCTAACCCTGGTTGCCGCCTGCGTGCTGGGCTTGACCGGTGTGCTCAAACTGCTCGCCGGCATGCGTACTAAGGAGAGTAACCCGGCGGCCCGTGATTGGCAGCTTGAGGGCGCTATTGTGACGCTTTCGGCGGCAGCCCTGCCTGTGGTCTCTGAGATTGGCGATAAGGCCATTATGGGAACCGCCGGTGGGGGCGCCCTAGTAGCCGGTATTTTCTTGGTGATCGGTGCGCTGTCTTTGCGCGCGGACACCCGTCACGGCTAGGGGCTGTCGGGCAAAAGTGGTGCTCACCCCGTAGACTGGTGGAGAGTTTGTTTTCAGGAGGAATGGTCTTGGCTCAGAAGAGTGAATCACCCAATCGTGGGTTTAAGGCGCAGGTGCGCGGTCCGCTGATTATTGCGGCGGTCTTGGCCCTGGTGGCTTTCTTGGGCATCGTGGTTTTTGCAACCGGCGGTACAAATAACACCCCGAATGTGGTGCTGGCTTTGACCGTTGCCGGTGCTGTTTTTGTGGTCACCCTGGTCATGTGTGCAACCCTGATTCTGGTGGAGCGCCCCAACGACCCCGAGCTGGGTGAGGGTACGGGTATCAACCGGTCGTCCGCCAAGCTGTACGCTGAGGCCCGGGCCCGCCGAGAGGCCGAGACCAAGCGCCGCGAGGCTGAAGAAAAGGAACGCCTGGCCAAGCGTATTGACGAGGCGAATGCAGCTCAGAAGAAGGGCGAATCTGACCCCTCGGCATAGGCGCCGGTAGAAGACGGGAGCTACCCTGCGGGTAGCTCCCTTCTTTATGCCTGCTGTGTGGGAAGGTGTAGATTTCACGTCATATAAGAAAAGCCTGCTGACTATGTGGCTGTGCCCCGGTAGCATAGGGCAAAAGCCCCGCGCCCACCGACGTGCGCGGGCATGAGCTATGTGAAAGGGCCTGCCATGACCTACACTGTCAGCACCTATCTGCTAGATCGCCTAGCTGAGTGCGGGGTGAGCCACCTACTGGGTGTGCCCGGCGACTTTAATTTACGCTTTCTTGACGATGTTATTGACCACCCAAAGGTTAGCTGGGTCGGCAACGCGAATGAACTCAACGCAGGATATGCGGCGGACGGCTACGCCCGCGTCAACGGGTTCGGTGCGGTGCTGACGACGTTTGGGGTGGGAGAATTATCAGCCCTCAATGCCCTGGCGGGGGCCTATGCCGAGTACGCGCCGGTGCTCCATGTGGTGGGCGCTCCCACCCGGCAGGTGCAGGAATCGGGGAAGGCTATTCACCATACCCTGGGTGATGGTGACTTTACCGCTTTCCGGCAGGTTGCAGAAAAAGTATCGAGCGCTGTGGTTGAGGTGCAGCCGGCAACGGCGGCTCACGATATCGATCGGGTGCTTGCTGAAATTGCCCTGCGGAAGCGGCCGGGGTACCTGTTGTTGGCTGACGATGTAGCGGTATTGCCCTGCATGCCGCCCAGTGAGCCCCTGAAACTGCCGAGCCCCGCCTCTGTTCCCGGTGAGAAAGAACGTTTTAGGCAGGACTTCACTGAGCTTCTGCAGCGGGTGGGTGAGCGGGCGAACCTGACCCTGCTTGCTGATGTTCTTGTTCAGAGAATGGGGCTTCAGACTGAAATACGCGAGTTGGTGGATGAAACCGCTCTGCCCTACTCTACGTTGAAGTGGGGCAAGGGCCTGTTCGATGAAACAGCTTCAGGGTGGCGCGGAATCTATACCGGTGAGGTGTCGGAGGCCGCGACCCGGCAGGCGGTGGAAGAGGCAGATGTGTTGATCTGTGCGGGGGTAGTGCTCACCGATACTATAACGGCCGGTTTCACCCATGCCTTCCCCGAGCACACTGTCTACCTAGAGCCCCAGCAGGTGGTTATGGGTGATACGGTATATGCCCCTTTGACCCTGGCTGACAGCCTATCGGTAGTTCTCGGTGCGCTCTGTGATGCAGGGTGGCAGGGGCCTGAAGGGGAAGGTAACAGTGAGAACGCAGTGGAGAGCGGCTTGATAGGGTCTTGCAGCTCAGACTTAGATGCGGCAGACCTTCGTGCCCCGCTGACGCAAAACACGCTGTGGCAGATAGTAGCCTCCAGGATTCCCCAGGGTGCCACCGTAGTGGTGGATCAGGGTACATCTTTTGCGGGCATAGCGCCCCATCCACTGCCCTCGGATGCGCGGTGTATAAGTCAGCCCCTATGGGGTTCTATTGGCTATAGTCTGCCAGCTCTACTGGGGGCTCAGCTGGCTGCCCCTGAGTCTCGCGGGGTGTTGCTCATTGGGGACGGGTCTGCTCAGCTAACGGTGCAAGAGCTGGGAACATTGTTGCGGCTGGGTCTTACCCCCATTATCGTCCTGGTGAACAATGAGGGTTACACGGTTGAGCGTGAAATTCACGGACCTACCCAACCCTACAATGATATACAGCTGTACAACTGGTCCCTGGTTCCTGCGGCTCTGGGGGCAAAGAAGGAGCAGGTGCTGACGCTCCAGGCGGCAACCGGTGCCGACCTGTGTGAGGCTCTAGAGCGCGCGGTAAAAACCACCGACCGCATGGTACTTCTCGAGGTTCTGGTGGATCGTCACGATGTGCCCGACCTGCTGGAGGAGCGAGTGGAAGCCCAAAAGTAAGGGGGGTATCTTAACTTTTCCCTACGGATTTTCTGTCTGTCATGCGCTAATGCTGCATATTCTGCGTAACAGCTCATCTGCCTCTAGGCACCCGTCTATTTTTTCTGTATCGTGTGAGCTGATGCACAGAAGTCTGTGCGCCCTCACGGAAGGAGGCTTCGATGACGAAGCAGTTAACCCACTACGTCGGCGGCGCCCATCGCCCCGGAACCTCAGGTCGTTTCGCCGATGTCTACAACCCCAGCACCGGCCAGGTGCAGGCCCAGGTGCCTCTGGCGTCCGCTGATGAGGTGCGCGATGTTATCGCCAACGCCGCAGAAGCCCAGGCCAAGTGGGCTGCTACCAACCCCCAGAAGCGCGCCCGTATTCTGCACCGCTTTGTGGACCTGGTCAACCAGAACGCCGACGAACTGGCCGAGATGCTTTCGCTCGAACACGGCAAGACCGTAGCTGACGCCCACGGCGATATCCAGCGCGGCCTTGATGTCGTCGAATTTGCCACCGCCGCCCCCCACCTGCTCAAGGGCGAATACTCCGACTCCGTAGGCACCGGCATCGACGTGTACTCCATGCGTCAGCCCCTGGGCGTGGTCGCTGGTATCACCCCCTTTAACTTCCCAGCCATGATTCCCCTCTGGAAGTGCGGCCCCGCAATCGCAGCCGGTAACGCCTTCGTCCTTAAGCCCTCAGAGCGTGACCCCTCCGTGCCCCTGCGCCTGGCTGAGCTCTGGACTGAAGCCGGCCTGCCCGACGGCATCTTCAACGTGGTCAACGGCGACAAGGAGGCCGTTGATACCCTGCTCGATGACCCCCGCATTAAGGCCGTCGGCTTCGTGGGCTCCACCCCCATCGCCCAGAGCATCTACGAGCACGCCGCTCGCACCGGCAAACGCGCCCAGTGCTTCGGCGGTGCCAAGAACCACCTAATCATCATGCCTGACGCAGACCTCGACCAGGCGGCCGACGCCCTGATCGGCGCAGCCTTCGGCTCTGCCGGTGAACGCTGCATGGCTATCTCGGTGGCCGTGCCCGTCGGCCAGGCCACCGCCGACGCCCTGGTTGAAAAGCTGGTCGAGCGCACCAAGACCCTCAAGGTCGGCCACGCCCTTGACCCCGAGGCAGACTTCGGCCCCGTCGTTGCCGCCAGCGCCCTCGAACGCATCGAAGGCTACATCGCCGCCGGCGAGAAGGAAGGCGCCGAGCTACTGGTGGACGGACGCGGCGTCAAGGTCGAAGGCCACGAGGGTGGCTACTACATCGGCGCTACCCTCTTCGATAAGGTCACCACCGATATGTCCATCTACCGCGAAGAAATTTTCGGCCCCGTCCTTTCCGTGGTGCGCGTCGATGACTTTGAAGAGGCCCTGGCCCTGCCCACCAACCACGAGTTCGGCAACGGCGTTGCCATCTACACCCGCGACGGCGATACCGCTCGCGAATTCGCCCGCCGCGTCGATGTGGGTATGGTAGGTGTGAACGTGCCGATCCCCGTGCCGATTGCCTACTACACCTTCGGCGGCTGGAAGGCCTCCGGCTTCGGCGACCTCAACCAGCACGGGCCCGACGCCTTCCGCTTCTACACCAAGACCAAGACGGTAACATCCCGCTGGCCCTCCGGCATTAAAGAGGGCGCCAGCTTCGTTATGCCCACCGGCAACTAAAGGAGGCCCACCGTGACCGATACGCCCGGCACCCAGCCGACTGAGAGCGTCCTGACCGAAAAACGCGGCAGCCTGGGGGTTATCACCCTGAACCGCCCACGCGCGGTCAATGCCCTCAACGCCGAGATGATGGAGCTGATGAACGCAGCCCTGGACGACTTCGAACAGGATGCCGACATCGCCGCCGTGCTCCTGCGCGGCGCCGGTGAACGGGGTCTTTGCGCAGGCGGTGACGTGGTAGCCCTCTACAAGGCCACCGGCGAAAACCCGGATCAGGGCGTGGACTTCTTCCGAGTGGAATACACCCTGGACCTGCGTATTTCCCGCTACCCCAAGCCCTTCATCTCCCTCATGGACGGCCTGGTGCTGGGCGGCGGCGTGGGCGTCTCAGCCCATAGCTCCCACCGCATCGTCACCGAACACACCCGCACCGGCATGCCCGAAACCGTCATCGGCTTCTGCCCCGACGTGGGCGGCCTCAACATCCTGGCCCGCGCCCCGCAGAACCTGGGCACCCTCATGGCCGTCACCGGCCTGCATGTGACCGGGGCGGACGCGCTCGCTGTCGGCATGGCTGATTATTTCGTGCCGTCTGAGAAGCTTGATGACCTGGTCGCTGCCCTTGAGAAGGTCGAGGGTGCGGACGCCGTCACCCGCGTCATTGAGGGCTTTGCGGCTGATGCGCCTCCCTCCCCGCTCGTGGAGAACGCCCGCTGGATTGAGGGTGCTTTTGCCGCCGATACCGTTGAGGAAATCCTTGAGAAGGTCCAGGTGGTGGCTGATTCGGGGGCGGACGGCGCCGAGTTCGCCGGTACGGTTCTGGCGGCCCTGCAGAAGAACGGCCCGACTGGCATGAAGGTGGCTCTGGAGGCTGTGCGCCGAGCCGGTAGCCAGAGCCTGGCAGAGACCCTGAATCAGGATTTCATCACCTCTTGTAATGCCCTGGCACATCACGATATGCGTGAGGGTATCCGGGCCCAGGTGGTCGATAAGGACCGTAACCCACAGTGGTCCCCTGCCAGCCTCGCGGAGGTCTCGCGCGAGAGCGTCCTGGCCTTCTTCACCCCCACGAAGGCGGGGGAACTGGGTCTAGCCTAAAGACGCAGTCACCCCACCACGAATGTGACTCATATTCCCGAAAGGGTGTTGTTTTAACGCCCGCTTGGGAATATGAGTCACATTCGTTGTAGAGAAAGATAGCTTGCCTACTAGCTCTTGAGGTCCGGGAAGTCCGTGTCGGCGAACTCGTGGCCGTAGCCCTCGGTGGTGGTGCGGGCGGCCAGAGCTGCGGCGCTCTTCTCGCCGTGGCGGCCGTGGAACTCGTTCTCACGGGCTCGCAGTTCCACGCGGCGAATCTTGCCCGAAATGGTCTTGGGTAGCTCGTAGAACTCGATGCGGCGCACCCGCTTGTAGGCGGCCAGGTGGTCGCGGGCGTACTTGAGAATATCCTTCGCGGTCTCAGCCGTCGGCTCGTGCCCAGCGGCCAGCACAATGTAGGCCTTGGGCACAGCCAGGCGGATCTCGTCGGGTGAGGGAACCACCGCAGCCTCAGCCACAGCCGGGTGCTCAATGACCACGGATTCCAGCTCAAAGGGGGAGAGCTTGTAGTCGGAGGCCTTGAAGACGTCGTCGGCGCGGCCCACATAGGTGAGCACCCCGTTCTCGTCCCGCTCGGCAATATCACCGGTGTGGTAGAAGCCCCCGCGCATGGTGTCCTCAGTCTTCTCGGGGTCCCCCTTGTACTGGGTCATCAGGCCCAGGGGGCGGGCATCGCCCAGGCGGATACAAATCTCACCTTCGGTCTCAGAAATCTCGTCAGTGGCCGGGTCAATCAGCACAATATCGTAGCCGGGCAGGGGCTTGCCCATGGCACCAATCTTGATGGGCTGGCCGGGGGTGTTGGCGATCTGCACGGTGGACTCGGTCTGCCCAAAGCCATCTCGAATATCTACGCCCCAGGCGGTTTTCACCTTGGAGATAACTTCGGGGTTCAGCGGCTCACCCGCGGCAACGACCTTGGTGGGCGGGGTCGCCAGCTGATTCAGGTCAGCCTGAATGAGCATGCGCCAGACGGTGGGCGGTGCGCAGAAGCTGGTGACCCCGAACTTCTCCATGTTCTGCATGAGGGCAGCAGCGTCGAAGCGGGAGTAGTTGTAGATAAAGACGGTTGCCTCAGCAATCCAGGGGGTAAAAATGTTGGACCAGGCGTGCTTGGCCCAGCCGGGTGAGGCCACATTCAGGTGCACGTCGCCGGGGCCCATGCCAATCCAGTACATGGTCGAAAGGTGGCCCACCGGGTAGGAGGTGTGGGTGTGCTCCACCATCTTGGCCCGTGAGGTGGTGCCCGAGGTGAAGTACCAGAGCAGGGGCTCGTCGCCCCGGGTGGGGGCGTCCGGGGTGAAATCGGTGGGAGCGGACGCCGCATCCAGGTAGTTCAGGTGGGGGTGCTTGGTCAGGGCCCCCTCGGTCTTACCGTCTGTTTCGATCACGGTGAAGTTGCCCTCAACCCGCTCGAATTTGGGCACGTTCTTGCTGTTGGTAATGACCCATTCGACCGTGCCACGGCTGATGCGTTCATCGAGGTCAACCGGCTCAAGCATCTCGGTGGAGGGCATGAGAATAACGCCCAGCTTGATGCCGGCGAGCATGAGTTCCCAGAGCTCTACCTGGTTGCCCAGCATGAGAATTACACGGTCACCGCGCTTCACGCCTACCGACCGTAGCCAGTTAGCCACCTGCGATGACCGCTGAGATATTTCTGCATAGCTCACGCTCACGCTGGAACCGTCCTGCTCCGCGATAATCAGGGCGGGGGCGTCCTTGCGTTCCTCGCTGGCAGCTACCTGGTCAAACCAGTCGAGGGCGAAGTTGAAATGCTCAAACCGGGGCCAGGTGAACTGTTCGCGCGCGGCGGCATAGTCCTCGCGCAGGGCGACAAGCTGATCGCGAATGGTGCGGAACTCTTCGGTAACGCTCATGAGTAACCTCTTTCGGCAATAAACCACACAAAAATAGTGGCATGGGTCACGATAGGGTGCTGTGAGTCACTATAGGGGAGGGGTGACACCCCTGCCAAGACCCTGTGGAAAAATCAACGAATGCAAACCTGTCTGCGCGTAACGAACCGATTAATTCCCCCAAAAGCTACCCGGCGGCCCCCAAGGTGGAGTACATTCAGAGCTAAATATGGCTTGACTCACACAAAAAGTGCGGGCGAACCCCGCCCGTGAGTTGCACACGACGACGTTGCACAGGAGAGCTACCCTATGAACACCCACATCCGCGGAATGGTCAAAAACCCACCCGAAAAGCCCCTGCCCTTCCCCGACATCGACCCCTTCGGCGTCCTTAACCTGCTGCCCGACCACGAAAAAGAGTGGTTCTTGCGCATCCGCACCTACCTGCAAGAAGAAGTACGCCCCCACATCGTTGACTACTGGAACACCGAAGAATTCCCCCTCCACCTGCTCGAAAGCATGGCTGAGGTGGGCCTGGCCCGCCTTGAAACCAGCGGCACCTCCTGGCTCTTCCGCGGCCTGGTCTACGCAGAAGTGACCCGGGTGGACGTCTCGCTCTCAGCCCTGGTCGGCATTCACAACGAGCTGGTGCTCGGCATGATCAACATTCTCGGCTCTGACGAGCAGAAAGCCGAGATGCTCTCGAAACTCGAAAGCTTTGAACTCACCGGCGCCTTTGCCCTGACCGAGCCCGACCACGGCTCCGATATCGCCGGCGGCCTCGAAACCAGTGCCACCTTTGACGGCGAAAACTGGGTCATCAACGGCGAAAAACGCTGGATCGGCATGGGCACCATCGCCGACTTCGCCCTGGTCTGGGCCCGTGATACCGCCGACCAGCAGATCAAGGCCTTCATCGTACCCACCGACGCCCCCGGCTATGAGGCTGAGAAGATTCGCAACAAGATCGGCCTTCGCGTCATGCAGAACGCCCACATCACCCTCACCGACGTGAAGGTGCCCGCTAGCGCCCACCTGCCCGGGGCCATCAACTTCGACGCCGCCAACGAGATGCTGCGCAACTCCCGCGCCTGGGTGGGCTGGCAGGGCTACGGTATTCAGCTGGGCATCTTCGATATCGCCCGCGACTACGCCCTCACCCGCCAGCAGTTCGGCAAGCCCCTGGCTAAGTTCCAGCTCATCCAAAAGAACATCGCAGAAATTATGAGCAACACCCAGGCAGCCCTGGGGCTCATGATGAACTGCGCCCGCATGCAAGAAAACGGAACCCTCGACATGGTTCACGCCGCCATGGCCAAGGCCACCACCACCAAGCTGGCCCGGCAGAGCGCCTGGCTGGGCCGGGAAATCCAGGGCGGCAACGGCATGACCACCGACTACGAGATGGCCAAGTTCTTTGGGGACGCCGAAATCCTCTACACCTACGAGGGCACCTACGAAATCAACTCCCTCATCGTGGGCCGGGCCCTGACCGGCTACTCAGCCTTCGTCTAAACCCCTCACCTCCCACCTGAAAGAGAGCACCATGGATTTCACCAACACCACCGCCCTGGTCACGGGCGCAGCCTCGGGTATCGGGGCAGCAACCGCCCGCGCCCTGGTTGCCCGCGGCGTGCACGTCTACGGCCTCGACCTTCCCGCCGGTATCGAAAAGGCCGGGGAGGTTGAGGGCGTCACCTTCCTGCCCGGCGACGTCACCGACTACGCTGCCGTTGAAGCTGCCTTCGAGCGGGTGGGGCAGGACGAGCGCCCCCTGCGCACCGTGGTCAACTGCGCCGGTATCGCCCCGGGGGCCCGCGTCCTCTCAAAAAGGGGGCCGCATGACCCTGCCCTCTTCGCTAAGACCGTCAGCATTAACCTCAACGGCACGTTCAATGTGCTCACAGCCGGGGCAGCCCTGATGGCCACCCAGGAGCCGGTGGAAGGCACAGCCGGGCGGGGCGTCATTATCAACACCGCCTCTATCGCCGCCTATGAGGGGCAGATTGGTCAGATAGCCTACGCGGCATCAAAGGGCGGGGTCGTAGCCCTGACCCTACCCGCGGCCCGAGATCTGGCCAGCTCAGGAATTCGCGTGAACACTATCGCCCCGGGCATCGTGGATACCCCGCTCATGGCTGGCATTACCGAAGAGTTCCGCGAAGAACTCGCTCAAAACGTACCCTTCCCGCAGCGCCTCGCGGCCCCCGCTGAATACGCCGACCTGGCTGTTTTTATCGCCGAGCACGACTACATCAACGGCGAAACAATCCGCATGGACGGCGCCCTGCGCATGGCCCCCCGCTAGGCCGCACCCCGAAACCGACGAGACAGAATAGCCCACCTTATAAGGGAGAAGAAGATGACCACCACACCCACTATCGCTTTTATCGGCCTGGGGCACATGGGCGGCTACATGGCAGCCAACCTGGTTTCTGCAGGCTACACCGTGCACGGCTTCGACCTGGTGCCCGCCGCGCTCGATGCCGCCCGTGACCGCGGAATCCAGGTCGCTGCCAGCGGTGAAGAGGCCGCAGCTCAGGCCGATATCGTCATCACTATGCTGCCTGCTGGCCAGCACGTTCTGGGAGCCTACGGCGGACGCGAGGGGCAGGGCGGTCTGCTGGCTGCAGCCAAGCCCGGCACCCTCTTCATGGACTGCTCCACCATCGAGGTAAAGCACGCCCGCCAGGCAGCCGACCTAGCTGTGCAGGCCGGCATGCGGGCCGTCGATGCCCCGGTCTCCGGCGGTATGGTGGGAGCCGAGCAGGGCACCCTCACCTTCATGGTGGGCGGCGCTGAGGCGGACGTAGAGCAGGTGCGCCCCCTGCTTGAGGTGATGGGCAAGAAGGTGGTGCACTGCGGTACCAATAGCACCGGCCAGGCCGCAAAAATCTGCAACAACATGCTGCTGGGCATCACCATGGTGGGCGCCTCCGAGGCCTTCGTGCTGGGCGAGCGCCTGGGGCTTGACGCCCAGGTGCTCTACGACGTCATTTCCACTTCGTCCGGCTACTGCTGGGCGGTCAACGTCAACTGCCCGGTGCCCGGCCCCGTGCCCGGGTCGCCCGCTAACCGCGACTATGAACCGGGCTTCGCTACCGCCCTCATGAGCAAGGACATGGGCCTGGCAGTTGCTGCCCTCGACACCGCAGGGGTCAACGGCGAACTCGGCAAGCACGCCGCAGATATCTATACTCACCTGGTAGAAGAAGGGCGTGGCACCAAGGACTTCTCAGACGTCATTAACGCCATCCGCGAGGCCGACGGCTCACCCGTCTCAGGTATCTAACCCGCCTACAGCAAGGAGAAACACCCGTGACTACCTACGAGAACATTCTGGTTGAAACCCGCGGCCGGGTGGGGCTGATTACCCTCAATCGCCCCAAGGCCCTCAACGCCCTCAACGATGCCACCATGCGCGAGGTTGTTGCCGCCGCAACCGACTTTGACCGCTCACCCGAGGTGGGGGCCATCGTCCTGACCGGTAGCGAAAAAGCGTTTGCCGCCGGTGCCGATATCAAGGAGATGTCATCCCAGACCTACGCCAGCATGTACGCGGCCGACTGGTTTGCCCACTGGGACAACCTCACCCGCCTGCGCACCCCCATCGTGGCTGCCGTGAACGGCTACGCCCTGGGTGGCGGGTGCGAACTGGCCATGATGGCCGATATGCTGGTTGCCGGGCCCTCCACCAAGTTCGGCCAGCCCGAAATCAACCTTGGGGTCATCCCCGGCATGGGTGGCTCCCAGCGCCTTACCCGCGCTGTGGGCAAGGCTAAGGCCATGGACCTCTGCCTGACCGGGCGCTTTATGGGGGCGGACGAAGCCGAGCGGGCAGGGCTGGTATCCCGCCTGGTGGAGCAGGACGCGGACGTCCTTCCCACCGCCCTTGAGATGGCAGAAACCATCGCTTCTAAGTCAAAGTTTGTGGCCCAGGTCTGCAAGGAGGCCGTCAATGCCGCCTTTGAGACCACCCTGGCCCAGGGTGTTGCTTTTGAGCGCCGCACCTTCCACGCTCTTTTTGCAACCGAGGACCAGAAAGAGGGCATGGCTGCCTTCGTTGAGAAGCGGGAGGCTGATTTTAAGCACCGCTAAAGCTTCATGCCCTCCGAAAAGTGCAAGTGCCCTGCCAAAAGTGACGGGCACTTGCACTTTTCAGAGGGTATCTTGAGGGTATGAATAAGACCCGCCTAAGCCCTACCGCTCCCGGCCTGTATACGGCGTCCGCGAGCGTCCGCTCCACCAACCTTGGTGCCGAGATGCCCAACCCTACAGGTAAGGGCACCACCGGCATCAATAAGCAGCCAGTAGATTCCCTGGAGGTTTTTGCCCCGGCACCCGGCTATGGCAACGGCTCCGGCGTGCGCGGGGATTTTGTGGGGGACGCCAAGCACCACGGCGGTGCTGACAAGGCGGTTTACGCCTTTGCCCGGGAAGAATTGGATTACTGGGCCGAGCGCTTAGGTGCTCCCTTGGCTGACGGGCAGTTCGGCGAGAACCTAACTACCGAGGGTATTACCTGGAGCCGGGTTCTCATCAACCAGCGCCTGGCAGTGGGCACGGCCATGCTTGAGGTGTCGGTGCCGCGCCAGCCCTGCCGCACCTTTGCCGACTGGCTAGGCCAAAAAGGCTGGGTAAAGACCTTTACTGAGCGTCAGGACGCCGGCGCCTACTTGCGCGTCATCCAGCCCGGTACCATCACAGCCGAGGATACTATTACTTTTCTGCCTGCCCCCGACCACGGGGTGACTATGGGGCAGGCCTTTGCGGCCGCTATGGGTGATCGTGCTGCCATGCAGGCCGTGGTAGAAGCAGGCTGCTACCCGCCTTTCTACCACGATCGGCTACTGGCTAAACTGGGGCGCTAACTGGCTCGTCTGCCTACTTCATGCGGTTTATTTTTTGACTTAGCCTTTGATGCAAAAAATGCCTTGCAACCCTTCGAAAAGTGCAACTGCCCTGCCAAAAGTGACGGGCACTTGCACTTTTCCGATGGCATCTCCCTATCATCCGCAATGCTTTCTTGGTAAAGTAATTCCTGTAAGGAAAATCAACCTGAAAGGCATACAATCGTGGCACCTAAAATAGGCTTCCTCTCCTTCGGCCACTACGGCGACTACCCCGGCTCTAAAACCCGCACGGGCGCCGATATGCTCCACCAGGCCATCGACCTGGCCGTCGGTGCTGAAGACATCGGGCTGGACGGTGCCTTCTACCGCGTCCACCACTTTGCCCAGCAGCAGATGTCCCCCTTCCCCCTACTGGCCGCCGCAGGGGCCCGCACCTCCACCATCGAGCTGGGCACCGGCGTCATCGACATGCGCTACGAAAACCCGCTCTATATGGCAGAACAGGCCGCCATGGTCGACCTGATTGCCGGTAACGAGCGCCTGCAGCTGGGTATTTCCCGCGGGTCACCCGAAACCGTCTACAAGGGCTTTGCCCACTTCGGCTACCTGCCCGCTGAGGGTGAGGACGAGTCTGACATGGCCCGCCGCCACACCGCCCTCTTCCGCGAGGCTATCGCCGGTAAGGGCATCGCCCAGAACGTTTCTGACCCCACCCAGCTTGACCCCATTACGCCCCAGTCGCCCGGCCTGCCCCGCCGCATCTGGTGGGGCGCTGGCACCCGCGATACCGCCCGCTGGACCGGCGAGCAGGGCATGAACCTGATGTCCTCCACCCTGCTGTTGGAAGACACCGGCGTGCCCTTCGATCAGCTGCAGGCTGAGCAGCTGCGTATCTTCAAGCAGGCTTGGGCGGACGCCGGGCACGAGGGCACCCCGCGCACGTCGGTATCGCGTTCGATTATTCCGATTATTGACGAGCAGAGTAACTACTACTTCGGCCTGCGGGCCCAGGCTGAAGGCCAGGACCAGGTCGGTATTCTGGACGGCGCCGTCTCCCGCTTCGGCAAGAGCTACATCGGTGAGCCCGACAAAATTGCTGAAGAGCTGGCTCAGGACGAGGCCGTGGCTGAGGCAGACACCCTGCTGGTGACGATCCCCAACATGCTGGGAGTAGACTTCAACCTGCGCCAGCTGCAGGCCATCGTCCGCGATATTAAGCCCGCCCTCTAGCCCCTTCCCACCCCTAACAAGGGGACCTCATTTCTTCAAAAGGACCGCATATTATGCGGTCCTTTTGAAGTTTTGCGGTCCCCTTGAGAATAAGGAGTTACTTGACCCCTTCAATCTCGGACTCTGTAACCCACTTATGGTTCTTCATGGTCATGCCACCGGCGGTGAAGTCCACCATATAAACGGTCTCATCGGTGGACGATTCAACCGTCCCCTCAGCTCCCTTCATGCCGGTCATGTGCTCAGCCTCGATGGTCACGGGGGTTCCGTCTGCAAGGCGCTCACTCCCGGCGTCCGCCAGTTCTTCCTGCACAACCCACTTGTGGTCGTTGACGGGGTTAGACCCGTCGGTGGGTGTGTAGTTCACCGAGTAGGTATAGGTCTGGTAGGCGCCCACGATGGTGGCGGTAGCTCCGTTCATACCACTCATGTGGTCAGCGGCAAGAACCACCTCGGTGCCAACCGGGTAGGTGGGGTCTGATGCTTCGGCGATACCGGCGGGCGCAGGCCCGCCGTCGGCCGGGTGGTTGGTGTGGTCAGCGTGGGCCGCCGCAGCCGACGAGACCAGGGCTTCAGCCTCGCTTTTAGCAGTTGGCTCGTTGGACCCGCAGGCAGTTAGAGCCAGCAGAGATGCGGCAGCGAGGGCGAGGACGCGGGTGGGCAGGTTTTTCATGGGTGCCTCCTGGGGCGTGGGTTGGGGTATTAGGAGAAGCGGAGCAGGCGGGTGGAGTTGAGCACCACGAAGACCGACGAGAAGGCCATGGCCGCTGCCGCAATC
This sequence comes from Rothia sp. 11273D007AR, assembly GCF_053547255.1. NCBI lineage: Bacteria > Bacillati > Actinomycetota > Actinomycetes > Micrococcales > Micrococcaceae > Rothia > Rothia sp. 11273D007AR. The sequence goes on along the minus strand of NZ_JBPPWJ010000006.1, from coordinate 45,754 downwards.
ATGGGGTTGAGCAGGCCGGCGGCCGCCACCGGAATCGCTACCGTGTTGTAGGCAAAGGCCCAGAACAGGTTACTCTTGATCAGGTGCAGGGTGGCCCGCGAGAGCCGAATGGCCGTCGGCAGTGAACCTAGGTCACTGCGCACAATGGTCATATCGGCAGCCTCCATGGCCACGTCGGTGCCCGACCCCATGGCCACACCCACATCGGCCTTAGCCAGGGCAGCCGCGTCATTCACGCCGTCACCCACCATGGCGACCCCTACTCCGCCCTCCTGCAGGCGGGTGATGGTGGCCAGCTTGTCGGACGGGCTAACTCCCGCGTAGACGTCCGCCGGGGCAATACCCACCCGGGCAGCCACAGCGCGGGCGACGGGCTCGGCGTCCCCGGTCAGTAGCACCGGAGTGAGACCCAGCTCCTTGAGCTCTGCCAGGGCCTCGGACGCCCCCGGCTTGGGGGTGTCTTGCAGGGCCAGTAGACCGGCGGGCTGCCCGTCGAGGGCGAGGACGACGGTGGTCCGCCCCGCCTCCTGACCGGCCAGCAGGGCGCGGGTGTGGGCCTCGCTCAGCTCAATACCCTCAGCGGTTAAGAAGCTGGCCTGGCCCACCAGAACTGTGACCGGAAGGCTCTCACCTGCCGGGGTCTGCTCGAGCAGGGTTGCCCGCACACCCCCGCCGGGGGCCGATTCAAAGTCGGTGACCTCGGGCAGAGGAACCCCCGTCTCGGCAGCAGCCTGGGCTGCCTGGGTGATAGCCCGGGCAAGGGGGTGCTCAGAGCGGCTCTCAGCCGCCCCGGCCAGCGCCAGCAGGCGGGCAGCGTCCTGGTCTTCCCGGCCCGCGAAGGGGATTACCTCAGCCAGGGTAAAGGTGCCGGTGGTGACGGTGCCGGTCTTATCGAGCACCACGGTGCGCAGGTGCTTGGTGGATTCGAGTACCTGGGCCGAACGAATCAAAATACCCAGCTGGGACCCCCGCGAAGTACCCGCCAGCAGGGCCGTAGGGGTCGCCAGACCCAGTGCACAGGGGCAGGCAATGACCAGCACCGACACCGCCGCGGTAAAAGCAGCATTGACATCGCCGGTCACCAGCAGCCAGCCGACCAGGGTCGCCAGGGCCAGGGCAATCACCACTGGCACAAAAACCGCAGAAACCCGGTCAGCCAGGCGGGCAATAGGTGCCTTGGTAGACTGGGCCTCCGCCACGGTACGGCTCATCTGAGCCAGCACGGTGTCAGAGCCCACCCGGGTCGCCCGCACCGTCAGGGAACCCGATGTATTGACGGTTGCGCCGACCACAGCGTCCCCCACTTCCACCTCAACTGGCACAGATTCACCGGTTAGCAGAGAGGTATCCACCGCGGAGCGTCCTTCAACGACCTCGCCGTCCACCGCAATTTTCTCGCCGGGGCGCACCAAGAACAGGTCGCCGGGAAGCAGGTCTTTGACGGGAATCTGCACTTCCCGCCCGCCCTGCAGAACCGTGGCAGACTTAGCCCCCAGGTTCAGCAGAGCCCGCAGGGCCTGCGAAGAGCGCCGCGCGGTACGGTGCTCAATCTGCCGCCCAGCCAGCAAAAAGAGGGTAATCATGGCCGCCGCATCAAAGTAGAGCATGTGGTCCATGCCGTGGCTGCCAGGCGAGGACGCCCCGTGCCCGGCATGGGCGGTCATAGCCGGATCGAGAACCAGCTGCCAGAGCGAAAAAGCGTAAGAAGCAATAACACCCAGGGAAATCAGGGTGTCCATGGTGAAAGAACCGTGCCGAAGATTAATCCAGGCCGGGCGGTGAAAAGGCAGAGCCGCCCAGGTCGCCACCGGCAGGGTCAAGGCTGCAACCACCCAGCCCCAATGAGGGAACTGGAAAGCAGCAAACATAGATATCAAAAACACCGGCAGGGTAAAGACCGCCGCCACCCACAGGCGCGGGGTGAGCGACCCCTGCTCAGCCTCATCAACCTGCTCGACGGCGTCCTGCTTCAAACTCGCCGTGTACCCGGCCTTCTCAATCGTCTCAATCAGCTGCTGGTCAGTGACCGAAGCAGGCGCAACCACGCGGGCGGTTTCCAGCGGAAGATTGACCGAGGGGTCCACTCCAATTTTCTTGAGCTTGCGCTCCACCCGCCCCACACAGGACGCGCAGGTCATACCCCCCACATTCAGATTCACGATGCGGGTGTCACCGGTGAAAACCTCAGCGGTGGATTGGATTGGCATGACGCCTTCTTTCACTTGATGTGTCTGTTGTGTTTAGTGCCTGGGCGCATAGCGCAGGCTTTGGAGGGCGGCTTTGCCCAGGGGGGCGGGCGCCTCTCCCTATAGGTGCGGACGCGCGTCTCTGCCAACTAACCTTCTCGCGGGCTCGCAAGCTCGCGCGCGATTCATGCCAGACCCAGCCAGTTGGCTGCCGACGCGCGCCCGCACCCCCGGGCGACGGAGGGCGGCTAGCGACCAGCTGGCTCCGGGGCTGGCGTGAATTGCGACGAGCCCCCAGGCGAGGAGCAAGAGGGTCGCTGGGCAAAGCCGCCCTCCCGAGAACGCTAGAAGATTAGCCGACGGGGGTGAAGCCGGCTTCTTCGATGGCGGCTGAGACGGCGGCGGCGTCCAGGTCGCCGGTGTGGTTGATGGTGACGGTGGATTCGCCGTCCTTGACCACATCGACCTCTACACCGGTGACGTTCTCAATTTCTTCGATTTCTTCGCGCACGCTCATGGCGCAGTGGTTGCAGGTGAGGCCGGTTGCTTTGACGATGGTTGCTGACATGGGTTTTCTCCTTGTGGGTGTGGGGCGCGGACGCCCGTACTTGGGGTGGCGGGAGCCGGTGGGATCCCGCCGGGGTTGAGTTTTTAGCTTTTGACCAGGCGGGTTATGGCTGCCATTGCTTCGCTGATTTTGTCGTCGAGGGGGGCGGTGTTGCCGGTGGCTTCTGCCTGGGTGGCGGCGTCGACGACGCAGTGCCGCACGTGGTCTTCTAGGAGCTGGATGGAGACACTGTGCAGGGCCTTGTTGATGGCGGATACCTGGGTGAGGATGTCGATGCAGTAGACGTCCTCGTCGACCATGCGCTGGATGCCGCGTACCTGCCCCTCGATGCGGCGCAGGCGCTTGAGGTAGGCGTCCTTGTCGGCGGTGTAGCCGTGGTGGTGTTCTGCCTGGTGGGTTGCGCAGTGTTCTTCGCTCATGTCTTTAACATATACCCCCTAGGGGTATAGCCACAAGAGGGTAAAGCCCCGAATGTCATCGAAATTTTCATAGGTGCGGGCAAAGAACGCACTGATGAAACTTTTGATTACCTTCAGCGCCACCGGCCGATACTAAGCGCCCTGTTAGACTGGTGCTATGGCTTCTTTCATCGAGGATTACGCCCTGCTCTCAGACATGAACACCGGCGCGCTGGTTTCCCGCACCGGTTCCATTGACTGGTTCTGCGCCCCGCGCTTTGACTCCCGCGCGGTCTTTGCCGCCCTTCTGGGGGAGCGGGAGCACGGCCGCTGGCTGCTGGCCCCCCTCGAATCGGTCAACCCCGCCCCGGTGGAAGAGATCCGCACGGAGCGTTCCTACCGCGAGAACACTTTTATTCTGCAGACCGTCTGGTTTGTGGGGGACGCGTCGGTGCGCGTCACCGAGTTTATGCCGCTTTCGGGCGGCACCACGATTGTGCGCAACGTGGAGGGTTTGACCGGTGAGGTCACCATGTACCACGAGCTTGCCCTGCGCTTTGATTACGGCAAGACGATTCCCTGGGTTACCCGCTATGAAGGGGTGGACGCCGCTGGTGCCCCCGACCCGTCCGCCGACATGCTGGTGGGTATGGCTGGCCCTCATGCCCTGGTCTTCCGGGGTGACTCCCTGCCTGAGGGTGACCCCGAATCTAAGGCCGAAACCTTTACCGTTTCTGCTGGTCAGAGTTACACTTTCACCCTGTCTTACTTTGCGTCTAACCACAATCCGCCTGCCCCGGTGGACTATCCCACGGCCCTGACCTACACCCAGGAGCAGTGGCAGGAGTGGTCCAATCTCTACAGCCCCGCAGACTCCCTCCCAGAGGCTGAAGATGAGGACGCCGCCCCCGCCTACCTGCCCGAGGGCGGGCAGGTGCCCACCGGCGTCCGCGCATCTGAGCAGGCAGAGCAAGCGCCCGCTACTATTTCGGCGGTGCGCGAGGTTGAAGAGCTGGAAGAATCTAAGACCTCATCAATCCTGCTGGAAACCGGGTCTAACACCGCCGCCCCCGAAGTTGATGAAGCGACCTACCATGAGCTAGCCCAAACGGCTGCGAGCCAGGTGGTTGCCCCCACCGCCGAGGACCACCGTGAAGAAGCCAACGCCCGCTACCGGGAAGCCCGCCTGCGGTCCCTGCTGGTCCTGCGCGCCCTGATTTCCCGTGAAACCGGCGCCCTGGTCGCCTCCGTGACCACCTCCCTGCCCGAAGTCATCGGGGGTAAACGCAACTACGACTTCCGTTTCACCTGGCTACGCGATGTCGCCATGGCCATGGACGTAACCCTCACCCACGGCCACGAGCGTGAGACCGCCCAGCTGCGTAACTGGATCCTGCGAGCCCTAGCCAACAATCCCCGCCGCATTCACGCGGTCTACGGCCTGGCCGGCGAAAAGGACGACATCGAGCGCCGCCTCGCCCTGCCCGGCTACGAGGGGTCCCAGCCGGTGAGAAGCGGCAACGGCTCGGGCGACCAGTTCCAGGGGGACGCCCTGGGCCAGGTGCTCGTTACCTTCGCCAACCTGCGCGAAGCGGGCGTAGCAGAAGACCACCTCTCCTGGCCCATCCAGAAGGCCCTGCTCAACGCCGCCACCGAACGCATCGGCGACACCGACCGCTCCATGTGGGAGACCTTCGGCGAACCCGCCGTCTACACCCACTCCCAGGCCATGCTCTGGGCAGCCTTCGACGCCGGCGTTTCCGCCGTGCGCGACTTCGGGCTTGACGGTGACGCAGCCACCTGGGAACACTGCCGCGACGCCGTTGCCGATGAAATCCTGAGCCGCGGCTTCAACGCCGACCTGGGCTGCTTCGTCTCAACCTACGGCGGCACCGCCGTGGACGCCTCCCTGCTGCAACTACCCCAAATCGGGCTCGTAGACTGGGACGACCCCCGCATGCTGGCCACTGTCCAACGGATTGAGCAAACCATCGCCCACCCCTCGGGCATGATCTACCGATACGACAACTCCGACTCCCAGGACGGCTTTGAGGGGCAGGATAACCCCCACTTCATCTCCTCCCTCTGGTTGGCCGAGCAGTATATTCGCTCGGGTCGGGAAGAGGACGGCCGCGCCCTGCTCGATACCGTACTGGCCTGCGCCAATGACCTGGGGCTCATGAGTTCCGAGTACGACTTTGACCAGCAGCGCCTCACCGGCAACTTCCCCCAGGCCCTGGCCCATATCTCCCTGATCCGGGCGGTGGAGGCGCTGGGGCTGTAAAAGAGATGCCACGCAGGTGGGTATGCCGAGAGCCCGCTGGCTCGGGGCTGGCGTGAATCGCCCGTGAGCGCTAGCGAACCGGCGAGAGGGTCGCGGGCAGAGGCATACCTGCCTGCTGGAGCTACCTTAGAGCAGCTTATGCGCCGCCTCCACCAGAATCAGCACGCCAAAGACCAGGAGCACTGACCCCGCGATGCCGTCGATGACGAGGGTGGCGCGCGGGTGCAGTAGCCACTTCATGGCCAGTGAGGCCAGCGAAATGATGAGGGTAAACCAGAGCACGTTAATGCCGCCGTGGATGAGGGCTAGCAGGCTTCCCATGATGAAGGTTTGCACGCTGGCGACCATAAAGGGCGGTACGCTGGCGATGTAGAAGACCGCGATTTTGGGGTTGAGAATGTTGGCGATGAAGCCCGCGAGAAAATCCTTACCCACCCTGTGTTTGCCAGCGGGGGCGTCCGCTCCGCTAGCTCCGGGTAAGGACGCCGCGGGTGCAGGCAGCGAGGCCAGGGCGGCTTGGTCGGTTTTGAGGGCGGTTACCTGCCCCCAGTGCCTGAGGTTGAGCAGGAATTTGATACCCAGGTAGATCAGGTAGAGGCCACCTGCCACGGTGATGAGGTCAAAGACCAGGGGAGCTGCGGCCATGAGCACGGCTAGGCCGGTTGCGGCGGTGATGCCCCAAATGAGCAGGCCTGCGGTGATGCCAAAGACGCAGGCGTAGGCGCTTCGCCGCCCGCCCGCGACCAGGGAGCGCAACACCAGGGCGGCGTCTGTGGCCGGGATAATCGTGATGAGAAAAGCGATGCCGGCGAAACCCATGAGGGCCTGGGTAAGGGTCATGGGCACCACTGTAGACTAGGGAACAAACCCGGTTCAATTCCATGTATGCAGCCGGTCTCAGCTGGCAGTTGTACTCGGCCTACGGTGGCTATGCGGTAGCCCTGCTGCCCCATCTGGTGCTTGATGGCCTCTACTGGTCAGAGGCCCCGGCTCCTAGTGGGGCTGAGCCCTGGCGGCAGGGGGTCCGCACCGGAAACCTGTGGGTGAGTGAGCCGCTGGGCCGCCGCCGGGTTTTTGCGGTGCTTCGGGCGAGCTCGGAGCAGGACGCCGCCGCCCGCCTCCTCGTTGATATTTTGCGGGAGCTGAACCCGGCGTCATCAATGTGAAAATCGGCCGTCATTGCTAACCATGATGGCCATTTTCACCATGATTTTCACTATGAAGCTTGAACCTGCCTGCCCCAGCGGGCGGCCTTGGCTGCGCAAATCATGAGCTGAACCTGGTGGAAAATCATGAGCGGCAGAATGAGGGCGCCCACGGCTCCGCCCCCGAAAATTACCGCTGCCATGGGCAGGCCGGTTGCTAGGGACTTCTTCGAGCCGCAGAACTGCACTGCCACCCGGTCGCCGTAGCTGAAGCCCAGCTTCTTTGAGACGACCCCGCTGAGCCAGAGCAGGAACTCCACCAGGCCAATGGACAGAAGGACCAGGAGCAGAATCTGCCAGGGGCTAATGCGGGTCCAGATGCCCTGCACAATGCCGTCCGAAAAAGCCGCGTAGACCACCATTGCAATGGAGAGGCGGTCAACGTGCTTGGTGAGCTTGTTCTTGGCTATGTCGCCCACCCAGCGGCGCAGGAGCTGACCTAGCACGAAGGGCAGGAGCAGCTGGAGTGCGATATCACCAAAAACGGAGCCTGAGATGGTGAGCTGATCGCTCTGCATCAGCAGCATGACCAGCAGGGGAGTGGCTATCACGCCCACGATATTCGAGGCACTCGCGCTAACAATTGCCCCTGCCACATTGCCTTTGGCGATAGAGGTGAAAGCCACCGAGGACTGCACAGTGGAGGGCACCAGGGTCATAAAGAGCAGGCCCAGGTAGAGCTCCCGCCCGATAATGCCCTGCACGGGGTAGAGGGCTAGGCCAATGAGCGGGAAGATGAGGTAGGTAAAGCCCAGAATGGTGCTGTGGAGCCGCCAGTTTTTCAGGCCCTGCAGGGCTTCTTGGGGTGAGAGCCGGGCACCGTAGAGGAAGAAGAGCAGGCCGATAGCGATTTTGGTGGCTACTCTGAACCCCTCGGCGAAGTCCCCGTGCGCCGGGAAAATAATCGCCAGGGCAACGGCGAGCAGAATTAGGGTAATCAGCGGGTCAGGGCGCCAGGAGCGCAGTTTCTGGGGTAGGGCCATTTAGCCCATTCTACTCTTGGGTTTGGTTGCCAAATATGCGGCAGCCGATTTTTGTAAGGTTGTTGGCTAGTCTTCAGGGGAGCGATAAAAGGTGGCTATGAGACTTCCCAGGCAACCTGCAACCGCGCAACCGATGGCGAATATGAGTATACCGTCGTTAGTACGGCCTCCCGCAGCAAAGATAATGGCGCAGATGAAGTTGATGCTCATGAGTGTAGCAACTGACCAGAGAAGAGCCTGACGTTTGGTGGGAGTTTGCATTGTTGCTTCCTCCTCTAGTCTTTCTTTTGCTCGCTCGCGTACCACTTAGCACTGCCACGCGCGGCCAGAACCAGGGCAACAATACCTGCGATAGCGTAGAGAAAACCCACGGGGATCACCTTCTTCGTTGAGGGCTAATAAACCCCACCCTAACCCATGCCTGTGATGTGGGCAATAGGTTGGGGTGGGGTTTTCGTGTCGAGGGTTAGCCCTGGTCAGTGGGCGGGTTGCTCGGGGCGGACGCCGGGCGCTCGCCTTCCCGAGGCGTAGCACCCGGGCTACTACCGGTGTCCTGACCCTGCTGTTCAGGTGACTGGCCAGGTGCCTGCTGGGGGCCCTGCGGTGAGGGTGCACCGAAGCTGTTCCAGGGGGTGCGCTGGCGGTACTGCGGGGGTACCCAGCCGGTGTAGAGCATGTCGCCTACCGTGCGGTCGCGGTACTGGGCCGGGGGCCGGTAGGTGGTGTTGACTGAACCCCAGTGCTGGTTGTCGGCGCGTTCGGGGTAGGTGGCCAGGTGGTCGGTGGCCTGTAGGGGGTCGGCCCAGGCTTCGGCGGGCTCTGCTGCCGGAATCATGGAGAGCGGGTAGGGCGGGTTGTTCTTGGGGCGCCAGATGAGGCGGCCGGGTTCGGTGCGGTCGCGCAGGGCGTGGGCGCGCCAGGTCACCGGCGGGTGGGTGGTGGTGAGGTTGGCGAGCCAGGTGAAGAAGCCGCGCTCGTAGACGGCCCGGTTGGCCAGTTCGTGGAAGTTCACGTCGTTCATCAGGTACTTACCGGCGGCGAGTACGGTGGTGGTGGTTTCGGCGCCGTCGGGGGCGTAGCGGTAGCCGAAGTTGTCTGCGGTGTATTCCTGGGTGCGGGAGAGCAGGTTGCCGAGAATCGGAATCTGCATGAAGAAGCTGGTGAAAATCAGGCGGAAGTAGCTGACGTGACCGGCGGCGATATGCCCCACCTCGTGCCCGATGATGAAGCGCAGCGCTTCGGGGTTGCGGGCTGCGCCACCGATTTCGAAGAGGTCGGAGTAGATGGCGATGAAGCGGCGGTGCCCGTGGCCCGAGGCGAAGGCGTTGATTTGGCCGTTGCCGAGTACGACGTAGGCGTCGGGTACGCGGCGCAGGCCGGCGGCGTGGGCGGCTTCAACAACCATCTGGTAGGCCTCGGGGAACTGGGTGGGGGTAATGCGCACCCCGCTGAGGCGCAGCTGGCCGTACATGGCACCGCGGACGAAGAAGATGCCCAGGGGCAGGTAGATGGCGATGGCGATGAGTTGGCCGACCAGGTTGCTGATTTGGTAGTTGACGAAGTCGTCCCCTAGCACGCTGCTGAAGAGTGAGTAGATGAGGTAGATACCGCCGCCTACGTAGAGCATGATGGTGAGCGTGTAGGCCATGACGACCAGGGGCAGTTCTGCGGGGTGGCGCAGTGCATTGAGGAACTTGAAGGGTAGCAGGGATTGGAAGCCGAAGAGCTTGGGCGCGGGCAGGGGCGAGAGGGGTCGCTGGCGCGTGTCTTCGGGTAGCCAGCCGTCGCTGAGGTCGTTGGGTAGGGGCTGGGTGAGGCCCTGCTCGTTGATGTGCGTGGACGCTTGTGGGCCGGGTTGCTGCGGGTAGGGCGGGGTGGTGCCGGGGTTGTTCTCACTCATGCGGTTTCCTGCTGGTTAGGCGGTGTGTTTTGGTTCCACAGTAGCAAGAAAGTTGGTGAGCGCTGTGTTCTGGGCGAGCTGGTTGAGGGTCGTTACTTGGCTACGTGGGTGGGATGGATCCTGAGGGTGCAGGTTTCCGCCTGTTGCTGACGAGATCTGCCGGTGTTGAGCTGTGCTCTGTGAGGGGGGACTAAAAATTCATATAATGTTTTAAATAACCTCTTGTACGCGATTTGGATCGGCGGTAGAGAGCGAATCATGAGGATATCTCCTGATACCGAAGTCTCAGCCAGAGACGGCTGACCAAGCACTCCGGGAGCACCGAATGAGGGTCATCTCAATATCAAAAGTTGTGGCGTTGGCGTTTATTGTACCTACGACGTTTGGATATCAAGGTATCCGTGTAGATAAAAATGGAATAGTTGACACCTGAGGGTCGTAAATGTTTGAGATAACACGATTAGAAATTATCAACAGCGGAATTTTGTTTCTCCTTGCTTTTGCTATTGCATACAGATTTATCCGCTCGCAGCTCAACGAAAAGTAGTAGAACCTGTGCCACTAGAAAATATTCAGTGGCACATGTATCCTTTGCCAAATCAATTTTTGTATAGGTAACACTAGCCCTTAATTCTGAGGTTCTGATTGCTCCTGGCAGCGGGGTGGCTGAGGCTTTTCTAATGCTGTATCTGAGGAGACTTGATTTTTATTTCTATCGCTTATCTGTCGAACTACATCTGGTGCATCGTTAATATAGGCGTAGTTCTTTTCCTTTTCTTCTGGTGATTCTGTGAGGGATTTTTCTATCTCTGAAAAATCCCTAAAAGATGATGTGTGGCAGATGATGTCGTAGTAGCTATCGAACTGTTCTTTGCTGAGGTTTGATAGGGCCTTACTCTCATCAGCTACCGGTTCATATTGGCGCAGGGGTGGCGCAGTGGCTTGGGATTTTGTGTCTGGAGATTCTTCTTTGATAGTTCCCGTTCCGCAGCCACTTAGGGTTAAAGCCCCTAGAATTACCAGAGTTCCTATTTTCTTCATTTTAAAATCGTTCCATTTAGCATTATTTAATGATGTTTTATCCGAATCAGTTCTTCTTATTGGGCAAGGGAGTACCTTTCAATTTTCTCTATACTTGGATATACCCTGCTTGAATAGTGTGTCCTGTATGGCATCTCAAACTCCTGGTTTGTATTCTCGCGCCACACTGTCCAGACTTTTGCTGTAGGTAAGCTTGACTCTAGTGAATGATACATAACCCGTCCCTTGCCAAAGCCGGGGGAGACTGTTTTGGCAGAGCGAACGTTTACATCGAAGACCCCTTTTTGTCTAAAATGAAAAGTTTCACCAGAGGTATTTCTAATCTGGTAAGTATTTCTCAGTGATGATTGAGTTTTGTTCAGTATTCCGATTCTGGAGTTTTCATGTACGCTTTGTGCGCGATATTTATGGGTAATGCTCTGCTGTGTTTCTGTTGTTTCATCATTTTGATTTTTAACAAGGCTATGTCACAACAAACAGTTGATAAATAGCCATTTTTATAGGGGAGTATCAGAACTCCCCTACAAACTGTTATTTGCAGTTATCTATACTCATTTGGAATTTCGATATGAAATGTCTCACACAATAACTTCACATCATGTGCATCATTTTCATCAAACTCGTATCCCAGATGGAACATTACTTGACTATATGGTTCAATACAGGAAACCTCTATTTCCTCAATTCTTCCTTTACCCGAAAAAGTTTCTACCGGAAAACAATCCCCATCATAAAGAATTTCACCTTCGTCCGTATATTCAAAACAATGCAAATCAATAATTCTGTTTTTCAAATCTTCCCATACAGTATGGTTCAATGTTGTATATTCCATCTTAATCTCATAAAAGCCATTAGCTTTCATTATTTCTATAAAGTTCTGATAATCGTTCTTTTCTACAAAAATGTCAATATCATTATGGGCTCTTGACTGATATCCAAGAAGAGCATCTACACCCCAGCCACCATCAAGAAAGACTTTAATCTCCGCATCTATTGCAAATTGAAGAATCTGTTTTACATCTGTTATATTGACCATCTTATCATCTCCACAAATTCTAATTAGGCGACCAGAGGAACTGCTGGTCTGTTTGATAAATCTCTGCATTTAGCAGTTTTCAATGTTGCCAAAACAAAAGTTAAGAAGATGTTCCTTTTCTCCATGTCGCTTTCTTTGGCGTAATTTACAAGGTTATTCCACACAAGATAGTTGTTCAGATACTTGGTAGAAACACCGTTAAAGCCACGCATAAACCTCTTTAGCTGGCTATGGTAGCTATTGATATGTTGGATATTATAAATGCCTTTCTTGGCTTTGCCAGTCTTTAACTGCACAAGGTCAATACCATTGGCATTTGTAAATCTCACATAGGAGTTCATCTTGTCCGTAACAAGAGTGGAATTGGTCTTAATCCTACCATCATAAATATGATGTAAATCTCTTGTAGAAACTCTACCAGTATTCGTAATCTTGGAGATAGACAAGCCATTCCTATTAACCGCACAAGGAACACATACCTTTTCTTGGGACAAGCCTCTGATATGTGTAGAATGACCACGCTTATGAGCCTTGCGTGGCATAGCAAATGTCTTACTCTTGCTATGATTGCCCTTGTACGAGATGGCGAAAAAAGTTTCGTCAGCCTCAATAATGCCGTCAAGGGTAACATCGTCTGCCATATTCTGAAGTGCATCCAAAATCTTGTGTCTCCAAAGGAATGCGGTGTTTCTGTGAATCCCACAAGCAACAGCAGTCTTACGAATGGATAAGCCATTCATCATACAATCAATGTACTGCTCCCACACGGACAAGTCTTTTCTTGTACCAGACACAATGGAGTTCGTAGCAATCACGAAGGACTTGCCACAATCCTTACATACATATCGCTGTGTGCCATCTTTACGATGACCATTGCGAACCACATGGATACAGCCACAAAGAGGGCATACACGACCATTTGCAAAGCGTTCCTTTGCTACGAAATCTTCAATATTCAAAGACTTTACAAAGGCAGGACTTAAAAGCATTGTTTTAAGGCTTTCCTGCTCTGCGACAGTCAACTTACCGATAATATCTAATGCGTCTTTGATAGTAGGCATATCCAATTACCTCCTTCGGTGGTACTGTTTCTTACTATTATTATACGCTATTTCTCGTCAAAAATCAACCATTTGTTGTGACAGAGCCTTTAACAAAAACGGGGAGGGCTTTTAAAGCTTCCTTTTGTTGGTGAATAATCTCTTCACTGTACCCCATTTCCTCTAGTTCTTGTAGTGAAATGATATAAGCTGATTTGCTTAGAATTTCACTATAATAGCTGTTTGTGGTACTTATTTTTCAGAATGCTCTACTTGTGAGGAGATTGGAGTAGCGTGTGCGGTATGCGGCACTAGAAAAGTAACTGTAAAAAATAAAACAGAAATCTTACCGAAAAATTTAGCTTTCACTTGGTTCTCCTTGAGTGCTTGGTCAGCCGTCTTTGGCTGAGACTTGGGGATCAAGAGTGGAGTTCTTGTGCTTCTGACTTTAATACCTTGTTTAGGCCCCAGGCAAGAGCCTATCTAAAAATACTGAATAGATTGTTCGGCTGCTTCTTCGTAATGGTGTAACTCTAGCCTGTGGGTCTTGCTGTCTAGCTAGCAACGAAGTACAGGGTCTTCTTTTAGGGTGACCCCTTAAAATCTATGTATGACGTGTAATACGATTGAAGCATGACAGTAGAAACAACGGCTCGGAAAGGGCTCACCTTTCGCCCCTCTCACGATGTGCGCCAACGCCTTGAAGCGCTCTCGCACAAAACTAATCGCCCTGTTTCCTTCTACATCAACACCTTGTTAGAAGAACACCTGGCTGAATTAGAACATGCCTTTACCTTGAAGGCCGATGCTGAATCAGTGCGTGCAGGTAAACAGAAAACATATAGCCTGGATGAAGCTCGCGCGGAGCTCGGTCTGTGAGTAACACCTGGAGGCTAGAGCTAACTCCTCGAGCTCTCAAACAGCTGAAAAAGCTGGATAAGCCAGTTGCCCAACGTATTTTAGAAGAACTGGAAAAACTAGAGGGTTTTGAGCACCCGCAGAGCCACTGTAAGGCCCTGACCGGCAACTATTCGGGGCTGTGGCGCTATCGAGCAGGCTCCTACCGAGTGATTTTGGATATTGATCAGGGTACCTTGGTCCTTTTGGCCTTGGAAGTTGGGCACCGTTCTGCTGTTTATCGGTAAGCGCGTGATTGAAAGAGTAGAAAGTAAAGGGCTGCAACCCGGTGCATTGGGTTGCAGCCCTTTGCTGCGCTCTAGAGCTTATAAGGCTTAAGCATAACCAGGGCATCAGCTCTATATAAACCCTTGTTCAGCTGCGACTTCCAGGTATTGGAGGAAGCCCACATCAGTAATGTCACCGGGTCTCATGTAGGGGCCTTCTTCGGGGTCTTGTGGGCGTTTGGTTGGGAAGCCTATCCAGCCTCTAAGGTAGCGATCTAGGCTATTGCCCATGCCACGGGAGCCGTACATTTTATAATCAGTGGTACGCCCATTTTCTGCCATGAGGATGAGCGAGACTCTGTGTCCCAAACTGTGTTGAGTTGAGATAATGCGGTATTCAAGAGGAATATTTGAGTTGCATTGATCGAAGAGTAACTGCATTTTCCATTCTGCAATTTCAGCTCTTTCTTCTGCGGTTTCGGTATATCCTCCGTCGAATATTTTATCTGTTTCGTAAGTATCTAGGGGTCAGGATATTGTGTTGAGCGTGATGGGGTGAGTGATGGTGTATAGGGAATCTACTGTGTCTGCTCGTATTTCTTCGTCACGGTGGTAGCCGTCTGGTTCCATATAGGCAAGGGGGAGTTGGTAGGCACCGTATTTTTCTTCAAGGAGAATGTAGATCTCTTCTTTGGTGGGTTGTTGGGGGTTAGCTTTGAGCCAACGGCTGAGCAGGTTTGTTTTTTCTTCTGCTGTTAGCAAGGTCTGCCTCTTTTCTGCGGAGCTCATGCGAAGAACTTTTCGTGAAACCTTCTTTGTCTTCAACTTAGAGTTGGGTAAAAGCTCTGTAGCTAAAATTGTAAGGCACGTCACCTAAGGGAAAAATAGTAGTTGAAGCATTTTCAACGGGAAACTTACGTGAGACCTAGCCCGGTGGGTCTTGCTACCTGGCCAGAAACGAAAAGCGGGGTTTCCTTCGAAACACAGTAAAGAACCGTAGTTCGAAAGAAACCCCGCCCTATCAGCGGTGAGGCCCTAAAACTTAGGCAACCAGAGCCTCGGTAGCCTCAGCGATAGCCTTTTCCTCGTTGGTGGGAACGACCAGTACGGGGATAGCTGAGTCCTCGGTGGAGATGATGCGGGGCTCGTCGCTACGTACCTTGTTGGCTTCGGCGTCCAGCTTGATGCCCAGGGCGCCCAGGCGCTCAACAGCCAGCTTGCGGAACTGGTGGGAGTTCTCACCAATACCTGCGGTGAAGACCAGGGCCTTAGCGCCACCAACAGCCACATGGTAGGCGCCAATGTACTTAGCCAGGCGGTAGGAGGTCATGTCCAGGGCCAGCTTGGCGCGTTCGTCCCCAGCTTCCATAGCCTCAACCACGGCGCGCATGTCGTTGTTGCCAGCGATAGCGAGCAGACCTGATTCCTTGTTGAGGATGTGGTCCATCTTCTCGGGGGAGATGTTGCCGCGCTGCATGACGTTGGTGAGTACTGAGGGGTCGATGTCGCCGGAGCGGGTGCCCATGACCAGACCAGCCAGGGGGGTGTAGCCCATGGAGGTATCGAGGCACTTGCCGCCCTGGACGGCGGTGATGGAGGCGCCATTACCCAGGTGAGCGATGATGCCGTTGAATTCTGAGCGGTCAATGCCGAGGAATTCGGCGGCAACGCCGGTGACGTAGTCGTGGCTGGTGCCGTGGGCGCCGTAGCGGCGCACGCCGTACTTTTCGACGAGTTCTTCGGGGACGGCGTAGCGGTAGACGTGCTCGGGCATGGTGGAGTGGAAGGCATTGTCGAAGACCGCGACCATGGGGACGCCGGGGTAGGTTTCCTGCGCTGCACGGATGCCGAGGACGTGGGCGGGGTTGTGCAGGGGTGCGAGGGGTGAGAGCTCATCAATCTTGGTGATGACATCTTCGGTGATGACGACGGGTGCTGAGAAGACGTCGCCGCCCTGAACAACGCGGTGGCCGATGGCGTCGATGGTCTTGCCGTGCAGGGGTTCTTCCAGAGCCTTTGCCATGATGTCTAGGGCTACGGTGTGGTTGGGAACGTCGGCTGATCCGACGTTTTCGACCAGACCCTTGGCGATGACCTGGTTCTCTTCACCGGTAGCGGTGGTGTCACGCACCTGGTACTTCACAGATGAGGAACCGCAGTTAATAACGAGTACGAGCATGAAAGTGTTTTCCTTTAGTTGCTTACTTAAGTTCGATGTAATGAGGGGCACGCGGACGCCCGCGCCTAGGGCGCAGGCGGACTCCCCGAAAGGCGACTGGCTGGGTCTGGCATGAATCGAGCGAGCCCCCAGGGCGAGCTCGAGAAGGTTAGTCGCCGCAGGGGAGTCCGCTGTGCCCCCAAGGTTCGCGGCGGAGGGGACGTACCCTGCTCCGCCAACCCAACCCCGCGCGTCCGGCTGACCGTCCGCGCGTCCGCGTCCTATTACAGGGTCTGAGCCTGGATCGCGGTGATAGCTACGGTGTTGATGATGTCATCGACGGTAGCGCCGCGGGAGAGGTCGTTGACGGGCTTGCGGAGGCCCTGCAGGACGGGGCCGACGGCTACAGCGCCGGAGGTCTGCTGCACAGCCTTGTAGGTGTTGTTGCCGGTGTTCAGGTCGGGGAAGATGAACACGGTTGCCTGGCCTGCGACCTCTGAGCCGGGGAGCTTGGAGGAGGCGATGGACATGTTGGAGGCTGCGTCGAACTGGATGGGGCCTTCGAAGGCGAAGTCGGGGTTGGATTCGCGCAGTTTTTCGGTGGCTTCGATGACGATGTCGACGTCGGCGCCGGAGCCGGAGGTGCCGGTGGAGTAGGAGAGCATGGCGACCTTGGGGTCGACGCCGAATTGGCGGGCGGTCTCTGCTGAGGCCTTGGCGATGTCGGCGAGCTGCTCGGAGTTGGGGTTGGGGTTCACTGCGCAGTCGCCGAAGACGAGTACGCGGTCTTCCATGAGCATGAGGAAGACGGATGAGACGACCTTGACGCCTTCGCGGGTTTTGATGAATTCGAGGGAGGGGCGGATGGTGTTGGCGGTGGTGTTTACGGCGCCGGAGACCATGCCGTCGACGATGCCCTTGTGTACGAGCATGGTGCCGAAGTAGGAGGGGTCCATCATGCGGTTCTGGGCGCCTTCGAGGGTCATGCCCTTGTGGGCGCGCAGTTCGGCGTAGGTGGCGGCGAAGTCGTCGGTGTATTCGTTGTTGTCGAGGTCGATGATGGTGACGCCGCGCTTGCCGTCTTCTGCGATGGGCAGGTCGATGGATTCGCGCTGGCAGATTTCTGCGATTTTTTCGGGGTTGCCGATGAGGGTGAGGTCGCAGAAGTCGCGGCGGACGATGATGGATGCGGCGCGCAGGATGCGGGGGTCGTAGCCTTCGGGTAGGACGATGGAGCGGCGGTCGCTGCGGGCCTTTTCGATGAGGTTGTGCAGGAAGCGCAGGGGGGTCATGGTTGCGGGGCGTTCGAGTTCGAGGCGCTCGAAGAGTTCCTTTTCGTCGACGTTGCGGAACCATTCGCCGAGGGCGGTTGCGATTTTGCGGGGCTGGCCGAGGGCGAGCTGGCCGCGCACCATGGAGACGGCGCGGCCGGCTTTGAAGGTGTCGAGCTGGGTGGAGAAGACGGGGAAGGGTGCCTTTTCAACGAGCTGGCCAATGGCGGTGTCGCCCTTGAGTTCGCTGGCGAGGCCGCCGGTGAGGAGCATACCGGAGGGGGCGGGGAAGGTGGGGGCGAGGGCGGACGCGAGGGTTGCGACCATGATGTCGGAGCGGTCGCCGGGGACGATGACGAAGTCGCCGTCGGTGAACTGGGAGAGGAAGTTGGAGACGGTCATGGCCGCGATTTTGATGTCGTGGATGTCGCGGTCGAGGAAGTCCTGGCTCATGCCCTCGTGGTCTAGGCCGAGGTTGTAGACGACTTCGGCGACGGTGGGGAGTGAGATTTCGGGGAGTTCGGGTAGGACGTAGACGGGGCGGTTTGAGGGGCCGCGCTTGACGTTCTTGAGGATTTCTTCGCGCAGTTCGGGGCGGGCACGGTTGACCATGACGGCCAGGACGTCGACCTTGGCAGCATGGAGTTCGGTGCGGGCTACGTCGACGGCGTTGACGACGTCTGAGACGGTGGATTCCTGGGCACCGACGACGGCGATGACGGGGGTGCCGAGGTCTTTGGCGAACTGGGCGTTGAGGTCGAACTCGACGGTGGCTGCGTTGTGGGAGAGCAGGTCGGTGCCGTCGACGATGATAACGTCGCAGTGCTTGGCCATCTCGGAGTAGACGGAGACAGCGATGGACGACATCTCTTCGTGGTCGCCGGAGGCAAGCAGTTCGCGGCAGCGTTCGAGGGAGACGCCGCCGCGGGCCTGGTCGTCGCTGAGGTTGTATTTGGTGCGGAGCAGACGGATTAGCGGATCCTGGGCTTCGATTTCGCCGCTGAAGACGGGGCGGAAGAAGCCGACGCGGTCGGTTTCTTTGAGCAGGGAATCAAGCAGGCCGATGGCGATGAGGGACTTGCCGGAGCCCTGGTTCATCGCGGAAATGTACATGCCGTTGGTCATCTGGGTCTACATCCTTGTGGCTGTGTTTTGTGGGTTACGGTAGCTGTGGGGCTACCGTATGTTTACTTCTGAGTTTATTCCTTTGGGTGGGCTTTAGGGGCGGCGCGGCGTGTGTTTGTGTGGTATCTCATGAGGTACGGACGCTTGCTGACAGTGTGTGCCCGCGGTGCGCGCGGGTGGGTGGTTAGGCTGGGAGAAGCAGTATTTTTTGAGGAGAGTCTTATGTCTGTGAAGCTAACCCGTCGTGCCCTGGTGAGCCTTCTTCCGGTGGTAGGTCTGGTGGCCTGTGGTGGTTCTAGCGAGACTGCCGGTAGCGCTTCTGCCGCCGCAAGCGGGGAAGCTGCGGCGGGCGTCCGCACCGATGATGGTTACCAGCTCAATGCGGTGACCGACGGCGCCCCCACGGTGACCCTCTACACCGATTTGCAGTGCCCCTATTGCGCTAAGGCTGACCCCAAGTACCGTGAGGCCGCTGCCGAGTTAGAGGGCACCATGAACGTGACGGTGCGCCACTTCCCGCTGCCGATGCACGCCAACGCGGTTCCCGCTGCCCAGGCTGTGCAGGCTGCTGAGGCCCAGGGCGCTTATGTGGCGATGGCTGATCACCTCTACACCCATCAGGCTGACTGGAAGGAAAACACCGATACCGCCCAGTTCGCCACCCTCATGGGTGACTACGCCGAGGCGCTGGGCCTGGACCGTGCCCGCTTCGAGTCTGACCTGCCAAGCGAAGAGGCCCTTGCCCTCATTGAGCAGGAGTATCAGGACGGCGTCGCCGCAGGTGTGAAGGGCACCCCGAGCTTCGTGGTGGAGGGCACCAAACTTGAGAACGTCGACTCAGCCACCAGCACCGCCGACATGGTGGCGGCCTTCAAGCAGGCGGCCGGTCTTTAGCGAGCCGTGTAGGTAATCGAAACCTTCATATGCATGTTCTTTGAACGCGCAGATGAAGGTTTCGATTACCTTCAGTGGGCGGACGCCTGGTAACCGCCAGCTGCGCCCTCTAGAGTTGAAGGTATGAAGATAGCTCTCGCCCAGATGCTCAGTACCAAAGACGTTGCCCGCAACATCGAGACGATTCGTGAATACACGGCGCTCGCGGCGGAGCGCGGTGCCCGCCTGGTGGTCTTCCCCGAGGCGGCCATGCTCAGCTTCGGTGGGCGGCTGTATGACGATGCTGCCCAGCACGAGCTGACCTTCCGCACCGCCCTCGCTAACATTGCGCGCGAGAACTACGTGACCGTGGTGGCGGGCGGCTTTGCCCCGGTGCAGCTAGCTGACGAGTGGAACCTGCGGGTTTACAACAACCTTTACTGCTTTGACCAGAACGGGGTAGAGACCGTCTATACCAAGATGCACCTCTACGACGCCTTTGGGTTTAAAGAATCTGAGGGGGTCAAGGCCGGTGACCAGCTGGTGACCGTCACCGTAGATGGCACCAAAATCGGTCTGGCTACCTGCTACGACGTGCGTTTCCCTAAGCTCTTTGCCGACTACTCCCGCGCCGGGGCGAAGGCGACGGTAGTGGCGGCGTCCTGGGCCGGGGGAGAGGGCAAGGTGAGCCAGTGGCAGATTCTGACCAGCGCTCGCGCCCTGGATTCCAATATGTTTGTGCTGGCTGTTGACCAGGCTTCCCCCACGAGCGCTGACCCGCGGGCAGATATCACCCAGCCAACCGGCGTGGGCTACTCCCGGGTAGTTTCCCCCTTCGGTGCGACCCTGGCTGAGGCCGGTGAAGCTCCCGAGATTCTGGTGGTTGACCTTGACCTCACCGAGGTAGACCGGGCCCGCTCCGCCCTGCCCGTTTTGGCCAACGCCAAGCTGGACTACTAGAGAAAGAGCACCTGACATGGGTTTCTTTGATATCTTCACCGATAAAGCCCCGGCTGAACCTGCCGAGGCCCAGCTTATGGCCACCGCCTACGGGCACGTGCAGGGCGTGGGTTTCCGCTGGTGGGTAGCCGGTATCGCTAAGCCCCTGGGGCTGGTGGGCTACGCCAAAAATATGGACGACGGGTCGGTTGAGATCGTTGCCCAGGGCAGCGCGGACGCCTGTGAGCAGCTCCTTGCCGAACTGACCGGCGGCGATACCGCTGGTAGGGTTGATCATGTTGACTCTGACATCACCCAGCCGGTTGGCTCCTATAAGGGGTTCGGCATTTACTAGAAGGGCACACCATGGGCCACTCGCACGGCCACTCCCACAGCCATGCCCACGGGCATTCCCACGGCAGCGGGGCTAACGAGCGCCGCCTTATCATTGTGGTGGTTATTGCCTGGTCATTGGTTGCCTTCCAGTTGACCGGAGCCTGGCTGACCGGTTCCCTGGCCCTGCTCTTTGACACGGTCCACGTTTTCACCGATGCCCTGGGGGTCAGCGTTGCCCTGGCCGCCGCGCGTCTGGCCCGCCTGCCGGCGTCCTCGCGCCACACCTGGGGGTTCCGCCGGGTCGAGGTGCTCTCGGCCATGTTCCAGGCCGCCGTGCTGCTCGGGGTTGGGCTCTTTGTGCTTTACGAGGCGGTGCAGCGCCTGCTGGAACCTGCCCCCATACCCGGCCTTGAAGTGCTGATTTTCGGCGTCATTGGCCTGGTGGGCAACATCGTGATGATTGCGGTGCTGGTGGGCGGCGACCGCACCAACTTCAACATGCGGGCCGCCTTCCTGGAAGTGCTCAACGACGCCCTGGGGTCGGTGGCGGTTATTATCTCGGCCCTTATTATCTGGCGTACCGGCTTCTACCAGGCCGACGCCCTAGTGGCTGTGCTCATCGGTCTGCTGATTATCCCGCGCACCGTCAAGCTCTTCCGCGAAACCGCCTCGGTGCTGCTGGAATCAACCCCGCGCGGGCTCGACCTCGACGAGGTACGCCGCCACCTCGAAGGCCAGCCCCACGTGGTTGCCGTGCACGACCTGCACGCCACCCAGATTTCCTCCGACCTGCCGGTGCTCACCGCCCACATCGTGCTGGACGACGAGTGCTTCACCACCGGCCACTCGGTGGAGATTCTCAAGAACCTGCAAAGCTGTGTGGCCGAGCATTTTGAGGTCTCTATTAAGCACTCCACCTTCCAGATGGAGCCGCGTTCCCTGGCTGCCGATGAAGACCTGCGCCATCTGCACTAGGTGAGAGACGCTAGGCTAGAGAGCATGTCACGCACTATTCAGCTGTCCTTCTCTGGCTTGAGCGCCTCTGTTGCTCCCGACGGCTTCTCTGAGACCGGCCGTATTCTTGAAATCGGGGGAGCCGAGCAGTCTCACGTGGATCTAGCCCACCCCGACTTCATCTTCTACGAGTACCTGCGCCGCATCGGCAACCTGGTTGATCTTCAGGCTGAGCCCGGGGCGCCCATCACCGCCGCCCACCTGGGGGCAGGGGCTCTGACCCTGGTGCGCTATATTCAGGCCACCCGGCCCGGCTCAGCCCAGCTGGCTGTTGACATCGAACGGGAGCTGCCCGGCTTTGTGATGGAGCAGCTGCCCCTGCCCGCGGGTACCAACTGCCAGATTTTGATTGAGGACGCCGCCGCGGCCGCTCCCCGCCTGAAAGCGGAGCTGGGTGCCGCCGGTGGTCTTGACCTGGTCGTCCTCGATATTTTCTCGGGCTGGGAGGCCCCGCCCCACCTGACCACCACCGAGTTTTACACCGACCTGCGCCAGGCCCTGGCCCCGGCAACCGGTGATAGTGCGGGCGGCCTGCTGGCCGTCAACGTGGGCGACGATGCCGGGCTCAGCTTCTTCGTAGCCCAGGCCCGAACCCTATTAGAGGTCTTTGAGCACGTCTGGTGCCTGGCCGACACCACCATGCTGAGCGGACGCCACGCGGGCAACCTCATCCTGGTGGGCTCGCACGTGGCGCTCACCCAGGATGCCGCCACCCGCCTGGTCGGCGCCGGGCCGCACCCGGCGTCCGCCCTGGGCACTGACGAGCTGGTGGAGCTCCTGGGGAAGCTGGGCTAGGGCGCGTCTACCTGAGCAATCGTGCTGGTGATGGGAGCGGGTTCGCCCGCTGCCCGCTGAGGGCGCGAGGTGATGGTGATGCCCATGGAGGCTACCGTCAGCAGCAGAATTGCAGCCCAGCGTAGGGCCCCGGTATCTTGCGAAAGTAGTAGCCAGCCACCGATAGCCGCGATGCCGGGTTCCAGGCTGAGCAGAATAGAGAAGACATTGTTGGGCAGGCGGCGCAGGGCCGCCAGCCCCGTCGATGAGCCTGCCCACGCGGGAGCTCGCCAGAATATAGCAGGCCCAGAAAAAGCCTGCGACCAGTGCAAAGGCCAAGCCCAGGGTGGAGATATGCTCGGCCCCGAAAGCTTTTTCAACTCCGATGAGGGCCATGCCGATGGTGGCTAGCCCGATCCAGAGACCGTCAATGAGGCGGCGGGAGAGCACCGCCGCGAGCACGAGCGGGCCGATGAATTCTACAGACACCGCCAGCCCCAGCGGCAGCAGCTCGATGGCGTGATAGAAGGCCCCGTTCATGAAGGCAAAAGACGCCCCGAGTAGGGCGACGGCAATCCACTGGGGAAGATTCCAGGCCCAGAAACGGGGCCGGGTAAGAGCGCAGATGACCAGGGCAGCTACCCCTAGCCGCAGGGTGGTCACGCCCCAGGCACCCAGCTGGGGAAAGAGCTGCACCGCAAAAGCCGCGCCTATCTGTAGGGAGATACAGGAGCCGATCACGAGAAGTACGCCGGTGGTCTTATCGGAGCCGGTGAAACGAGAACGAACTGCCTGCACGGGTGCCTTCTTTCGCGAGGGATACTGCAAACAGTGTAGGTGGCTGCCTGTCGTAGGGGTGGCGCTGACCGCCAAATGTTACGGTGCCGCTCACACATGTGGCGGCCGGTGCCACAGTTACCACCTAGAGGTGCTGCGTAACCTGTCATGCCCAGGGCATACACGATAGCAAGTACACTGTGTTTAGGGTCGTTTGCCGGTAAACTAAAAGCTATGTTCAACTTCAACGCATCTAGCGCTTTTGACGCTAACGGTCAGCCCAAGCCCGCGGTTACCCGCACCGTAGATACCGTGCTGAAGGTTCAGCGCCCTCTGATTGTTTCCATGCTCAAGAAGATGCGTGAGAAGCACCCCCACGAGACTCCCGACCAGATCGCCAAGCGCCTCGAAAAGGCCTACCTGCGCGATGTGACGCTCGGTGGCGGTGCCGTGGGCGCAACCGCTTTTGTGCCCGGTCTGGGTACTGCGGCGTCCGTCGGCCTGTCTGCCCTGGCGGTGGGCGGCTACCTGGAACGTACCGCTATCTACGCGCAGGCTATGGCTGAGCTGCACGGCGTGCACGTTGATGATCCCGAAAAGTCCCGTCTCATGGTCATGGCGATCATGCTGGGTGAGGACGGCTCCGTGCTGATGAACTCGATTCTGGCCCACACCGGTAAGACCGGCGGTGTCTCCCGTAAGTGGGGCATGATGATGGGCTCCAAGGACTCCGGCAAGATCTTCAGCATTGAGCGCACCATTCGCAATATGTTCATTAAGCGTTTCTTGACCCGCCAGTCCGGCGCCCTGCTGGGCCGCGCCCTGCCCTTCGGTGTAGGTGCTGTGGTGGGTGGCGGTGCCAACCTGGCCCTGGGCAAGAACGTGGTCAAGTCGGTCGAGCAGACCTTCGGCGCCCTGCCCGCTGTTTTCCCCGATGCCCTGAACCTTGACCGCGCCCCCAGGTTTGAGGGTGGTCAGGACGCCGGCACCTCCGAGGGTGCGCAGGGTGAGACTGCGCAGCTTGAGAAGTAATAGAGAACTGTCATGGGTTTTAACGACAACCTGAATAATAACTACTCCCGGCGTGGCTCTTCTGGGGGTAACGGCCGCTCCGGCGGTGGCGGCGGCACGAACCCGCTCATGATGATGCTGATGAGCAGTGTGGCCCGTAAGTTCGGTCTTCCCGGCGTGCTGATTGTTGGCGCTATCTTCCTGTTTGCCTCAGGCGGCCTGGGTGGCCTGACCGGGGGTTCTAGCTCCATGTACGGCACCGAGGCCCAGCAGGACCAGGTCACCGGCGCCGGGAACTTTGACCACTGCCAGACCTATGAGGACGCCAACCGCTACGACGACTGCCGTATTCTGGCAACCGGCGTGAGCCTCGATATGGTGTGGGAAGAGAAGCTGCCGGCCGAGGCCGGCATCTCGTACACGGCACCCGACCTGGTGCTGGGCGAGGGGCAGCTGTCAACCGGTTGCGGTACCGCCAACATTTCGCAGACCGGCCCCTTCTACTGCCCGGCTGACCAGACGGTGTACATGTCGGTTCCCTTCTTTGACCAGCTCAAGGCCATGGGCGGTTCCAACGGCGATTTCGCGGTCATGTACGTGACCGCCCACGAGTTCGCCCACCACATTCAGCAGACCATGGGCACCCTGAAGTACTCCAACTACCAGGACCCGGGCGCTGACTCTGGCGCCGTGCAGGTTGAGGTGCAGGCCGACTGCTACGCCGGTGTCTGGGCTTCCCATGCTGACAAGGGTGAGAACGCCCTGCTCGACCCTCTGACCGAGAGTCAGATCCAGCAGGCGATCGATACGGCCCGCGCCATCGGTGACGATGCGATTCAGCGTTCTTCGGGCCAAGAGGTTAACCCCGACCTGTGGACCCACGGCTCGTCAGAACAGCGTGTCAGCTGGTTTACGAAGGGCTACACCGAGGGCACCATGGCAGCGTGCGCCCAGCCCTTCAACTCCTAAACGGAGCGCCTAACCGAGGCACGCGAACTGCCCCTAGGTGTCCGCACCCGTCTCTTGACAGTAGGGACCAGATTCCTACCGAAGTACCTAACGTCCACACGGTATTCGGTAGGAATCTGGTCCTTAATCTTTTAACCCTTAAAACGGGAGCGGGCGCGGACGAACGCGCGGGCAGCTAGACGGGCACCCTTGGCGGTTGCCCCGTCGGCTGCCGCCAGCTCCGCTTCGGTACTGGGCCGTACCTGAGTTTCGGTCACCACCGGTGCCGGGTCTTCAATGGCGGACGCCGTCACCGGCTCGGGTGCCTCAATCTGGGAGGGCTTGACCGGCTCGGGCTCTTCCAGAGCAGAAGGCGCTACCGGCTCAGGTGCTTCAATGGCGCTGACCTCTTCGGCGGAAAGCTCTAGCAGGTCAGCGTCATCATCGGCGGGTACTGAGCCCCCGTTGCCCTGCCCCGACCCGTCGACCGGGCTGCCGGCGTCCTGCCCGCTGTTCAAGACCGTGAGGGTGCTGGCAGGTAGCTGGTCGGGAGCTGCCCCCAGGTTCTGGTCTACCTGGGCGATAATCTGCTGGGCAAAATCCCGGCGCATCTTCTGACTAGCGAAAACAGCGCCTCCTGCCTTGACTAGCTGTTCGCCTGCCTTGACCAGCAGCAGGGTCTGGGGGTTGCGCAGGCCGATGGCGGCTACGGCTCCCAGAATGTTCATCTGCTGGGTGGTTCCACCACCGCGGGGGGCCTCCTGCATCTGGGTGAGAATATCGTTGACCTCGGCCCCCAAGATAGCGGTTGCGGCCTCGTCGCTGCTTTCAACCTGTAGGCCGTGTAGCAGGGCCATGCCGTGTAGGTAGGTTTTGACGGCCTGGGCACTTCCCACGTGGGCGGTGGTGTTAATGCCCTTGTTGGCGGCCCGGCTGTAGGTGGCCATGCCCTGCTGCACCGCGCCCAGGTGGGCGGCTGCCTGGGTGAGCCCGGCGACGCGGCGGTTGCGGGTGACGCTGCCGAGGACGTTGGGGGTCAGCTCTTGCGCCCCTGCCTGGGCTGACCCGACCAGGGTGAAGTCGCGCACGAAGATTCCGCCTAGGCGCTCTGCTAGGTCGGCGGGGGTGGCTTCGGGGTAGCGGGTGCGGAGCTTGCGCAGGCGGCGCACGGCTAGCGGGGTCTGCTCGGGCGAGCTGTCTGCGGGGCGGGAGTTCTCGGTCATACCTTCTATCTTAAAAGTGAAAACCTCTCGGGGGAGTAGAAAACCCCGCCAGGTATGACGGGGTTTTCTTATGTGACCTGCGCGAGTCAGCCTTTAGCGGGTGGCGTGCTCCAGCAGGGAGGGAGCCAGGCCGATGTAGGTAGCCGGGGTGAGCTCAGAGAGCCGGGCTTCGGCGTCCGCACTCAGACCGAGTTCAGCGACGAATTCCTTGAGGCGGGCGGCATCGACGCGGTGGCCGCGGGTCAGCTCCTTGAGGCGCTCGTAGGGGTCCTCCATGCCGGGGACGCCCGCGATTGCTTCGGCGCGCATAACCATCTGGATAGCCTCGGCCAGAACTTCCCAGTTCTCATCGAGGTCTTGGGCGATGACGTCGGTGGCGATGTCTAGGCGCTCCAGCCCCTTGACTACGTTAGAGATCGCCAGCACGGAGTGGCCGAAGGCCACACCGATGTTGCGCTGGGAGGATGAATCGGTCAGGTCGCGCTGCCAGCGGGACTGCACCAGGGTTGAGCCCAGGGTGTTCAGCAGGGCGTTGGAGATTTCGAGGTTGGCCTCGGCGTTCTCGAAGCGGATGGGGTTGACCTTGTGGGGCATGGTGGATGAACCGGTTGCGCCCGCAACGGGAATCTGGCGGAAGAAACGGATAGAGATGTAGCTCCACACATCGGTGCAGAGGTTGTGCAGCACCTGGTTGAAGTGGGCGATGGAGGAGTAGAGCTCAGCCTGCCAGTCGTGGTTTTCGATCTGGGTGGTTAGGGGGTTCCAGTCCAGGCCCAGGCCGGTGACGAACTCTTCTGAAATCTTCTGCCAGTCGGCGGTGGGCACAGAGACGACGTGGGCAGAGTAGGTGCCGGTTGCGCCGTTGATTTTGCCCAGGAATTCGGCGTTTTCAACGTGCTTGATCTGGCGGTTGAGGCGGTAGGCGAAAACAGCCAGTTCCTTGCCCAGGGTGGAGGGGGTGGCGGGCTGGCCGTGGGTGCGAGAAAGCATGGGCACGTCGCGGGCCTCTTCGGCCAGCTTCATAATCTGCTCAACCAGGCCGCGGGCGGCGGGCAGCCAGACGTTGGTGACGGCGTCCTTGATACCCAGGGCGTAGGAGAGGTTGTTGATGTCTTCACTGGTGCAACCGAAGTGGACCAGGGGCTTGAGATGGCCCAGGCCCAGGGGCTCGAGGCGGCGGGCGATGAAGTATTCGACAGCCTTGACGTCGTGGACGGTGACGGCTTCAATTTCTGCCAGTTCAGCGGCAGATTCTTCGGTGAAGTCGGTGACGATAGCGCGCAGGCCGGCACGCTGCTCGTCGGTGAGGGGTTCGAGGCCGGGCAGGACCTGGTGATCGCAGAGGTAGATGAACCATTCAACCTCAACGTGGATGCGGTCGCGGTTGAGGGCGGCTTCTGAGAGGTAGTCAACCAGGGGTTCGGTGGCAGCCTTGTAGCGTCCGTCGAGGGCGCCGAGGGCAAGACCCGCGCCGGTGAGGGAGTGACGGCCAGAGGGCAGAGTGGTGCAGTTTTCGCGATGAGACATGTCTCTAGTTTCTCACGGCTAGGTGGGGTGGCGCACGTTTTAGCGGGGGTGTGAGATGGGCTTTTACGGGTAAGCGGTGGCTGCCGTCAAGGGGTGTGAACTCGCTGCGTCATCTTGCGTCACGGCTGCACCAATTGTGGGGCGATGTGCGCGGACGGCCGGGGCGGGGCTTATCCACAGGCGGGCGGACGCTGGTGCTCCGCCGGGTGCTGCTTTTAGGGTGTGGGCTAAGGAATCGCCCGTAAAAGAAGTGAGGAGGAAAAGCGATGCCTTCGGTGTATGAGCTTGTTGCGGCTGCGGGCAGGGTCGGCCTGGGGAGTCAGGGAGCCGCGAGCGCGTCCGCGGGTGCCCTGGGTTTGGCTCAGCGGGTGCGGGAGTGGTCTGCTGCGCTGGCGCAGCAGGTGCTGGGGCAGGCGGACGCCGTCGGGCAGGCCTCTGGGCAGGCTTTAGCTGCGGGGCAGGTGCAGTGGGATTCTGTGGCTGGTCGTGCCTTTCAGGGGGCTTTGGAGGCAGAAGGGGGCGCGGCTAGGGCTCTGCAGGGGGAGTTGGAGGCCGGTGCCCAGGAGGTGCGGTTGGCCGGTGAGGCTGTTGCTGCTGAGCTTGAGCTGGTGGCTTCTGCTATCGGTGCTGCCGGGGCTGCTTTTGATGCCGCCTTAGCGGGTATGGCGGTGCTGGAGGATATCGACTTCGATGACTTTATTGTGCACGCCGAGCGGGCTAATCTACCTGCCCTGCACGGGGCTCTCACCTCGGCTATGGGCAACCCTCTGCTTGCCCGTGTGAGTGCTACTTTGGCAGGAGAGGGGTGGTAGGCGTGGTCGCAGCATACGTTTCTGGTGCCCCTGGGGCAGGCCCTTCGGGCGGCCGTATCTCGGTGGAGTTCTCTGAGCTAGAGCCCCTAGCTCACCAGCTTGCTGCCGTAGCTGGGCGGTACGAAGAAGCGAGCCGGGAACTGGGCGGTCTCACTGCGCGTGTGGCTCTTCTGGCCTCCCTTGACCTGACGGGGGCAGGCAGCCGCGCCCTGGCGTCCTTGGGTACCAGCGCCCTGACACTCACCACCCTGGTGACGGGTATGCGGGGCCTAGCCCGAGGCGTGCAGAGCGCCGCTGAGAACTACCGGCAGGCGGAGGACTTCGCCAATCGGGTTATTAACCAGACGAATCAGGCTCAGACCCTGGGCATGGCGGTGCTGCGTGGCACCCAGTCGGCCTTCGGCTACCGGGTTGACCTGCTTAAGCTGGTTGTTAAGCGGGGAGCGGTGCTGGCGGTGGTCTACGCGAAGGACGCCTTCTTGCTGGCTCGCACTACTCCCGATGGGCGTAAGATCATGCAGGATACGACTAAGGGACTTAATAAGCTGGCGCAGGTAACGGGTACGACCGGGCGCTTGCGGGCTACCCGCGACATGACGGATGCGATCAGCCCCAGCCTGCGCGTCGATAACCTAGACCCCGGTAAGAGCATCCCTCGCTCACTCCCCACGCACTATGGGCAGGAACTACCCCTGAGCGCCCGCGGAATTGCCGAGCACTTCCAGCGTATGGAAGGCATAGAGAGCCGGGGCGATGAGCTCTTTGAAGCCGCCCACTACCAGGGCGCCTGGGACCATGTCATGGTTCAAACCCTCTACAACCCAGAAACCGGTGAAACCCAGTACCTGGTCACTATTCCAGGCACAGACGGCGACAGCGAGCGCGAGGATTTCTTGCAACCCTGGCGCGGGGGTACGAACACCTGGGCTGGCACCGCCGGGAGTGCTACCTCGGGGTATGGCTCCGACCTGACCCCGAACCAGTACACGGCCCTGATGACCCAGGTAGAGCGAGCACTGGAAGAGGCAGGGGCGGCTGAGGGTAGTGGTGTGATTCTGGCCGGGTTCAGCCAGGGCGGGTTAGCTGCCGGTGCGCTCGCGGCCAATACGTCCTTCGGCTCCCGCTATCGGGTCAAGGGGCTCATCACCCAGGGCAGTCCGGTGGACGAGATTAAGATACCTGCCTCGGTGACCCACGTTGATACCCGGTATAAGGGCGATCCCGTCCCCTACCTTCAGGGCGACCGCCCCGACTACGCACCAGATACGTCTACCGTGATGCAGCACAGACCTGCAGACGCCTCGGTTCACGGGGCTGCGGACTACGTGAAGATTGCGGGTGCTAACCCCGGTACGGAGCGGGTGATACCCGAGCTGCAGGGTTTGATGGGCGGCTACAGCGTGGTAAAAACGACGATTACCGCCGGCACGACCCAGAAGCCCGATATCACCCGCACCGAACAGGAACAGATGGCTATAGCGGGAGTCGGTAATGCTGTGCACGCGGGGGCTCAGAAAATAGGGTTGGGCAACCGCTTGATCAATAGCGCCAGTATTAACCCCTCTGACCTCTACCAGGATGCCGACTCAGCCCTGCGCACCTTAGATACCGAGGTGATACAGAAGGGGGATCGCTGGCTCGATACCCAGCTGCGCAAGGTAG
Organism: Rothia sp. 11273D007AR; assembly: GCF_053547255.1. Taxonomy (NCBI): domain Bacteria; kingdom Bacillati; phylum Actinomycetota; class Actinomycetes; order Micrococcales; family Micrococcaceae; genus Rothia; species Rothia sp. 11273D007AR. The sequence continues at coordinate 15,539 of NZ_JBPPWJ010000006.1, read as the reverse complement.
AAATTGGCGGTGTGCAGCTCTATAACCCCACCATCACCTTGCCAGCGGTGGGGGAGCAACAGCCTGCGCCTGTGCTCGATAGCAGTATCCGGGTGTATGAACCCACCGCCCAGCAGCAGGTACGCAACCTGACCAACCTAGCTGGGGTGGGTGACCTCATCAGCGACGAAGCAATCGATGAGGGGGTGAGAGTCTTTTTGCCCGCCAGCTCGACCCCGCCCGAGTGAGGCACCGGGGCGGAGCCAGGCTACGAGACGGACGAAGCGGCGGGCCCTTAAGCTGCCGGGTAGAGGGGGTTATGGCCGGACGCTACCCGCTCGGTCTCCCGTACCGGGGCAGGGGCGGTAGCACCGGCGTCCGTATTGAAGGGGGAGCCGCCCAGGGCCTCACGCCCGTGCGGGGTGAGCCAGCCGGCCAGGTCAGGGCCGGCGGGCACGATGCCGGTGGGGTTGATGTCCTCGTGAACAATAAAATAGTGTTCCTTGATTTGCTGGAAGTCCACGGTATCGCCAAACCCGGGGGTCTGGAAGAGGTCGCGGGCGTAGCCCCAGAGATTGGGCATGGAAGCCAGGGTCTGGCGGTTGCACTTGAAGTGGCTGTAGTAGACCGCGTCAAAGCGTACCAGGGTGGTAAAGAGGCGTACATCTGCTTCGGTGATGTGGTCCCCCATGAGGTAGCGGCGGGTGGCCAGGCGCTCTTCAACCCAGTCTAGGGCCGCCCAGAGGCGGTCGTAGGCTGCCTCGTAGGACTCCTGGGATCCGGCAAAACCGCAACGGTACACCCCGTTGTTGATTTCGGTGTAGATACGCTTCATCACCGCCCGCATTTCCTCTTCGAGTTCAGCAGGCCAGAGGTCAGGGGCTCCCTCGCGGTGGTAGGCCTTCCACTCTTTCGAGAAGTCCTCGGTAATCTGCGGGAAGTTATTGGTGATAACGCCACCTGATTCAATATCGACGATGGCGGGCACCGTAATGCCGCGGGGGTAGTCGGGGAAGCGGGCAAAGTAGGCCTGCTGCAGGCGCTCAATGCCCAGTACCGGGTCCTTGCCGTCTTCATCGAGGTCAAAGGTCCAGGAGCGGGCGTCGTGGGTGGGGCCGGGTAGGCCAACGGAGAGAGCATCTTCGAGACCTAACAGACGGCGGACGATCAGGGTGCGGTTAGCCCAGGGGCAGGCACGGGCGGCTATCAGGCGGTAGGCGCCGGGCTTGACCGGCCAGAGCTGGTGGTCGGGGTCAAGCTGGGCAGTAGCGGCGGGGTCTGCAACAATACGGTCTTCGATGTAGGTGGTGTCGCGGTTGTATTCTTCCCCGGCGTGCACGTAGGAGCCGCGGGTGGAGTGTTCTGTCTGTTCGGTGGTGCTCATGCTTCCACCCTCTCACACAATACTTTCAAAGTAAAGTATTTTGTGGGGGTGGAGAAAGGCTTGAACCCCTCTATTGCGAAGGCAGTGTCAGCCCGCGGTACATACGGGCTGTTCGAGCGGGAGCCCAGGCGCCACCGCAGTCGATGGGGAGCCCCTCGTCCTCAAAGCCCCGGCGGCCATAAAACTCCCGAGCCCGCTCATTGCCCACGATGTACCACAGGTAGGCGGGCTCATCAGGGTAGAGAACAGCGTCAAAAAGAGCCGCCCCTAAGCCCGTGCCGTGTGTCGAGGCAAGAGTATAAAGGTGGGTGAGCTACCGCGTCCCCTCATTAACCGAGGGCAGGCCAATCTCTAGCTCCCAGGCCAGGGGGCCGGGGCGGGACAGCGCAAAACCGACCGGGGCGTCCCAATCAATCTCACCTCCCACCGCGCAGCTCAGACCACCGGCGGGCGTCCATGCCGGATTCTCGTAGGCAAAAAAGGCGCGGGCACCGGGTGCTGCGATATTCTCAGCAAACTCTTCCAGCCAGCCATCCCGGTTAGCCGTCTGCCGGGCCCCAAAACCGGGGTCTACCAGCCCGTTATAGGTCTCCGCCAGGCACCGTAACTGCAGGTCAACATACTTCTCGGCGTCCTCAGTACCCACCGGCGCCACCACATACCTGCCATCAGCTACAAAACCCACACGCGTCCGTCCTTTCACCTACTGTCACTGCCCTCTCACTCTAGCAAGCCCCGCAGAGCCCGCCCCACCCACTAGGCTAGAGGGGTGGCAAAACGCAGACGAACCCCCAAAAAACAGGTAGAAACCCCCGAAGCCCTCGTTGAAGGCGCCTACCCCATCGACACCGGCATCGCCGAACTCATCGAAGATGACTACACCCCTGGCGGCTGGGTGCTCGAAATCAACGGCATGGAATCCTCCCACATCGTGCTGGGCCAGCCCCGCGAACTCGACTTCGAATACATGCGCTGGCTAGCGGCCGTTATCGAACCCTTCGTCGACGCCCACCTCGACCCGGCCAAGCTCCGTATCACCCACCTGGGCGGCGGGGCCTGCTCCATGGCCCGCTACCTGGCTGACGTATACCCGGCCTCCCACAACACCGTCGTCGAACTCGACGGCAAACTCGCTGCCTACGTACGCGAATGGTTCGACCTGCCCAAATCCCCCACCATCAAAATCAGGGTGGGTGAAGCCCGCGCTGTCACCGAAGGGTTCGCCCCGGCCTCACGCGACGTCATCATCCGCGACGTCTTCGCCGGCTACATCACCCCGGAGCCGCTCACCACCCTCGAATTCACCCAGCTGGCCGAGCGCTCGCTGGCCCCAAATGGGCTCTACATCATCAACTGCGGCGATGACCGCTCCCTGGGCGGTGCCCGGGCCGAAGCGGCCGCTATCGCCCAGGTCTTTGAACACACCTGCATTGTGGCCGACCCGGCCATGCTCAAGGGGCGGCGCAAGGGCAACGTCATTATCGCCGGCTCCCACGCGCCCCTGCCGGTAGCCGGTGACCTGGCCACCGCCGCCATCACCAAGCGCCTACTGGGTGGCGGGGTACCTGCCCAGTACAAGGACGACGCCTGGGTGCGCGACTTTGCCCGCTCGGCTACCCCGCGCCGCGACGCCCAGCCCGAAGCTGACCTGGCCCAGCTGGACGCCCAGCTTCGCGCTGGCCAATAAAATATCGCCCCATTCCTTTTCTCTTCACCCCGAGATAATCTCTAGGGTCGTGAGAAAAGGAATAGGGCGAAGTGTTTGCCGGGCGTTAGCTGACCTCACCGTCAACGTAAAGCCACACCCCGCCGTCCTTGGTGAAGCGGGAGACCTCGGTCTGCACTCCGCGCACCCGCTCGCCCTCGGGCGTCCCCGGCACTGACCGGTAGTAGGCGGCAAACTCCACCCCGCCGGTGCTGTCAAAGGGGCCACCTGCCGTGCTGAGAATATCGAGGCGGTACCAGCGCAGGCTGCCGTCAAGATCTAAGGACGCAGGCCGGGTGCTGGGGTGCCAGCTGGCCAGCAGGTAGTCGGGCAGACCCACCGCAAAGGCGCTGAAACGGGAGCGCATGAGAGCCTCGGGCGTGGGCGCTGTCAGGTTTCCGGTCTGGGTAAAACGGGTGTGGTAACGGCCGCAGCAGGCGCCGTAAGTTTCGCCGGTGCCGCAGGGGCAGCGGGTATCGGGTTCAAGCATGTCTCCATTAAAACAGGTGAGCGGTGAGCCTGCCTGCTCTGCACAAATCTGCCCCGCGCGAGCCTACCGTGCCTCGGGGCCTGCATGAACCTGCCGTGCCTCGGGGCCTGCCCGCATCCGTCCGCCCCTCTCCACAGAAATACCCCAGTTTTAGTGCGGCTACCCCAGGTAAAAACCGGGGTAACTGCACTAAAACTGGGGTACTTAGAAAAAGGGAGGTGGGTTAGGCGTGCATCCAGCCCTCAATCACGCCCATGCCGAAGAAGACCAGGAAGGCAGCCGAGACGATGTACATGATCGGGTGCACCTCCTTGCCACGGCCCTGCACTAGGCGGATGAAGGTGAAGGCGACGAAGCCGGCGCCGATACCGTCCGCAATGGAGTAGGTGAAGGGCATCATGATGATGGTGAGGAAGGCGGGAATGCCCAGTCCCCAGTCAGTCCAGTCGATGTGAACGGCCTGGCGCACCATCAGGAAGCCCACGACGACCAGGGCGGGGGCGACAGCCTCGAAGGGCACGATGGATACCAGCGGGGAGATGAAGACAGCCAGCAGGAAGAGGGCACCGGTGACGATGTTGGCGAAGCCGGTGCGGGCACCTTCACCGATGCCGGTGGCAGATTCCACGAAGATCTGGTGGGCTGAGGACGACGAACCACCACCGAGTACGGAACCGGCGGCGTCGATGAGCAGCACCTTGTCGATGTTCTCGATCTTGCCGTCCTCGTCGATGGTGCCGGCTTCGGAGGCCAGACCCACGGAGGTGCCCATGACGTCGAAGAAGACTGCCAGCAGAATCGCGAACATGAGCATGGTTGCGCCCAGGGTACCCAGGGAGGAGCCTGAGAAGGCACCGACCATGTCAACGGAGCCCAGCAGGGAGAGGTCGGGGCTGCCGACCCACTGGTTGGGGATGCCGGGGATCATGAGGGACCAGCCGGTGGCTGAGTCCATGGAGGAGCCGGAGGGCCAGAGCTTTTCAAGCACAATGGCCAGGATGGTCGAGGCGACCACGCCGATGAGAATCGCACCGCGGACGTTGCGGATAAAGAGGGCGATGGTGAGGAAGAGGCCGAAGAGGAAGACGAAGATGGGCCAGCCCTGCAGGTGGCCGCCCGCGCCGAAGGAGACGGGGACGGTGGTGCCGGCAGCATCAGGCATACGGCGGACGATACCGGCGTTGACCAGGCCAATCAGGGAGATGAAGAGGCCGATGCCCACGACGATGGCGGTCTTGAGCGATTCGGGGACGGCGTCGAAGACGGCGCGGCGGAAGCCGGTGAGCACCAGAATAGCCATGACGATACCGGCCCAGACGACCAGGCCCATAATCTGGGGCCAGGTCAGGTTGGGGGTGGTTGCGATGGTGGAGGCCAGCAGGGCGTTGACGCCCAGGCCCGCCGCCATGGCGAAGGGCTGCTTGGCCCAGAGGCCCATGATGATGGTCAGGACGCCCGCCACCAGCGCGGTTGCTGCTGCGACGCGCTCGACGCCGAGGGTGTTGCCTGCGCCGTCGGGGCCGAGGCCCAGGATGAGGGGGTTGAGCACCACGATGTAGGCCATGGCGAAGAAGGTTGCTAGACCGCCGCGGACTTCGGTGGAGAGGGTGGAGCCGCGTTCGGTGATTTTGAAGTAGCGGTCGATGGCGCTGGTGGGCGCTGAGGGTGCGGGTTTGTGAGCCGCGGTGTTCTCAGAAGACATTCGTGAAAATCCGTAGATACTCGTGTGGGTTTGTGTGGCCCAGAAATGAAAGTGCGCCGTCTTTGGTGCGGACGGCGCTGATGTACCTGTCTAGTGTACGCCCGTGTGCCGGTTTCTGGCGAGAGCGGCGGGTGTGACGCTGTGCAAGGGGAGGGCGCGAACGCCCCGCTTCTCCTGTTAGGGAGGGCGGGGCGTCCTTTTGTTTTTTAGAGCGGACGGCTGGGGTAGAGCTCCTGGGCTTCTTGCCGCTTGGCGCGGATGTGGTGGATGAAGCTTCGGGGCGCCGTGAGGTCGGTGAGGTTAAGGGGGCTCTGCGGGTCGCTGAGGGGGCTGACGAGCTTCCAGTTGCTGCCTAGGTTGAGCACTGACTGGTGTTTGACGTCGTAGTAGCCGGGCTGCCCGTTGAGGGCGATGCCGCGGGCCCCGTGGAGGGCACCGGTGAGGTGGTGGTGGAAGCGGCTGGTGATCCATACCTGGTGGGGGCTGTAGGTGAAGTTTTCACGCCAGAAGCGTGAGAAGGGAATGAACCCGTCGTCGGCTACGAGGTCGCGGAGGGCGTCGTAGCCTGCGTAGTCGTTGCCGGGGATGGCTTCGACATAGTAGGTGCGTTCCTTGGGGATGCCGAAGTGCTCGATTTGGGCGCGGGCGAAGGCGAGCATTGCTTCGTGGGCCCCGGGTTCGAGGGCGTCATTTTGTATGCAGAGGTAGAGCTCTTCGGGGCGTCCTGTTTGAAGGGCGGACGCGGGTGACTGGCCGGGTGGGAGCAGCAGGGCGTCGTCGAGGCCGGTTTCTAGGCCGAGTGCTTCTGCGCTGGGTAGGTCGCGTACGCTGACGTGATCGAAGTTTTTGAAGGTTTCGTCGTTGCGCGGGGTGAGGCCTTGACCTGTGGCAAAGAGGCGGGCTCCTGAGATGTCACGGGTAGCGCGCATGGCGTCTACGAGTAGCTGGTTTTCGGGCCAGAGGGAGTTGATGTAACCGCCACCGAGCAGGTGCAGGGTGCCTGCCTCCCGCAGGTCGATGATGCCCAGGTCGTAGTTGGGCGTGCTGAGCTCACGGATCTTATCGGCCGGGGTCCTGGGGTCGCCGTGGAGGTGCTCGTGAATTGCCCGGAAGAGGGTGTTGGTGACGTGCAGTTTGGGGTGGGCGTGTTTGAAGAGGGACGTCGCGTGGCCCGGTTCGCGCACATCGAGCCAGACCTCGGTGGTGGGGTGGGTTGCTGCCAGGTACTGGAGCCAGCGCAGGGTGATGAGTTCGTCGCCGTAGTTGGGGTAGCCGGCCATGGAGATGAGGTAGATGGGCTTACCGGGCGCGGGCGCTTCTTTGTGCTCTGCCGGTGCAGGCGCTGGGGCAGGTGGGGTGGGGGAGTCCTTGCGGAGGAACTTGTTGAGCATGCGGGCTAACTCCTGTGGGCGTTGCGGTAGGTGAATGCTGCGATTTCTGCACGCAGGACGGGCTGTTGCGGGCGGAAGGTGCCATCGGCCCAACCAGTGGTGATGCCGTTGGCGTGCATCCAGGCTATGTGCTTGTTGAAGGGGTGGGTGAGGGGTACATCTTTAAAAATAGCGGACAGGTTTGCAGCGGGTGAACCGTTAAATCGATAGAAGAAAGCTGCGATTTCTGCGCGCAGGACGGTTTGCTGGGGCCGGAAGGTGCCGTCGGCCCAGCCTGTGGTGATGCCAGTGGCCTGCATCCAGGTGATGTGGTGGTAGAAGGCGTGAGTAGTCGGAACATCGCGGAAGGGGCTCACTGCTGGGGGAGCGAAGGCAGGGGAGCCTGCAAGTCTGTAGAAGAAGGCTGCGATTTCACCGCGGAGCGCTGACCGGTAGGGGCGGTAGGTGCCATCCTCCCAGCCGGTGGAGATGCCGCTGGTGCGCATCCAGTTCATTTGAGTGAAGAAGGTTTCTGTGGGGAGCACATCGGCGAAGCCGGTGCCGTTGGCCCAGCGGATCCAGGCGGCCAGGTGGGGTGCCAGAGTATTATGCCCTGCGGATGAGAGGTGGACGGAGTCTGCCAGAAGGTGGGCAACACCTTTATCGGTAATCCAGTAGCGGGTAGGGACTACATTGATATTTTCTTGCCTGCCCATTGCGGCAAGATGCTCTGATAGCTGGTGACGGTTGGCCTGTTCGGAGATGCGGCGGCCAACTACCTCAGAGAGCATGATCAGGCTGGTGGGGTAGAGTTCGCGCAGCTTTCTGATAACTGCCCGCATGCCTTCGGCGGTGTCCTGGTAGCTCCGCCCGGTCCATAGGTCGTTGCCAGATCCTTGAATGTAGACGATGCCGGGGGATCCAAGGGGGAGGGCCCTAGCGTTATTGATAACGCTATCGACGTAGGAGGGGTGGTACTGGTTGGCTGCGTATACACCGATTCCACCCCAGCTATAAAAATAGGGGCGGTAGCCTGCCTGGGTGAAGCCTTGACCTACCCAGTAGCTGTGGTTGGTGTTGGGTTCTCCTACCTGGGAGTCTCCGATAATCAGGGCATCTGAGCTGGTCAGTCTTATGTTGGCATCGCGCAACATGTTGCCGGGGCCGGTGCGGATGAAGTTGTTGGGGTTTCCGGGGTAGAAATGGGAACCGGAGGCCGCGTCCCAGATGATGATGCCGTTGGTAAAGGGTTGGTAGGCGCTGATGGGGCTGAGGGCTTGCTCGGGGGCGACGGGCTGACCGAAGCGGGTGGGGTTGGTGATCCAGAGGGAGTAGATGCCGCCAGATACCGGGATATTGGCGGCGGCCGGAGTAGTTGAGAGCGCTGAAATGGCTAGGCTTGATGCTGCGAGGGTGATGGCCTGGGCGCGGTTTACCTTAAGTTCTGGGCGGGGGTACATAAGAGACCTCTAGATTGTGTGCGTGTGAGTGTGCGGCAGGGCACCTGCTGGGTGTAATTATAGGCCGAGGGCCGCATGGTCCTTTGTGGCGGCACTCTGGGGGAAGCAACATAGTGAAAAGAAAGGTATGCCTGCTTCGATGATCTGAGTATAATTTAGGCAAACCTAACTTATAAGAAAGGCTAACCGTGGAATCTACGCCCTACCCCACCATCGACACCCTGACCGCCCGCTCACGCGCCGTCGTCCTGACCGACCGACCCGCCCGCTATGCCAAGCAGCTTGCTAGCCACTTCGGGCATAAGATTCTGGTTGAAGAGATTGAGGGTGGCCACCGACTGACCTTCAACCGTGACGGCAATTTTGGTGGCTACGGCGATGTGCTGGTGCAGGAGGTTGACGGCGTTGAACGCCTTGTCCTGCTGGCCTACGCGGAGAGCCCCGAGAAGCGCGAGCGCCTTGAGGGCGTGCTGGGCCGTCACCTGGAACGCTTTGGCGAGAAGGACGGCCTTAGCGTCACTTTTCTGCCCCTCTAGGCTCTTGGCGCAGGCGGGTGTATGTTTGAAACTGAAATTTTTTCCCCGCTGCACTGTTGGAGCGTTATGACTGAAAAAAGCCCTCACGATCTCGAGCTTGCCCGCCAATTCTTGGCGCAGCTGGCGGATCGTCTGAATCTGGATCCCGCCCTCATCGGGCAGACCATGCCCCATCTTCTGGGTATGACCAAGCATGTGGCGCACGGGGTGGTGCGCCCGGCAGCGCCCCTGGCCGCTTTCTTGGTGGGGTATGCCGCTGCCGGCGGCGAGGGGGAGGACGGCATCCCCGCACCCGAGCGCGTCCTGGCGGCTTTGGAACAGGTGGAGGCCTTGATCGAGGAGTACCGGGAGAACCATGGGCAGGCTTAACCGTTCTGCCCCGGCCACCCGCTATGTGCTCAAAGACGACGGCACCTTTTCGGTAGACCGTCGGGCTGACGCCTTGACCGCCGAAGAACCCCTCGAAATCAGGCTCGATGGGCAGACCGTCACCACCACCATGCGCACTCCGGGTCACGACATCGAACTAGCTCACGGCTTCCTGCACGCTGAGGGGCTGATTAGGAGTGCTGCTGAGATTAGCACCGCCCGCTACTGCGCGGGAGCTACCGGGCCCGATGGCGCTAACACCTACAATGTGCTCGACCTGAGCCGCACAGCCCCCGAAAATCCCCAGCCCAGCTCGCCGGGTGGCGTCCTGCCCCTTTTCGAGAAGGCCGCACCCCTGCGCCTGACCGTGACCAATTCAGCCTGCGGGGTCTGTGGGTCAGCATCAATTGACTCGATTATGGGTAAGGCTACCCGCCCTATTCCACCTACCGCTCTCACCCCCGCCCAGGTGCTGGAACTGCCTGCCCGCCTGCGCGACCACCAGGTGATTTTCAAAAAAACCGGCGGTATTCACGCCGCCGCCGTCTTTGAACCAACCGGTGAGCTCATCGTGGCTCGCGAAGACATCGGCCGCCACAACGCCGTGGACAAGGTGGTGGGCCACCTGCTCATGAACGACGGGCTGGAGCCCCCAGCCCCCGGCCTACCGGGGCGGACGCTGGTGGTCAGCTCGCGGGCGTCCTTTGAGCTGGTACAGAAGGCAGTACTTGCCGGTTTCTCGGCGCTCGTAGCGGTTTCTGCCCCGTCCTCGCTGGCCGTGGAACTTGCCAAGGAATCGGGCCTCACCCTGGTAGCTTTTGCTCGAGAACGCCGTTTTAACCTTTATTCAGGCCTGTTGGCTGAGTAACCTGGCACACAGCGCGCTACACTGGGGTGTATGAGCACGGTAAGCAAGCACGAAGACGTCCCTGTTGTCAGCCGCGTGAGCGAAGAAGCCACGGCCTTTGATAATCCCAAGATTGGCCACCGCACCAAGGTTGCGGCGGGCCCCGGTGGTGTGCTGCACGCTATGGCCCACGCGATCCCGGCACGCGGTCTGCTCCCCCTGATTAACATGAACCAGCACGGCGGCGTCGATTGCCCCGGCTGCGCCTGGCCCGAACCCCACCAGAAGGATAAGAACGTGGTGGAGTTCTGCGAAAACGGTGCCAAGGCCATCGCTGAGGAGACCACCCCCGACCGGGCCGATGTTGATTTCTGGGCGCAGTACTCGGTGACCGAGCTGCGTGATAAAACTGATTTTTGGCTGGGCAAGCAGGGCCGCATCACCCAGCCCCTGCTCTACGACCGCTCTAGCGGGGACGACCATTACCGTCCTATCAGCTGGGACAAGGCCATCGGTATGATTGCCGACCAGCTCAAGAAAACCGACCCCACCAAGGCCGTTTTCTACACCTCGGGCCGTGCCTCCAACGAGGCCGCCTACGCCTTCCAGCTGCTTGCCCGCCGCCTGGGCTCCAACAACCTACCCGACTGCGGCAACCTCTGCCACGAGTCCACCGGCGTCGCCCTCAAAGAGGTCGCTGGCCTGGGCAAGGGCTCAATCACCATGAGCGACCTCGAAACCACCGACCTGCTCATCTCGGTGGGGCAGAACCCCGGCACCAACCACCCGCGCTCGCTGACCAGCTTCAAGAAAATGAAGGAAAACGGCGGCAAGATGGTGGTGCTCAACCCCATGCCCGAAACCGGCCTGATGGCCTTCCGCGAACCCCAGTCGCCGGTGGGCATGATTGTGCCCGAGAAGCTGGCGGACGAGTACCTGCAGGTGCGGCTGGACGGTGACCGCGCCTTCTTCCAGCAGCTCAACAAAGAGCTGATTCGGCGCGATGCCATTGACCACGTTTTCATTGAGAAATTTACGGACGGCTTTGAGCAGCTGCGCGAGCACCTGTTGGGCTTGGATGACGCCGAGCTGGAACGAGGCTCTGGCATCTCGGCTGCCCAGGTGGCGCGGGTTGCCGACCTGGTAGAGGCCTCCGAAAACGCGATTGTTTCCTGGACCCTGGGCGTCACCCAGCACCGTGAATCGGTGGGTACCCTGCGGGAGATGATGAACTTCCTCTTCCTCACCGGCAACATGGGCAAGCCCGGGGCTGGTTCAGCCCCCTTCCGCGGCCACTCGAACGTGCAGGGCAACCGCACCGTGGGTATCTGGGAGAAGATGCCCGAGCCCTTCCTTGCGGCTCTTGAAGATTACTTCGGCTTCCCCGTCCCCCGCGAGCACGGCCTTGACACCGTGGATGCTCTGCGCCAGATGCGCGATGGGAAGAACCAGTTCTTCATGTCCCTGGGCGGTAACCTGGTGCGCGTTGCCTCAGATACCACCGCCTGCGAGAAGGCCATGAGCAGCCAGGAGATGACCGTCCACCTTTCGACCAAGCCCAACGGGTCGCACGCCTTCCCCGGCGAGAAGGCCCTGATTCTGCCCGTCCTGGCTCGTACCGACCGCGATGTGCAGGCGTCCGGCCCGCAGAAGATTACCGTGGAGAACTCCTTCGGTATCGTCTCTGCTTCTATCGGCAAGCGCACCGCTAACGACGACCTCGACCTCAAGTCAGAGGTAGAGATTATTTGCTCGGTGGGTCGTGAAACCTTTGGTGATGACTTCTGGCAGCCCATGATCGACGACTACGGCGTGATTCGTGAGGCTATTGAGGGTACTATCCCCGGGTTTGAGCGCTACAACGAGCGGATTGAGAAGCCCGGTGGTTTCTACCTGCCGAACGGCCCGCGTGAGCGCGTCTTCAACACCGAAACCGGCAAGGCCCGGCTGACGGTCAATGAGACCAATGTGCTGGATGTCCCCGAGGGGCACCTGCTGCTGTCGACGGTGCGTTCGCATGACCAGTTCAATTCCACGATTTACGGGCTGGACGACCGCTACCGCGGCGTGCGCGGTGGCCGCCGCGTGGTCTTTATGCACCGGGACGACATCGCCGCCCTGGGGCTTGAGGACGGCTCCCTGGTGGATATTGTGTCGGTCTGGGAGGACGGCGAACGTCGGGCTCCTAATTTCCGCGTGGTGGAGTACGACCACGCTCGCGGCTGCTGCACCGTCTACCTGCCCGAGGGGAACGTGCTGGTTCCGCTGGATTCGGCGGCGAAGCGCTCGAACACTCCGGTGTATAAGTCGGTGCTGGTGCGCCTGGAATCGCTGGGGCGTAAGGCTTAACCGGCGGTAGCGGGCGGACGGCCGGGCCCCAGCCCGCCCAAGGTAATCGAAAGCTTCATCAGCGCGTTCTAAGAACATGCTGATGAAGCTTTCGATTACATTAGATACTAGAAGGATGAACCGGCTAAAAACTCAAATACATCTAGCCACTCAATATCACCTGTTGAAGGGGCGAATCTATCACCTGTGAGTAGGAGGCAACGCGCTCCGGGGGATAGTCGCTGAAAAGGGGCTAATTCTCGTGCTAGGGTTTGCTCAGATTCTGTTGTTAGGGCTACCTGAATATAGATTGTGCGCCCTTCTTTCTTGGCTAGAAAGTCTATTTCACCTTCGGGGACCTGCCCGGTGGTGACTTCAAAACCCCGGCGGAGAAGTTCTAGGTACACCATATTTTCGAGGTCTCGACCCCTGTTGTAATCCCGTGACCCTAGCAAAGAATTGCGTAGACCGGGGTCTACGAAGTACATTTTCCCGTTGGTCTTTAGCCACTGCTTCCCTTGGGTGTCGTACCGGCGGCAGCGGTAAAGTAAGTGCGCGTCGACCATTAACTGTAGGTATCGATCTACGAGCTCAGATGAAACATTCCTGCCGTGTGACTTGAGTTGTTTCACGATGGAGAGGGTTGAAAGTTCAGAGCCTGCGTTATCAAAAACGAAACGGGCTACTCGCAGAAAGGCTTCGGTATCGCGTATCTGCCCGCGTAACGCTATGTCCCTGGTAAAGATTGAGTCAAAGAGACCGGTGTTGAGCTGTCGTACTACTTCTTCGTTGGTTGTTACAGCTGCTGCTGGGAAGGTACCCCATTTGATCCATTGTTGGTAGGCCTGAACTGCTCCTGTGAAGTGTATCCCTGAGTGTTCTCGGAAACGAGTAAATTCGGTCAATGACAGGGGGAGCATGGATATCTCGATATAGCGCCCTGCTAAATAGGTGATGGACTCAGAAATGAACATTGACGCGTTGGATCCGGTAACACAGATTTCAAGATTCTCGCGGCTACGCAGTGAGTTTACGACGCGAGCCCAGTCATTTAGTTCCTGAACTTCGTCGATGTGTAGAAACCGTACTTCGTGGTTTTCTATCGTTTCGAGAACATGTGCGTGGAAGATCTGCGGATCTCGCAGGTTGTCGTTGCTCATGTCTTCAAAATTGATAGATAGTATCTGGTGAGGGGCAACCCCGTGGCTTATGAGGTGTTCTCGATACATTCGAAGTAGGGCTGATTTGCCGCAGCGTCGTACGCCGGTAATGACCCGTACAAGAGCGGGGTCCGTGATGCTGGTTAACAGGTCAAGGTAGCGGTCGCGAGCAAGAAGCTGAGTCATAATTTCGAATATACCTGAAATTAAGTGAAATCTGCCCTGTAATTTCAGGTATACCTGAAATTACAGGGCAGATGAAGTTTTAGTCCAGCACCGGGAAGTTGTGATGCCCAGCGTGTACCAGGAGCTGGGTGCGGGTGGTGACGCCCATCTTTTTGTAGACCTGTGAGAGCGTGTTTTTGACGCTTGAAAGTGAGTAGTTCAGCTCTTCCGCGATTTCTTGGTTCGTGTGCCCCAGGCAGACGAGTTTGGTGATGGCCTGCTCTGTTGCGTTGAGTTCGCTCCAGGGGTCGCCCTGGGGTGGTTGGGTGAGGTTCATGGAGATGACCAGGCTGGCGAGGGCCCGCCTGTCGATGATGGCCCGCCCTTCAACTGCGGCTGTGACTGCCTGTTTGATTTCTTTGGCGCGGGAGTTTTTGAGTAGGTAGCCGTGTACGCCTGCGGCGAGGGCTTGGCTGACGTAGCTGTAGCTATCGAAGGTGGTGACGGCAATGATTTTGGTGTCTGGGTGGGTTGCCAGGATGTGCCGGGTGGCTTCTATGCCGTCCATGATGGGCATGTTGAGGTCCATGAGGAAGACCTCGGGGCGTAGGGTGTTGGCGATGGTGACGGCCTCTTGCCCGTTGCGTCCTGTGGCGATGAGGTTGAGGTCGGGGTCGTTTTTGATGTAGAGGCCCAGGAGTTCGTTGAAGTCGGGGTCGTCTTCGATGAGGGCTACGGTGGGTTGGTGCATGGTGGGTGCTTTCTAGGCGGTGGCGAGGGGCAGGTGGATGGTGAGGTTCCAGGTTGTGTCTGTTACTCCGTAGTGCATGGTTCCGCCGAGGGCGCGGATGCGCTCACCTATGCCGACAAGCCCGTAGCCGGTGCCCCGGGTGCGCTTTTTGGGGGTGCTGGGAGCAGCGGGGTTGGAGGTGGTGACGGTGACGCCGGTGAGGTTGGGTTTGGCGGTGACGGTGATGGTGCAGCCTGGTTGGGCGTATTTTTTGGCGTTGTGGCAGATTTCTTGGATGAGTTTGTGGAAGGTGGGGCGTACTCCGTCGGGTAGGTCGGCTTCGGTGATGGTGATGTTTTCGTGCAGGGTGAAGCCGTGGGCGGTGAGATCTTTGCGGGCTTGGGCTAGGGTTTGGCTGAGGTCGATGGTGGGGGCGGACGTCTGGGGTAGGGCTGTGGGGTCGGTGTCGCCTCGGGTGGTGCGGATGAGCAGGCGCATGTCTGTGAGGGCTTTGTGGGTGTGTTCTTCGATGGTGTGCAGAGCGGCATCTTTGCCGCTGGGGTCGGTTGCATCGAGTCCTTGGCCGGTGGTGAGGCCGATGACGCTGATGTGCCGGGCTACGGTGTCGTGGAGTTCGCGGGCTAGGGCGCGGTTGGATTCAGCTACCTGTTCTTTGTAGTCGGCATATTCCTGGGCCAGGGTCTTTTTCTGCTCCCAGGAGATTCGTAGTGCTAGGGGGGTGCCTATGAAGAGGAAAAGGCTGATGCTGAGTGTTAACAGGTTAAAGGGCCGCAGCAGGGTGTAAGCTGTGATGATTTCTCCAGCTATGTGTGAGATGGCGAGGAGAAAAATACCTGGTAGGGGGCCGGTAAGAACGAACAAAAAGGTGCAGGCAAGAATGAAGAAGGCCAGCAGAGCGGACTCCTGGTCGTAGTAGGCCGAGCTGAGAAGCATGAGCGCGCACAGGGCATATACAGAGTACCGGTAGGCGGTGTAGTAGAGCGCCGCCCAGAGGGTGATGAGCGCGAAGAAGACGATATGCAGGGATAGGTAGCTGTCGGGATGGCTGACGGCTTGGAAGAAGCCTGTAGCGCCGATTGCTAGAGAAAGGATGAGTGTGGTGAGCCGGACTGCGCGGGAAGGACGTGCGGTCGGCAGGGACCGTAGGGTGTGTAGTAGCTGGGTCACTGGTGTGCTTGCTTGCAGAAGGGTGGTATGTGCTGGAGGATTTTGCAGAACTGATATGTACTGGCTTTAGTTCCGACAATTATAAGACCACTAAAGCACCATCAACCACCTCCTGCGGAGTCCGAT